>JALUDX010000215.1 GCA_027053355.1 Anaerolineales bacterium | reverse complement strand
CCCGCAGTGCCCGGTAGAGTTCCAGGCTGGTGCGTACAGTGTTGACCACCACCATCACCGAGCCATGCCGTTCCGCCAGATCGGACACTTCGTCGGCCAAGCCCTCCACCGGTCGCGGGGTGAGGTCTACCTCCATTTCAGTGCGGCGCATTAGGCCGAAAAGCCGCGGTGGGTCGGGATGCAGTTCCTCGGCAGTCGGCTGGCCTGCGCCATCCACGAAGACCAGGGGCCGGGTGGCCGTCATCTGCAACACGGTCAAGCCCATCTCCTGCCGCAGCACATCAAAGATTTGTCGGCTCACTTGCCAGTATTCCATGGGCAAGTTCTGCAACTCGTCCAGCACCAGCACTGCGCCGATGAGGTTATGGAGTTTGCGCAGCATCCCGTTCTGATAGCCCAGCAGCGTGTGGAAGACCTGCACGAAGGTGGTGACCACGATTTCGCTCTCCCACCCTTCGGTGAGAAGCAGAGCCTCGGCTACGGGGCGGTTTTCGTCCTCCACTTTGTAAGCAATGTCAGCCAAATGATGATGGCGCAGCAGGTAGCGGTGCTCGTTGGCCGCGAAATTGGGCGCGCCCCAGGCCAGCACATCCCGCGCCACCTGATAGTTTTGCTCAATAAGGTTGATGAAGGGCAGCGCGTACACGATGCGCGGGGCTGTGCCGTAATGCTTGGCCAGGCGCTCCCGCAGCACGAAAGCCGCAGAGAGCGCGGCCAGCGTTTTGCCCATGCCTGTGGGCGCGGTCAGGGAGAGGGGCCAGGGAGGCGGCACGGGGATGGACTGGGCGCGCTCGGTCACCGTGCGGAAGAAGGCGGATCGCTCCAGATCCAGGTCGTGGCGGGGTTGCGGGAAACGATGAGACACATAGCGCGCCACCAGGTTACCGGGCAGGTGAGGCCGCGGGGGGAGAGGCTTCAGTCCGGCCGCGCTGCGCTTGTCCGCATCAATGAGCGCAGAGAAGAGCAACTGGCCCCACAAGGCCAGGCGGGGACGATCATCCGCTGCGAGGGGGCCAGAGGGCTTGTCCAGAAAGTAGAGAGAACGGGCCAGATACTCCAGAGTTTCAGTGACCTCGGCTGGCTCGGCGAAGAAGGGCGTCACATCACCAAGCCCCAAGGCGTTGAGTTCCGAGACCACCTCATCACGCCGGTCGTGAAGGTCGTTCCACTGGACGCGAAGGCGTTGTAACGGAGCAGGGAGCATCTTATCTTTGTGCGCGGTCCAGGCGTCAAGCGCGTCCAGGCTGGGCACCAGGTTGCCGGGTGCCCGCAAGTGGCCATGATGCCGGTGTACGACGACAAAGGCCAGCAGGGGAAGATAGGCCTGTGGATCATCCCAGCCACGCTCTCCCACTTGATCACGCGCAAGCCAAGCCGCGAACACGGCCGAGGGGAAGGCGTGAAACTCCAGCCCATTGGGAGGCCGTTTGCCATGCAGATGCGCTTGGAAGAACGACGTATACTTGCCCACGTCGTGGCTGGCACCTACCAGGTAGGCCATCCTCCCCAGCAGATCTCGGGCCCGGAGTGCCGGGTGAGCCAGCGCGTCCCGTGCGCCCCGGGCCACTTCGCGTAAGTGGTCTTGCAGCGCTCGTCCCGGATGGGATTCAGCCCGTGGCATCGCCTGTTTCCTCCAGAAACACATGCCAGATATTGGGCGGGTCATCGGGCAAGTGGAACCGCGTTCCCGTCACGCTCAGCCGCAAAGGCTTTCCGTTATCCTCCCAAAGCACCGAGGCCACAGCGCGCAATGTCCTGTCCGGGTGGAAGTCCAACGGCATCTGGTCCGGGAGGATGCGAATGCCCGGGGCAACAAGCCGTGAAGATTCGGTGATCCGGTTGGTGAGCACAACCGTGTCCACCAACGCCGGCTGGGTATCGCTCGCCCACCGGATTTCATCCTCCTCGTAAAGGCGCCCGTTTTCCACCCAGGCTGGACAGAAAGCTGCTCCCAGAAAGAGGGGATAGGCGTAACGAGGTATGCTTACCCACTCCGCCACGCTTCGGGTAATGCCTGCGTCCTCGTGTTGGAAGAAGACCCGATAGCGCAGCAGCGAGGAAGGCACAGTCTCCTTGGGAAGCACCCACTCTGCGGGTATTTGCGTGCGCGCCTCACGACCGTGCCAGTCCTCCAGTTTGGTTTGCAATAAGTTGACCGTCTGGATGATGGTGCGCACCGGTGCCCTCAAGGCGACCCCAATGCGGGCCTTGTCCAAGGAGAGGCGTTGGTAATATGTGTCTCGCCGCCACCCCAACAGCGCGGCAATAACGCCCATCAGCGTAGTGCGCGGTGGCACGTGGTACGAGAGGGAGGATGAGTTGGTATAAAACTTGCGGAAGTGAGCCATCGGGCCCACCAGATCAAAAGCGACTAACGGTCCCATAATGTCCTCCTTTATGAGGAGGCTCGGATCTTCTTCATCAGGTCGTTGAGATCTTGTACCACATCCTCTCCCAATTCTTCCTTCAGGCCGGTAGCCAGAGCCGCGCCTGGGCCAAACTCATCATGAGCCCACACTACCGCCCACTGAATGGCGTCTTGATGTCCCTTCAGCCACTCCACCAGGGGGCCAAAGTCCAAGGACACGTCGGCATTGCTCTCCAGCCCCTCGTCCTTGCCTAATCGCAAGCGGGTGCGGAAATCCCCCAAGAACGTCGCGTCGTCCTTGTACTCTATCCGCAAGTAAAGCCGCGGGGTCTGGCCGATCTTGCTGCGGCTGGTCGCTATCAGGGGCAGGCTGTTGATGAGCGAATGGCCCAGCAATTTGACATCCGTGTCCAGAAGGCCCGTTTCCCGCGCGCGCCAGGCACTCACCAAGCCGTAGAAGGCCAGGAAGGAATACTTGACCCGCCAATCCTTGCCCATGGTGCCATATTCTCCCTTCTCGCCTCGTTCCCGACCGGCAAAGTGAGAGGTGATGGTAGAGGAGGGGAGAAGTTCTACACGGTTAAGGGAATAACCCCACGAGAATTGAACCGGACCCGTGTAGGTGATATGGCTACCTGCGCCCTCTTCCGAACCGATGGGCATGGTGGCGCCGAAAAGGCGCACATCTATCAAGCGTGCTAACAACCATTCGCGGAAGGTGCTGTCCTTTGCCACATCCTTGGTGCTTTGCTTTTTTGCCCCGGTATCATGGAAGAACGCTTGCGCCAGGCCGTCAATGCGTTGCTTGGCCGACACGACGCTTCCTCCCATTGTACGCACCCACACATCTTGAGGCTGGGGGTAAGACCAGGGGCGTTTTGTCCAATCCTCTTCATCCCATGCGATCCAGTAATCGCGCAGATAGCGCTTCAAGCGCACATCGCTCACCAGGTTGCGCCCGGAATCGTAGTCCATGCGCGGGCGATTTTCCTCATCGGGGTCGCCGTTGGGATTGCACAACCGGGCATCGTACAGGAACAAGATTTCGCTATTTCGGGTGACGGTCATGGGATACCTCCTTTTTGGATTTTGCATGGAGTTGGTAGGGGCGAGGCACTGCCTCACCTTCGGCTTGCAACATATGCCACAGGGCGCGGGTCTGAGGGTCGGGGCCGGTAGCATGGGGGTTGTAACGATCCAGGTGCCAGCGTAGAGGGTTGTCGGCGATGTAACGCCGGATGGCGTTCAAGGCCCGCGCGGTGCGGATGATGTGTTCGTAGTAGTTCCGTTGCCACACAGGCGCGCCGGGGGTGTTGCGCAACACGTTGAGGCGTTTGGTAACCGCAGATTTGAATCCCGCAATGAACGAACCCAACGAACGGGGCGCTGGCCCCCGGGGTTGTAGGGGCGACCGGCCGGTCGCCCCTACATTGGGCGCACGGCCGTGCACCTCTACCGCGTCGTCGCGGTGTCCGGTCCCATCATCCGTTTCCACAATCCACACAATCCCGTGAATGTGGTTAGGCATGACCACGAATTCGTCGGGAAACAATTCAATTTCCGCGCGAATTTCCGCGGAACGGAACCATTCTTCCCACACAATTTCCCCAAACGCGTTCAACACCATTTCCCCATCCACCACCCGGCCAAACAAGGGCACGCGGTCGTGGGTGCAGATGGTGACGAAATACGCCGCGGGGGCGCGGTAATCCCACCTATTCAGGCGAATGGATTTACGACGCCTGTGCACGATATTTGGCATGCTCTCACCCCGTGGCAGTCCCTTCATCCTGCTTTTTAGAACCGCCAAACCGGCGCAAGTGATCAAACGCGTACCCCGAAAGCACCCAGTAGGTGTTTTCAGCCGGGGATAGAAGCCCCCCTGCCTGGTCCATGAGCGCTCGGGAAGCCGCGAACAGGTCACGCGTGGTGGGGTTCAGTGCGCGGTAAATGCGGAGTTGATCCAACATCTCGTTGCTCAATCGTCGCACCTTGTTAGCGTCCATCCCTTGGAAGTGAATCTTGTTTAGGATAGGCACCGAGCCTGTGGCCTGCTGGGCACGGGCAATTTCGCCGACCAGGACGCCCAGCAGGAACAACGCCCGTTCCGCCGTCCCCAATCCCAAGGCATCCATGTAACTCCACACGTCCTCGGGAACTAAATTACGTATTTCGTCTGCATACTTGACATCGCTCATCGGTCGTCCTCCTCTGAAAAGGTGCAAAATGCTCAGGTAGTAACGCAACAGGTGGGTTTGAACCAGGAACAATCGTAGCGCTGCATCAGGATCCTTTTGAGGCGCATGGACGTACGCGCCGTACTTTTGGAAACGATGCACGCTCGCGGTCTCCAGGAACAAGGGCAGCAATTCGCGGAAGTTCACGGGGCGCTCGGAAAGCAAAGCCTCCAGGAATTGGAAAAAGGCTTGCTGGCCGTGGCCGCGCTTGCCGATGGGGAAGAGGTAGAAGATGGTGTTCAGACCCAGGTCCCAGGGATCCCACCGCTCTGTGCGGATAAGCGCGAGGTGTTGCTGAGCAAAAGAACGGGTCCGGTGGCGCGCCTCGTCCACCTCGTCCAGGCGAGAAGGGGGAACGTCCCGGATGTACTGCTGCAACTTGGTGGAGCGCCCATCGTCCTGAATGAACAGGAAGTCCAGCAAGTAAGAAGCCTTGGTGTTCTCAAAGCGTTGGTAGGCTTTGAGTTTTCCTTGGAATGATTGCCATCCTTCCCAGGTCAGGGTCGCTTCCCAGCGATCGGTTACGTACCCCGTCCAGGCTTCCAGGTCCGCGGCCGGTGGTCGCACATCCGGTCGGTGGAAGATAGGGACGATATACACTTTGCTCGTCAACTGACCCAGACGGCTCTTCAGCCGGGTGCGCATAAATGTCTCCCCTGCCAGCAGAGTCTGGTAGCATTGACGACAGATGGCATAGTTGCGATAGAAATTTGTCTTGCGAAAACCGCTAGCAAAGCCGGGCTTATCCGTAATGTACACTTTCAACCAGAAGCGAGTCGTGTTCTCGGTTATTTCGTCTCGGTGCTGACCACAAACGTGGCAGCGTCCGGGACGCGCTTTCACGAACACGTCGCTCAGATAGTTGTCGTAGAGATAACGATGGTATGCGGGTTCCCTGGCCAACCAGCGGCCGTTCAAGTGCAGCGTGTAAAGGTACTTGGCCTTCTTGTCCAGATCAAGTTTTTGCTGGATCCCTACCTGCAAGATGGCCGCCATCAGGGCAATGGCTTTCTTGGCGCCCTGGGTCTGGGCATAGGCCTGAATCAGGGAAGAGGTCAGGCTCTCAGTACCCTGAGCCGCGGCCAGGGCTTCCAGTTCCTTGCGGCGGGCTTTGGGCACCCACTCCCAGTCCGCCCAGCCCAGCGCAGGCAGGTTCCACACCCACCGGTATCGTTCCCCCGCCGACTTCTGCAGGGGGAGTTCCAGGTAAACTTCTGCCAGTGCGCGCTCAATTTCTTCTCGCAAAGTCGCGTCTTCCAGCCCCAGGGCCAGGGCGGGGAGCGCCTGGGAGATAAGATAGTCCAACTTGGCGACGGTTACCCGGTCCTGCGCCACATTGCGCGACGCGTGTCCCACCCACAAGGCCTGGTACAGGTGCTCGCTGTCCATCTCGTGCATTTTATGAGAAGCCAGCCGCCACCGGCCGTCCTCCATTTTCAAGTCAAGGTGCACGATGCCCGCGTAACGGCCCAAATCGTCCACCTTGACCAGGGATTGCAGCAAGGCTTCCTCGTTGCTGCTGGCATGGGGACGGCGCCACTGCAAAGCGGCTTCACCCAGAACACGTAGTCCCTCTAACATGGTTCGCCTCCGAAATTCGTCTTCATACGGGGCTGCCGGGAGCGCAGGAAGCGTTATCCTTCAGCCCCTCTGCGCCTCCCCTTTGGCTCCCACACCTCCACGAAGCCAAACCCCTGGCTGTTCTTGGCGCCCAGGCCCGCGTCTAAGGCCATGCGGAAGTAGGGCTCGGGCGCGTCAAGTTCGTAAATGCCCGTCCAGCCCTTGATGATGGTGCCCTTGTAGCGGGCCACCACTAAGTTGCGGTTGCTCACCTTCACCGGCCGGAAGTTCGCGCCGTCGGGCGGGAGGTCCTCCCCCGTCCAGGCCCGGATCTTGCGGCGCAGGTTTTCCAGCACCAGGCGGCCGAACTCCGGCTCTTGGGGTGCGTAGTAGTAGGTCTTCTTGCGGCCATCCGGGGTCTCCAAGGTGCTGTACACGGTGATGGGGGAAAGGGCCTTGAGCAAAACGGGGCGGCGGAAGGTGGGGGGAATCGCCACCTCCACCGAGGTGAGTTCGAAAATGGCCTTCCCCAACCGGAAATACCGCCCCCGCATCAAGTTCAGCGCCAGAGATTCCAGAAGAGCCTCTACCGGGGAAGCCAGAGAGAGGGTCGCTGGCCCATCAAAGGACAAATGGCCATTCTGACGAGCAA
>JALUDX010000214.1 GCA_027053355.1 Anaerolineales bacterium | reverse complement strand
ACAAGGTAAAAGTGTGGCTTGGCAAAACGCCTAACACCTTCACCGTGAGCGGCACCTTCATCACCTCGGAATTCTGCGATTACCCCGACTGCAAGCCCGCCCGCGCTTACACGGGGGAAGGGACGTTGGCCGCGGCCATGAAGGCGCACGGGGTGAAGCCCGACTCGTGGGATGTGGGCCTGCAAATTCGCCAGCCTGAGCGCGCGGAGGCGGTTTTGGAAGCCCTGCGCCACGCCTTCCCTGCAGACGCAACGGTGGAAGGCTACACCTGGCTCCTGATACGCCGCTTCGCGGGCTTTGGGCAGCAAATCCAGTCGGTGTTCGTGTTGGTCTTTGCAGTGATGGCCATCGTGGTGGCCGGTTTTCTAATTGCCAACGCGGTGGCCGGTGCGCTCCGCTCGCAGACCCGGCAGATCGGCCTGCTGCGGGCGGTGGGCTTCACCAACGGGCAACTGGCGCTGATTTATTTGGGCGAATACCTGCTCGTTGCGCTGATCGCGGCGGCCGTGGGCATGGCCGCGGGCATTCCCATTTCCCGCCGGGTGTTTGCCCAACTGGCCGAGACCTATGCGGTGGGCACGCCCTTGCCGCCGCTGTGGGCGCTTTTGGCCGTACTGGCCGCGATCTTGGCTCTGGTCGCGCTGGCGGCCGCCTTCCCTCTGCGGCGCATCGCCCGCCTGGATACGGTGACCGCCATCCGCCAGGGCATGGAGCCGCCTCGCCGCCGCCCGGCGCGCCTGCTGCGGCTGCCTTTCCCGCTCGCCTACGGCCTGACCAGCCTGTTCGCGACGCCCGCGCGCACCGCCCTTACGTCGTTGGGGCTGGCCGTGGGCGCGCTGGCCATCGCGGTAGCCCTAACCCTCGGCGCGACCGTTGCCGAGTTCACCCACGACCCGGTGGGGATGGGCATCGTCCCCAACGCCGACCTCATCGTTTGGGCAGAAAACGGCATTTCGTCCAGCAAGGTGTTGGCCGCGATCAAAGCGCGCGACGATGTGCTCACCTACGCGTGTCAGGCCGTGACCAGCGTGCGGTTGAAGGGCGGGAAGCGCGACCTCTACCCCCGATTAATTTGCGGCGATTGGGACTTGTTTGCCAACATGCTGCTGGAAGGGCGGATGCCGCAGGCCGAAGACGAAGCCGTGGCGGCCTACACCATCTTCCATCAGCACGGCTGGCATTTGGGCGACAAGGTGGTCATCGTGGCAAAGGGGCAAGAGCACACCTTTCGCATTGTGGGCGTTTACCGCGATATAAACAACCTTGGGCAGATGTTCCTGCTTCCATTGCATGCTTTCCCGCAAGAGGCGCCCAACCTCATTTACATCAAACTCAAACCCAACGCCAACCCCAACGCGGTGCTGGCCGACCTCAAAGGGCAGTTTGGCGAAAGGCTTGACGGCGAAGTGCTGCAAAACATTTTCAAAAACGACGACTCAGGGAGAGACATGGGAAAGATTTTGAAGACCACGGTGATAGTGCTTTCGGTGCTGCTGGGGCTGCTGACCGCGGTGGGCGTGCTGAGCAGTTTGAGCCTGAGCGTGGCCGAAGAGCGGCGCACGGTGGGCATCTTGAAGGCGTTGGGCATGACGCGAGGGCAAGCATTACTGACGCTGATCAGCGCTGCGGCAGCGATGGCGGTGGTCGGCTACGGGGTGGGCGCGCCCCTGGGCGTGGCAACGGCCAAGGTGCTGTTCAACGCGCTGGCGCGAATGGTCGGGTTGGGGCCCATTCCCGTGCCCACCGACGGGGCCGGGTTGGCGCTGCTACTGCCGGGCATGGTGGTCGTGGCCGCCTTGGGGGCCTACCTGCCCGCGCGGCGGGCGGCCCGCTTGCCGGTGGTTGAAGTGTTGCGAGAGGAGTGAAGCACCAGCAAAAAGCAAGCAAACCATACGAAAACGTAACCACCCACCTGCTACACGGCAAGGCACAAGGCGGATAAGTTAATAGCCCCTGATAGTCTCTCCCTGCCAAAACCGTGGCTTTTCGCCCTCACCACTCCCCCAGAGCCTTGCTTCGCGGCGGCTCCGCCCTTGAAGATGCCATTTTTTGGAGTGCGGCGCTATAGCAGTTTCACAAATAAGCCCGACAAAAAGGAAGTCGCCGCAGGGCGACTTCGCAAGCGGTAGGTGCAGTTTCAACTGCTGCCGTTTGAGCCCGGCGACTGAAGTCACGGGCTACAAAAGGGGCAAAGTCCGCCTGCGCGAACCTCCAGGTCGCTCCGGAAAAACCCGACAAGCCTTTCCGGGTACATCCAGGGATTGCCAAAATAATTTGGAAATGTGCAACAGCGCCGCTTTCCAAAGCGGCAACATGTTGTCGCACTCCAAAAGAACCTCCGCCGAAAAGGCAGACATTAGCAATAAGATTGCGAAATTCGGACAATAGCCTCACTTTGCCAAATTGCCTTGTCGGCGCTAAAAGTGCAACATTCCGCTTGTTCTGCCTTTGGGGGAGGTAGGACAGGGGTCTGATAGACCCCTGTCCGCCTTTGAAATGGGAGAGGAGAGGAGAGGAGAGGGGGCGCGCAGCGGGGGTGAGGTGAGGGCGAGCAAGGTGTAATATTGTTTCATAGCGTGGCAGAGTTGCTGAAATCGTGCTTGTCAACCTCGTCTTCGATGCAGGGTAGGCAGTTACACGAAAACAAAAAAGCAGAAGGCACAATGCCTTCTGCTTTTTTGTTGCAAGCCAATGCGTTAACGGCTACCCCTCCTTCCGCTGCCGCCTCAGCACAAGGGCAAGGCCGAGCAGCAGCACCGCGCCGGGGAGCAAGCCGGAGGAAACGGGGGAGGCCGGCGAGCCGCCCCGCTCCAATGCGGTGAGCCGCTCGTTCATGCTTTCCAGTTGTTCCTGCTGGCTGGTCAGTTGCGCCTTGAGGGCTGCGTTTTCCTTCTCCAGTTGCTCGATGCGGGCGGCCTGCTGCTGGTTTTCGGCGTACAGGCCCTGAATGGCGGCGAAGGAGACGCCCACCGCATCTTCCATGTTGATGCCCCGGTTGGTTTCGCCATAGCCAAAGGCCGCGTAGAAATCCTGCGCTACCGGGCCGAGGTGGCGGATGCCGGGGGCCTGGTTCTTGATGTGGTATTCACGCACGGGCATGGCAGCCAACCGCTCCAGCAAATTTTCCTCGTCCACAGGCGTAAAGTTTTCCTTGGTAGCGCGGTCGCTGACCGCCGTCCAGGAGTTGGCGCCGGAAGGCAGGTACACACCGGTGCTGAGATCAGCGCTGGTGTAGATGTAGAACCCGCCGGTGGAGCGGAAGAGGGTGCGGTTGTCGTCGTTGCAGGCCAGAGGGTGATTGGTGTCTTCGTTACTGTCGCCCCAGACGAAGCAGCCGTTGTTGTTAGCCTGGGCGTGATACCCGGCGGCGAAACTGTAGTCGCCGGCCGCGGTGTTCCCACTACCACCTGGTACCGTGGCCGCATTGCCGCTAGCGGTATTGCCCTCGCCGCCGCCTACCGTCGCATGAAGAGCTGAGGCCTGGTTGCCCTCGCCGCCGCCCACTGTGGCAGCGTTACCGCTGGCCGTGTTACCGCCACCGCCAGCCACCGTGGCACCATCACCGCTGGCGGTGTTGCTCCTGCCGCCGGCCACCGTGGACATATTGCCGCTGGCGGTGTTGCCTATGCCGCCGGCTACCGTGGCATGAGAAGCCGTGGCCTGGTTGCTCTCGCCGCCGCCGATGAAGGCGTGATCGCCATGTGCGGCAATGGTGTTGCTCTGCCCGCCGGCGATGGCCGCGTATTGGGCCGCGATGGGGTTGTCCGGGTCCGTGGTGGCATCGGCCTGGATGGTGTTGTCCTTGCCGCCGGCGATGGTGGCGTAGTCGGCCGCGATGGTGGTGTTGGTGTCGTTATCGGTGCTCTGCTGGATGGCGTTGCCATAGCCGCCGGCAATGGTGGACGCCGCGGCCTGAGCCTCATTGCCGTCATGGTTGGAGCCGTCCCAGCCACCGCCGCCTACGAACGCGCCTGCGCCGCTGGCGACATTTGTCCGGCCACCGGCCACTGTGGCATAACCGCCGCTGGCGATGTTCCAACCGCCGCCGCCTACCGCGGCCTCTCCGCCGCTGGCGGTGTTGCTCAGGCCACCGGCCACCGTGGCTTCATAGCCGCTGGCGGTGTTGTGATAGCCGCCGGCCACCGCGGCATAACCGCCGCTGGCAGTATTACCGTTGCCGCCGCCTACTGCGGCATGCTCGGCGCTGGCGACGTTGCTCTCGCCGCCAGCCACCGTGGCGTAAGAAGCCGTGGCCTGGTTGCTCTGGCCGCCGCCGATGAAGGCGTGACCACCGGCCGGGGCAATGGTGTTGCCTTCACCACCGGCGATAGCCGCGTACTGGGCCGCGATGGGGTGATCTGGGTCCGTGGTGGCATCGGCCTGGATGGTGTTGCCGCTGCCACCGGCGATGGTCGCGTAGTCGGCCGCGATGCTGGCGCCACTGTCCGCATCGCTGCTCTGCTGGATGGCGTTGCCATAGCCGCCAGATATCGTAGCATGAGAAGCCGTGGCTTGGTTATCAGATCCACCGCCAATAAAGGCATATGAGCCGGCAGATGTGATGGTGTTGTTTTTACCACCCACAATGGCGGAATCCTCAGCCTTGGCCTGATTAGGTGCGTCCTCGTCGTTGGTGAACCCTCCTCCTCCCACGAAAGACCCATCACCGCTGGCTACATTCAAATAGCCGCCGCCCACGAATGCGACCTCGCCGCTTGCAGTGTTGTACTGACCGTTAACTACCACAGACCACTCGCCGCTGGCGGTGTTGTGCCAGCCGCCGGCCACCGTGGCATACCCGCCGCTGGCGGTGTTGCTCATGCCGCCGGCAACCGTGGCAGAGTTGCCGCTGGCGGTGTTGTCCCAGCCGCCGGCAACCGTCGCAGAGTCGCCGGCGGTATTGTGAGCACCGCCACCCACCGTGCCGTAGTCCGCCGTTACACGGTTGGAATAATCCAAGGTGCCATTCCCCAATCCACCACCGGCGATGGTAGCGCCTTTCACGTTGTTGGCCACGCTGTTGCCGCTCCAGCCAGCGATGATGTTGGGGGCGTTGTTGTTATCGGTGGGCTCAATGCGCAGCGCCCGCTGGCCGTTCACTTTGACCACCAGGGGCTGGTCGTCCGTGGTGCCGAGGAAGTTGGTGCCGGGGTTGGTGCTCGCGTTGCCCGTCAGAGACCAAAAGGTGGTGGTGTCCTGGTCGTTGGCGCACACCCACTGGCTGCCGTTCCAACTGGCGATCTGCCCGTCCGCGCAGGATTGCGGCAACTGATAGGGCGTGGTGATGCTGAAGGCGCCGTCGTTCAGCGCCAGCCCCGTGCCCGCGGTGTAGGTGGTGTCGTCGTCGGCCTCGCACACCACGGTGCCGTCTTCGTTCACCACCCGGATGGACGAGCCTTCGGGGCAGGTGCCGCTCACCCGCCGCTGCAGGTAGGTGGTGTCCGCGCTCAGGGTTACATCGCCGCTGTCGCCGCCGCCGCTGAGCCCCGTGCCCGCGTTCACCGCCGTGATGTCGCCCGTGCTGGCGTCGGTGCAGGTCCATTGGCTGCCGTTCCAACTGGCGATCTGCCCGTCCGCGCAGGATTGCGGCAACTGATAGGGCGTGGTGATGCTGAAGGCGCCGTCGTTCAGCGCCAGCCCCGTGCCCGCGGTGTAGGTGGTGTCGTCGTCGGCCTCGCACACCACGGTGCCGTCTTCGTTCACCACCCGGATGGACGAGCCTTCGGGGCAGGTGCCGCTCACCCGCCGCTGCAGGTAGGTGGTGTCCGCGCTCAGGGTTACATCGCCGCTGTCGCCGCCGCCGCTGAGCCCCGTGCCCGCGTTCACCGCCGTGATGTCGCCCGTACCCGCGTCGGCGCACACCCATTGGCTGCCATCCCAACTGGGCACCTGCCCGTTGGCGCATTCCTGCGGCAACTGGTAAGACGCAGCAAGGCTGAACGCCCCGCCGCTCAGCGCCAGCCCCGTGCCTGCCGTGTAGGTGGTGTCGTTGTCCACCCCATCGGCAAACCCGGCCGGCACGCCGGTCAAGCCGCTCCACGGCGCATGCAGGCTGTAGATGGCATACGGCGTGGCCGTCAGCGCCTGTCGCGGCGTCAGCGCCACATAATCCTCGCTATTTTGATTCTTCACCGACACTTCCAGCCAAAGGGCTTGGCCGTTGAATACATTGTCGCCAAAGTCCAACTGCACGGTAAACACCCCCTGCACCACCTCCACGCCCTCCAGCGTCAAGGTGTCGCCAACCTGATTCCCCCCAGTGGCTGCATCGTAAAGCCGAAACTGGAAATCAAAAGTGCCGTTGGCGGGCTGCCCGTTTTGTGTAAGGTAGCCCTGATAGGTGAAAGCAGTGCTTATGCTTTCCGCGGGGAGCAGGGAACGGGCTTGAGCCAGCCTCAGGCTCCCTACGAGCAACACGAGAGCCACAAGGGCTCCAAGAAAGAGACTTCGTCGGTTCATGGCTTCCTCCTGTAAACAAAGTAATCACTTAGACTCTATCCGAAAAATACCGTGGTGGTGTCATTGCGAGCCCCGAAGGGGCGAAGCAATCCCCCTTTCGGCCGCGGGAGACTGCTTCGGCGGCTACGCCGCCTCGCAGTGACACATCTGCAAAGAATTTTTGGATGGCTCTTGGCATCCAAATCGGGCGCACGCCGTGCGCCCCTACATGGCGCCTTGGCAAAGGCGGTTTTGTAGGGGCGAACGGCTGCTCGCCCACCGCCCCTGCCGTATGGTGTCATTGCGAGCCCCGAAGGGGCGAAGCAATCCCCTCTTCAGCCGCGGGAGACTGCTTCGGCGGCTACGCCGCCTCGCAGTGACACATCTGCAAA
>JALUDX010000213.1 GCA_027053355.1 Anaerolineales bacterium | reverse complement strand
GTCCAGGTCGGTGCGCCGGGGGGCGGGGGGGCGGTAGGTGAGCAATTCGCGGGGAAGGGTGATTCCCCGCCGGGCAAAGGCTTGGAGCGGTTGCGCCGCGCTCAAACGGCCTCGCTGGTCGTAAATCAACACCCGGCGGGTCTCTAAGGGTTGGGGCAGCACCCGCACCCCGGAGACATCCCAGCCGCGGGCGGCCAGGTCTTCCAGCCAGTGTTGGGGGAAGTCTTCACCCACCCGCGAGACCAGCCCCACCGCGTCGCCCCACAGCGCCGCGCCCGCGGCCGCGTAGAGCACCGGCCCCCCGGCCGCGTCTAACAGGGGGCGCCCCTCCACGGGGAGGATGTATTCGCGGTTCAACTGGCCAAGAAAAAGGTAAGAAGGCATTGCGGTATCGATAGCGTCAGCGGCACGGCGGTGCCGACCTTGACCACTGTTGGCGGCGTGCCTTCGCCCTAAAACCGCCAACGTTGCCCCACGGCGTAGCCGTGTCCGCTACACGCGGGGTTGGGCTTCTCTCTACTATTTATTCCAACTCCCTCTATATTCTCTACCCGAGTGGAAATCTCCCTGTAGTAAGTGAAGTGTACGACTAGCCTTCATACACCAAATGGAATCCCATGGGCAAAAGCCATGGTAATTTTCTTGGCCGTTGAGATAAAAATGTGTAGAAGAGGCTGTTCCTCTCTCCAAACTCCAAAATCCGAAATACCAAGCTCCCGCTTGTATTTTCTTCGCATGGAATGTTCCAAAGGTAAAGCTCCACATATCTCCATTCTCAGACACCCCAGCGGTGGGACAATCATCATAACCCGCAGGCAAGTTTGTCCAGCTAGTGCATCCCTTAAAATAATACTTCTTCGCGGCGAGGTCATGCTCATATCCCGGATCATTGTGCTGCCATGGGCCCAGAGTGTCCCACAACAACGAGGAATCCGCGTACGAGTTTCCATCGTAATACAAAGTCCCGTGGTTCGGGTAGTAGCTTGCAAGAGCAACGTCTATCATCGCCGCCATAGCAAGAATCACGGCAATTATCCCAATACCCAAGAAATAAGATCTTTTCATGGTATCACCTCCAAAACGTGGCTAAGAAGCAGTAATCAAGGCGCTATCTCCTTTGCTAAATCATACATTTCCCCAGGGCTCATTTGTCGCAATACAGGCATTATTTCATTCATCTGAAAGCTAGTACTAGGAACAGGCGGCTTATCGCCAAAGGAAAACGCCTGCAAATTGGCAATTCGCTGGTCGTTGTCAAGACGAGTCCAACCTTCTCCTTTTACCTCCAAGGCATAGATAAAAGGAGTGCCATTCCCTTGAAGGGCGCTTACGGCTTTTTGAAGGTCAAACCGGGCATCGAGCAGAGAAGCCAGCTCTTTTTGAAGTGAAGAGCGTATAACTACCTCAGCAAGAGAATGCTGCTTAGTGAATTCTCTCAGATGAATAGCATTTGATTGTAAAGCTTTTTGCATCCCCCTTATGCTTTCCTGTCGCGCCGTCTCCAAAAATTCATCTATATCCTTGGGCTCATATGTGCGGTAAGTACCCACCAATCCTTCTTCCACCATATATACAGCAGAAGGAGAAAGATTGTACTCTCGTAAGAAAGAGCCTGCCTCAGATGAGGTCAATGGAGCACGGAATACTACCAAGGCCCCCTCAGGTCGTATCACTGGCGCAGATTTGACATCTCTCACCAATTGAAATCCCCCTACCAAAAGGATAACTACCAGAATGATTAGTAGTCTATGTATTCTGTAGTTGCTGGTTTTCATACTTTCCTCCTTTCCAGGTGTGCTTGCCAAGCATACATGGTAACTCCAACGACCGTTTCGAGCAGTCCAGCAAACGCGGCTATAGATTCAATCTTTCCATTCCGCGGGGGCCATGTGCTCACGGCCATTATAAGGCATGGAAAACCAAACAACCCCAAACCCAACAACGCCCCAAACAAGAAATAGGTAAAAGAAGATTTTTCTCGCCATAGTAAAATAGAACCCATTTTTACACCTCCTCCAAATCCCAACATTGCCACAGTCGTCAAGAATAGGATTAAGTGAACAGTGGGAGAACCTGGCACTGGCAACAAGACGTAATAATACCTACTCCACAAAACCAATCCTACTACAAGCACTATAACGGCAATAAAAAAGTTGAGTGCCGCAATCGCAAAGGTTTTTATTAAAAACTTCGTCACTTTTCGCTCCGACACCCCTTACACTCCTTGAGTAAGGCTGTCACAAATACCTCTATGCCCAACGAGGGGTTGAGGTATTGAGGGGTTGAGGGGTTGAGGTACTGAGGTACTGAGGTACTGAGGAAGGGGAAGTGGTGCTGGTTACTTGGTTGCTTGGTTGCCTTTCTGCGTTAAAGCCAGGGGCAGCCGTTGTCCATCCGCGGGTCAGGCGGTCAAAGCCTGGCGCACTGCGGTGTAGAGGGTTTCTGCCCGCACGTCGGTCATGGTGTGGCAGGTGGCGTTCAGGTGTTCGGCCAAGGCGCGGGCATAGCCCTGATCGAACTCGGCCATTTCCATGTTGATGACCATGCTGCGGATGCCCTCGGCGGCGATTTGGTCGGCGATAGCGTAGGCGTCTTCCAGGGGGTGGCGGCCGGGGGTAAGGGGCACGTTGGCCGCGCCGTCGGTGAGCACGATGAGCAAGGGGCGGACGTCGGGCCGCGCCAGGCGTTCGCGGCGCACCACTTCATAGGCCAAAGCCAGCCCCGCGGCCAAGGGCGTCTTGCCGCCGATGGGGATGTTCTGCAGGGCTCGGGAGGCCAGGTCTACCGAATGGGTGGGCGGCAAAACCAGGGCGGCGCGGTTTTTCTGGAAGACCACCAGCCCCACCCGGTCGCGGTGCTGGTAGGCGTCGGTGAGCAGAGCGAAGATGGCGCCTTTGGTGGCCGCCATCCGCTCGGCTACGGCCATCGACCACGACGCGTCCACCACGAAGAGGATCAGGTGGCTCGCTTTGCGGACGCGCACTTTTTCGCGCAGGTCGTGGGGGCGCAGCAACAAGGCGGGGGCGTCGGGGGGTGCGGCGGCGTGGCGTTCTCGTTGGTGGGGCGCGGCCGCGCGCAGGGTGGCGTCGAAGGCCAGGTCGGCGACTTTGCCTTCGGGGCGGCGGGCGCGGATGTAGCGCCCGCTTTTGCGGCGGGTCAGGGTCTGCGAGCGCCGCCCACCCTGGCGGCGGGTGCGTCGATCCAAAGGGGTGTCCAGGTTTTGGGGCGTGAAGGGGGTGGCGCGGGCGGCGGCGGCTTGCCCGCCTTCCCACCAGCGCGCGTCGCCACTGCTGGCAAACACATCTTGCGCTGCGCCCCGCAGGGCGTCGGTGGCGGCGGGCTGGGCCTGGGGCTGGGGCTTCACGCCCCGAACACTTTTTTTGCTTTTTCGGCCTCCTGCCGATGCCGCCGCGGGCTGACCGACGCCGCGTCGGCCTGCGGCTGGCCCATCAATTCCGCCAGCCGGGCTTGCAATTCGGCGAAGGAAACCTCGCTCTGCCCCAAGGGGGTGCGTTTCAGGCGGTGCGGCAGCGCCAACTCCGCGGCCAGCATGATGTCTTCGGGGCTCAGCGCGTCTCGCCCCTCGAAGGCCGCATGGGCGCGCGCGGCCTTGAGGATCACCAGGTCGGCGCGGTGGCCGTCTACGCCCAACGACGCGGTAAACGTGGCGATGGTGAGCAGGTCGCGCGAGGTGTGGCGCACCCCTGGCAGCCGTTTCCGCGCCTGCGCGATGCGCTCGGCCAGGGCCTGCTCGTGGGGAAGCCACGCCTGCCGAAAGCCTTGCGGGTCGTTTTCGAAGGCTAAGTTGCGCTCGATGATTTGCACTCGCTGGTGGGGGTCTGTGACCCCGCGAATATCCACGGCCAGGGCAAAGCGGTCGAGCAATTGCGGGCGCAGGTCGCCTTCCTCAGGGTTCATGGTGCCGACCAAGATGAAGCGCGCCGGGTGCCAGAACGATACGCCCTCCCGTTCGACGATGTTGATGCCCATGGCCGCCGCGTCCAGCAGCAGGTCGACCACGTGGTCGTCCAGCAGGTTGACCTCGTCGATGTAGAGGATGCCGCGGTTGGCCGCGGCCAGCACGCCGGGTTCGAAATGCCGCTCCCCGCTTTGGATGGCTCGTTCGATGTCCAAGGTGCCCACCACCCGGTCTTCGGTGGCCGAGACCGGTAGGTTGACGAAGGGCACCGCGCGCCAGGCCCACTGGGCGGCCAGGTCTTCCCCCGCGGCCGCGCGCGCCTGGCATTCTGTGCACCAGGTTTCGGGGTGGTCGGGGTCGCAGCCAAAGCGGCAGCCTTGGATCACTTTGACCTGGGGCAACAGCGCGGCCAACGCCCGCGCCGCGGTCGACTTGGCAGTGCCCCGCTCGCCACGGATGAGCACACCGCCGATGCGCTGGTCTATCGCGTTGAGGATGAGCGCCCGCTTCATGCGCTCCTGGCCTACGATGGCCGTAAAAGGGAAAATTACCGGCATAGAAACCTCAGGGAAGGGAGATGTCTGCAAGTTTGTGTTTCGGCAAGGGCCCCTCGCCGCCCAACCCCCTCAATTATACCCGCCCTTCGGCGCGGGGCTTGGCGGGGCGGGTTTTCTATGGCTTCTGTGGCCATGCTGCGCCCTCTGGGGTCACGCACGCCTCCCGCGCACAGAAACCCAGCGCCCCCTTACGAAAAACGAGGTGGGCACAGATTGGTGCCCACCTCGTCGGGTGAGAAATGCCGTGGCTTGGGCTTACTCGTGATACTCAGCCCAGGCGTCTTCGGCCTGTTTCTGCAAATCTTGCAGCACTTGCGGAATTTGGTCTTTGCTGAAGTCGGCCTGGAAGACCTTGGCGAACGCGTCGCCCATGGCTTTGCGCACCGCGTTCCACGAGGCGTCGCGCGGTTCGAACTTGCCGTACCCCTTCTCTACCAGGTCGCGGATGGCCGCCCATTGCGGGTGGGCTTTCACGTAGTCGCTCAGGTATTTGAACGTGCTCTGGCGGGTGGGGAAGTAGCCGCTGGCCTCGATCCACTTGGCCTGGATTTCAGGCGAGGTGAACCATTTGATGAACAGCCAGGAAGCCAACTGCTGCTCAGGCGAAGACTTGACGATGGCCATCGACGGGCCGTACACGTCCATCACCGGCGTGCCCGACTTGGAGGGGAAGGGTACCACCGTCCACTCGTCGGTGCTGTTGGCTTTCTTCATTGCGCTGAGTTGGTAAGGCAACCCCGCGATGCTGCCGACTGCGAACAGGGCCTGCCGGGTGGCAAATTCGGGGTTGGGGTATTTGTTCGTTCCGCTCCAGGCGCAGCCGCTGTCCATCAGGTCTTTCAGGTAAGTGGCGGCTTCTTGCGCTTCGGGAGTGTTGAAGGTGTACTTGCCTTTCGCGTCTACGATGTCGCCGCCGAAGGCCCAGATCCAGTTCGTCATCACCGAAGCACCCGGTTTCAAGATGTAACCGCCGGTGCCGTCGTTGTCGGGGTTGTCGTCGGTGTTGTTGGCTTGGGCCGCCGCGCAGGATTGTTCCTTGAATTCTTCGGTGGTGGTGGGCGCCTTGTCGAAGCCCAGTTCCTTGGCCCAGGTGACGTTGTAGTAAACCACCTGCGCCGAGCGCATCACCGGGAAGCCGTAGCGTTTGCCGTTCACCACGTCTTGCTTCCAGAATAGGTCGTAGAAATCGGCCTGTTCGTCTTTGCTCAGCCCAAACGCGGCATTGTCCACGTAGGGTTGCATGTCGGCGATCACGCCACCGGCGTCGTCCCAGGCCAACATTTGGTTGTTGTAGCCCACGACTACGTTGGGCAGGTCACCAGAGTTGATGGCCGCGTTCATCTTGTCGTAGATTTGGCTATAGTGCCCCTGGTATTGGGCTTTGACAGTGATCCCCCACTTGTTGCTGCTGTTGAATTCATCGACCAGTTTGGTAAAGGCATCGCCCGACTGGCGGCTCCAGGGGAACCAGAGGACAATGGTGGTACCTTGTAGGTCGTCGGCAGTGACCCCTTTCGGGCCTGCCGGCGCGGGGGTAGGGGTAGGCGCCTTGGTCGGAGCGGCGGTGGGTTGAGGTGCCTTGGTCGGGGCTTCGGTCTTGGCCGGTGCGGCCGTGGGGGTAGCCTTGGGGGCGCAGGCCCCTAATGCCACCGGCAGCACGAAGGCCAACAGGGCGAGTAGGGCAAAGACTTTTTTGGCTTTCATTTGCGCTCCTCCTTGATTTGGTTGGAGAGGGAATGGTGCGCGTCGCGCGGTTAAAGTCTACCACGCTTTTAGTGTTTGGGCAGTGACTGTTCGGCCGTGGGAGAAGAGAAAACCTGTAGGCGTAGGGTGTTGTGTTCGGTACCTGCGGTAAAATGAGAGCCCAGTAGAACGCCGCGCCCGTTCCTTCCCCGCCGCTATGGCCTTGCCACCTCAGAAGTCACCGGGGAACTGTTCGGCCTCGGCTTTGGGGTGCTCGGCGTCCCAAGATCCGTGTCCTCATTCGCAATTCGTCCCCGTGTTGTAACTGTTCAGCCTTGGGAAAACAGGCCACGGACGAACGCGGATGATGGCGGATAGACGCAGATTTTGGGGCGCCAAGGTCTCCAAGATGACGCAAACAGCCGCATCCCGTTTCCCGCTTCCCCATTTTCTGTGCCTTCTCGGTGTCTTCTGTGGTTTTCTGTCTGCGTAACCCGTAGTTTCGCTTTGTGGCTGGATCGTTCCATCACCGCTTCCGCACCATGAAACGTTTTTTAGCCTTGTTTTTGATTTTTGGGGGCATATTGGCGGCGTGCGCTGCCCCCGCGGCCACGCGGCAGCCGCCCACCCTTCGCCCCACGGCTGTGGCGACTGCACCCTCGCCAACGCCGCGCCCCACGCCTGCCC
>JALUDX010000212.1 GCA_027053355.1 Anaerolineales bacterium | reverse complement strand
GCCCTCACCCACGCCGACGCCCACCCCTACCTCCACGCCAACCCCCACCCCCCAACCGGCCGATTGGCTGCAGCGGGGCCGGCAAGCCCTTTTCTTCGGCGATTGGGAGGCCGCGCAGCAGGCGTTCCAAACCGCGGTAGCCCAGAGCACCCAAGGGGACATCCTGGCCGCGGCCCAATTGGGGTTAGGGCGCGTGGCGCTGCGCAGCCGTGATTATGCCCAGGCCGCGCGCCTCTTCCGCCACGTGCGCGACCAATACCCTCAAACCACCGCCGGTACCGACGCCAACTTCTACCTGGCCCGCACCTACCAGGCCTTGCAACGCTACGCGGAGGCCGCAGACGCTTACCAGGCGTTCCTGCAGCAGCGGCCGGGCTACATCGACCCTTACCTCTATGAGTGGATTGCCGACAACCGTTTCAACGCGGGGCAATATCAGGCCGCGGCCGCGGCTTATCAGGCCGCGCTCCAGGCCGACCCTTTCCCCGAACGGGTGTATGGCCTGCGTCTGGGCCTGGCCCGGGCCTATCATCTGCAAGGCCACTATGCCCAGGCCATCGCGGCCTACCGCGACCTCTACCAGGCGGAACAGAACGGCTACCGCCGCGCCGCGTTGGATTGGTACATGGGCCAGGCTTACCTGGCGCAAGGCGACACCCTGCGCGGCCACGAGGCGTTTTTGGACGCGGTCGACCACTACCCCCAGGCTTACCCTGCGTATCAGGCGCTGTTGGTGCTGGTCAAAGACGGGGTGCCGGTCAACGATTTGCAGCGCGGGCTGGCCGATTATTACGCGGGGCAATACGGCGCGGCGGTGGAGGCTTTCGACCGCTATCTCGACGCCCAGCCCGGCGGCAGCGCGGCCGCGGCGTACTACAAAGGCCTGGCCTTGCGGGCCATGGGCCAACCCGAAGCCGCGCTCCAACCCTGGGATGTGGTCATCTCGTCCTACCCCACCAGCGAATTTTGGGATCAGGCCTGGGAACAAAAGGCCTACACCCAATGGGCTTATCTGCAGCAATACGACCAGGCCACCACCACCCTGCTGGCCTTCGTGCAAAAGGCCCCCAGCCATCCGCGGGCCGCGGAGTTCCTATTCGACGCGGCGCGGGTGCAGTCGTACGCCCAGCACCTTTCCCGGGCTGCCGCCCTGTGGGAGCGCCTGGCGCAAACGTACCCCGGCTCAGGCTATGCGTTCCGCTCGCTGTACCTGGCCGCCATCACCCATCACCGGCTGGAAGAAGACGCCACCGCCGGTGTCGACCTGCAGCAGGCCTTGGAGCACACCGCCGGCCCGGCCGACGTGGCCGCGGTGTATCTCTGGCTGGGGAAGTTGGCCGCAGCCGAGGGCAAATCGCTCCAAGCCCGTCAGGCGTGGGAACAAGCCGCGGCTGCCGACCCCACCGGCTATTACAGCGAACGCGCCCGCGACCTGGCCCAGCCGCGCGCCCCTTTCGCCCCGCCTGCAGCCTACCACCTGAGCGTCGATTGGGCAAAAGAACGCCAGCAGGCTGCGGCCTGGGTAGTGCGCCACTTCGGCTTGCCCCTTTCCCCAGCCGACCTGCTGACGCCCGGCCCCTTGGCCAGCGACCCCCGCTTTATCCGGGGGAGCGAACTGTGGCGCCTGGGCATGGCCGAAGAAGCCAAAGCCGAATTCGAAGACCTGCGAGACAGCGTGCGCGACGACCCGGCCGACACCTTCCGCCTGGCCGAGCACTTCCGCAGCATTGGGCTGTACCGCAGCGCGGTGTTTGCCGCCCGCCGCGTCCTCGACCTGGCCGGGATGGACGACGCGGCCACCCTGAGCGCACCGCCTTATTTCAGCCACCTGCGCTTTGGCGTCTTTTATCGGACACTGGTGGTGCCCGAGGCCCGGGCGCGCGGCTTCCACCCTCTGTTCCTCTTTGCCGTGCTGCGTCAGGAATCGCTGTTCGAGGGGTTCGTGCATTCCAGCGCGGGCGCGCGGGGGCTGATGCAACTCATGCCGGCCACCGCGAAGGAAATCGCCCACCAGTTGGGCTGGCCGCCCGACTTCACCGCCGACGACCTGTACCGCCCCAAGGTGAGCATCGTTTACGGCGCGTACTACCTGGCGCGGCAGCGCGACTTCCTGCACGGCGACCTTTACGCCGCGCTGGCGGCTTACAACGCGGGGCCGGGCAACGCAGCCACCTGGCTGGCCTTTGCCCGCCAGGATCCCGACCTGTTTTTGGAAATCATCCCCTACCAGCAGACCCGGGATTACATCCGCCGCATTTATGAGACTTTCGTGATTTACCGCAGCCTTTACGGCGAACCTGCAGGATAAAGCCATGCCCTGGATGATCGACGGCCATAACTTGATCCCCCACGTGGCGGGGTTGTCGCTGAGCGACCCCGACGACGAGATGCGGCTGGTGGAACGGTTGCAGCAATTTTGTGCGCGGCGCAACACCCGGGTGGAAGTCTATTTCGACCGCGCCGCGGCCGGGCAGGCTGGGAGGCGCGGTTTCGGCGCGGTGGTCGCGGTGTTCGTGCCCGCCGACCGCACCGCCGACCAGGCCATCACCGCCCGCTTGCGGGCCTTAGGCCGGGCAGCCAGGCAGTGGACCGTGGTTTCGTCAGACAGGGAAGTGCAGCGCGCCGCGCGCTGGGCGCAAGCGCGAGTGGTCTCCGCGGCAGAATTCGCCCGCCGCCTGAACGCGCCGGCGACAGACACCGCCGCTTCCGCAGGTGAAAACAAGCCCGAGCACCTCTCTGAAGCCGAAATAGAGGCCTGGTTGCGCCTGTTTTGGGGGGAAAACGATGCACCATGAGAAGATCTCTAAACGCAGAAAGCAGAAGGAGGCCGGAACGCAGCCGCGCTGGGTTCCTCCAAGCCCTTGCGAGGCTTTGCCATGCAAGGCCGAGCCACTTCTGAACTGGTCTCAACCTTCTGTCTGAAACCCAGCATAGCGCGCCTTTCTTGCGCGAGCCGGTTACGTTAGAGTTTTCTAAAAATGGCCGCCGCGGGCGCGCGGCGGCCAACATTTGCGGTATACTTGCTCCCTGGGAAAGCACAGCGCCCCACCAGGCGCCCTTTTCTATGATAAACGTCAAAAATTTACCCTTTGTGGTAAAATAAGACCGCTTTCGCCCCGGGCCGGGGCGAAAGTTTTGTGCCCCAACAGGTACACATCTTTGTTCATTGTTTTGGAGGAAAAAAATGGCCGAACGTTTACTCGACGACCAGATTGTGGAACAGGTACGCGACATTTTCGACAAACTCCCCAACGACGTCGCGATCATCCACTTCACTACCGAGCGCAGTGACTGCATGTACTGCCCAGAAACCCGGCAACTGTTGGAAGAGATTGCCCCCCTCTCCGACAAACTGCACCTAGAAGTGTACGACATCGAAGCCGACGCGGAAAAAGCGTCTGCCTACGAGGTCAACAAGGCGCCGGCGACCATCATCGCGGCCTACGACCAAGGGGAAATCACCAACTACGGCATCCGCTATTTTGGCATCCCCTCGGGGCACGAGTTTAGTTCCCTGATTCAAGACATCATGACCGTGGCCGAGCGCGATTCGGGGCTGAAGCCCGAAACCCGGCGCTTCTTGCAGTCCCTGACCCAGCCGGTGCACCTGCAGGTCTTCGTGACCCCCACCTGCCCCTACTGCCCGCGCGCGGTGACCCTGACTCACCGAATGGCGTTAGAAAGCGACAAAGTGGTCGCCGACATGGTCGAAGCCATGGAGTTCAACGAACTCTCCAACGAGTATGGCGTGACCGGCGTGCCCCACACCGACATCAACCACCACAAGGGCACGGTGGTCGGTGCAGTGCCCGAAGAGCACTTCGTGGCCGAAATTCGCCGTGCGTTGGGCATGTAACCCCATACTCACAGAGGAGGTTGTCGGATGGCCGGGGAAAAGAAAAAACGCCCCCGCGTGATCATCTTCACCACCCCCTCTTGCCCGCACTGCCGCGCAGCCAAACGCTACCTGCAGGCGCGGGGCGTGCCGTTCAAAGACGTAGACGTCTCCCGAGACCCCAGAGCGGCTAAAGACATGATGCGCCGCAGCGGGCAGAGCGGGGTTCCGGTGTTGGATATTGGCGGCAAAATTGTCGTCGGCTTCAACCGAGCGAAGATAGACCGCCTCTTAGGCCTTCGCTAACCCATCAGCGCCTTCAGCCGGAACCACCGAGCCTGAAGGCGCTGGCGCTTTCAAAGCAGCCAACCCCTACGAGGTGCAGTCATGGAAACTTTCAAAATTGCCGTCGCCACCCCCGACGGTCAGCGTCTCAGCCCGCACTTCGGCGAAACGCCGTGGTACGAAGTGTTCACCATCGTGGATGGAAAAATCGCAGCCCGCGAGCGTCGCGCCAAGCCGCACAACCCGGCGCATCACCACCGCGCCCACGAACCCGGCCAGGGGCGAGGCGGCCCCCACTTCTTCGACCCCATTCGCGATTGCCGGGTGTTGATCGTCGGCGGCATGGGCGAACGCGCCTACCAATGGGCGCGCAACGCCGGTCTGGAAGTCATCGCCGCCAAAGGGAAGGTGGACGAAGCCGTGCAGGCTTACCTGGACGGCACCTTGCAACACGAACCCCGGCGCATCCACCGCAGCGTGGGCGGCCACCACGCCTAACCGCACCCCGCAAGAGCACGACCCCATGCCTCACCCCCCGGCTTCCCCCACTTCCACGACCAGGGGGCCGCGCCTCTGGTGGCGGCTGCTCTTGGGCTTCGCCTTGCTGGGCCTGGGGGTAGTTTCGTGGTTGTGGCTGCCGCGATGGCTGGCCGGGCAGCCCGCCGACGACTCGGCCATCCCGGTAGCAGTCGACTTCCCCGCCCCGGATTTCGATTTCACCACCTTAGACGGCCACACCCACACCCTCGCCGATTTTCGCGGGCAAGTGGTGCTGGTCAACAACTGGGCCACCTGGTGCCCGCCCTGCCGGGAAGAAATGCCCACCCTCGAGGCTTACTACCGCGCCCACAAGGCTCAGGGCTTCGTGCTCATCGCCCTCGCTGCCCACGAATACCCCTTCGAAGTCAACGACTTCCTGCAAAAAGCCGGCTGGCACCTTTCCTTCCTAATTGCCCCGGACCCGGGGGAACAGGCAATGACCGCCTTCCGGCAAACGCACCTGCCCGCTTCTTACTTGATCGACCGCCAGGGCACGGTGCGCCTGATGTGGGTGGGCGCCATCAGCCGCCACAACTTAGAAAAATTCGTGACCCCCTTTTTGGAGAAATGAAATGGACGCCAAAGTAACCCTTTTGCAGCGCATGACCTTCGACGCCACCGCAGACAGCGGCTTCCACGTCACTTTGGGCACCGTGCCCGAAGTGGGCGGCGACAACGACGGCTTTCAGCCCATGGAACTGATGCTCGTCTCGCTGCTGGGCTGCACCGCCATGGACGTCATCTCCATCCTGCGGAAGAAGCGCCAGCAGGTGACCCACTTCGAAGTGAAAGGCCATGCCGAGCGGGCGGACAAACACCCCAAAGTGTTCACCCACGTGACCATCGAATATCACGTCACCGGCAAAGAGGTGGACGAAAAAGCCGTAGTGCGCTCCATCGAACTTTCCGCGATCCGCTACTGCCCCGCGCAAGGCATGTTGGCCAAAGTGGTGCCCATCCGGCTGCTGTATTTCATCTACGAAGACACGCCCCTGGGGCCCCAAAAAGTCAAGGAAGGCGAATACGTCCGCCCAGAGTAAGCCGCCGGCCGAGGCCCCGCCGCGCGAGCGCACGTTCACGGGGCTGCGCTCGCCCTGGTGGCAATTAGAGCCCCTCATCGACTGGGGCAACCCCGCGCTGGAAGACGTAGGCGCGTTGGGGTTTTCGCTGTTGCCGCGGCAAATGGCGCTGCCCCTGCTCGAGAAGGCGCGTTTCTTCCTTACCTTGCGCGGCGCGCAAGGCGGCATGTGGTCCCGCGAACCGCTGGCCATCGCGCCCAGCCACGCCCGCGGCGATGAGGTGCGCTACACCCGCAGCCACGAAAGCGTGTGGGAAAAAGCCATCCTGGAAGCGGCCGCGGTGCTCTGGGGGCGGCGCACCCACCAGGCGCGCGGGGGCGCTTTTACCCTGCGTGTGGAATATCGGCTGCACCGCGAGGCGCCCTTGCTCACCTGGAAAATGCACATCACCGCGGCCAAACCGCAGCAACGCCTGCGCGTCGAACGGCTAACCCTGCTGCGGGTTGGGCCGCCCCGCCCGGTACGGCCCCGGGGGCGGGGCGACTTCTTCCCCACCCGCTTTCGCCTGTTCAAACTCAGGCGTTCGCCCCAAACCCAAAGCGCCTACTACAACCTGACGCAACGGTTCGGCAGCCTGCGCCTGCACGCGCTGGATGTCTTGCCCTTCGAGGTCGACGAACCTTCCGCTGAAGCGTGGGAACGACTGCGCGCCTGGTGGCCGGCGTTTCAGCCTGCGCACGGAGTGGTGCTGCGCGCTGAAGGGGCAGAGGCCAGCCTGCTGCTGGCCGTGGGGCAAACGCCCTTTGCCGCCCAGTGGTCGGTGCAGGCCAACACCACGCCCTTAGCGCCCGGCCTCACTTTACACCTGCAACCCCAGGGGGAACCCGTGTTCCTGAACGCCGAGTTTCACTTTCCCCCCATGGTTTTGGCCTGGCTGTAAACCGACCTGCGGCGCAACTATTCAGCCTCAAAGCTGATTGACTGACAAAACTTTGTCCCGTGGTTTGATTGCTCGACGCAACATCCATCGCGCTCCCGCTCGTTGTTTCTTAGGCCGACAATCTCATCTCGTCAGGCCAAGGCTTTTCGAGAACCTCGCTTTTCATGCCCTCTCCTCTCCCCCCAAGCCGCCCCCTTCGACTTCGCTCAGGGAGGCGGCTTGGGGGGAGAGGAGAGGGCATGAAAAGCG
>JALUDX010000211.1 GCA_027053355.1 Anaerolineales bacterium | reverse complement strand
GAAGGGGTAGGCCGTTAGCCTGATAACTTCCCCCTCAAAGCGCAGGAGCCGCGGCCGTGATACAATTTGTTGGCACCATAAGCCCAAGCAAAGGAGGTGTGATCATGGAAATCAAAGCCGCTAAAAATGGCCCATATCTCATCCCGGGCCCGATGACTTACACCGATACCGAAGGGAAAGAACACGTTGCCGAAGGCAAGGTGGTAGCGCTTTGCCGCTGTGGGCACTCCGCCAACAAGCCCTTTTGCGATGGCTCGCACCGCAAGATCGGCTTTGAGGCGGATGAGGTGGTCTTGAGGTTGGAATAAAAGCCTCTTTGGTTTCCTCCTCTCGGCCGCGGCGCGCGAAAGATAGCCCCTTTTTCCGGGGCTTGGCCTTCCCCCGCGAGGCTGAAGGCTGCAGGCAGTCCCCTTTTCCCCGCTTTTGTGCCCTTGCCCGCCTAAGGGCTTACCCGCACCAGCACTGCGCGCACCATCCGCCGGTAGCGGTAGCCGCCGGTGGCGGGCAGGTAGCCTTCACACGTCAGCAGGGTGAGCCAGTCGAGGCTTTCGTGTTTTAGCGCGGCGGTGGTGTCGTAGGGGGTGATGAGGTGGTTTTCGCGCACTTCGTAAGTGTAGGTGAGTTCCCCAGCGCGGATGAAAATTTGGTCGCCGAAGTGTAGGTCTTTGAGATGGTAGAAGACGCCGGGGGAGTTGTCCGCGTCCCAGACATGGCCGGTGAGCACGGTGTTGCCCGCCCATGTGGGGAAGGCCGTGCCCTCCAGCCAGCCCACCGCCTGGTCTAGCCACTGCACGTCCCAGCCTTGCCCCTCGCGCGGCACGCCGACGATGGGGGTGCTGACGCCGATTTTGGGGATGCTGAGGGTGAGGTCAAGGGAGGTGTAGGCACGGCTTTGAGGCGGAAGTGCGGCGATGGCGTGGGGCGCAAAGCCGGTTTGAGGGAGTGTTTGAGGTGTTGGCGTAAGGGTGGAAGTGGGAGTAGCAGTAGGCGTGAAAGTGGCGGTTGGTGTGGGCGTGAGCGTGGAGGTGAAGGTTGGCGTGGGAGTTAGGGTAGGTGTTGGCGTGGGGGTTAAGGTAGGCGTCGGCGTTGGTGTTGGTGTTGGTGTGGGTGTGGGTGTGGGTGTCGGCGTTGGCGTTGGGGTTGGCGTTGGGGTTGGGGTTAGGGTAGGGGTGGGTGTAGGCGCCAATGCTTGTAGCGCCAACGAGGTTTCATCGTCGTCGGCCTGGCCGTCGTTCCAGTCGTCGTCGGCGAAACCGACGGCGGCCACGCTGTCGGGGTCGGTGGGGCCGGCGTGGGTGATCTCGGCTTGGATGGTGTGTGTGCCTGCAATTTGAGCGCGTACCGTCAGTGTGAGGGTGGCTGTTTGACCTACGGCCATGGTGCTCAAATCCCACGTGCCTGAGCCGGTGTCGTAACTGCCGGTGTCGGGCGTCGCGCTGACCAGGGTCAGGCCCGCGGGCAGGGTGATTTGGGCTGTTGTGGCTTCTGCGCTGAAGGGCCCCGCGTTGTGCACGGTGACCGTGACCTGCGTGGTTTCTCCCACGATAATAGATGAGGTGGGGGAGGAAATGCCAATGGAAAGATCGGCAAGTTTGCTGGCCGCGCCGTTGACTTCTTCGCCTGGGAGGAGGGTGAAGTCTAAGGTTTTAGTGTAACTGGCGCTTCCGCCGCTGATGGTCACGCGGTAAAGTGCGTCCGCGGCCACGCCGTAAATCTGGTTCCCATCGCTGGCTATGCCGACCAACGCGTTGGGAACGCCGTGGGTTTCCATTTCGCCCAGGTTGGTGTAAGAAATGAAATTGCCCGCGGTGTCGGTGGTGATTTGTAGGAGGTACGTGTGATGGCCACTCCAATTGCCGATACCCCAGATGGCGTAAAGATAGCCGTTGGCTTCGGTATAGTCGCTGGTGTAACCGCCAGAGGGGTAGTCAGTCCGCATATCATGCCACAAAAACACGGTGGCAGGGTCGTAATCATGCAAGGCATAAAGCCCGTGGGAATATCGGTAAGGGATGTAACTTTCCAGCCCTCCGCCGAGGTAGCCGATGTTACGGCGGGGGTCAAAAAACAGCGCCGCCCCCCATTCAAACGGCAGTTGTGGGGAAAGTTGGCTCACATGGCCGGTGTCAAAATCTACGGTGTAGAGGTGTGATTTTTGCTCTAAGGATAGCGAAATGGCGTAAACGTTACCGTTGGGGGCAAATGAAAGATCGCCAAAGCCAAAATAGCCGTAGCGGGTGTGGGCATCGGGTACGTCATCGTGGGTGAGGACGAATTCCTGATGGGGGCTGGTTTCCACATCGCGAATAACCAGAATGCGGTTTTGGGTGGTGACCAGCCAAATATCCCACGCCGAGGCGACTTGCTGGGGGAAGAAGAGAAGGCCGAAAAGCAGAATGCCCACCAACGCGCGGAGAGGGCGGAAGGAAGATAATAACAGCCGCATGTTTTACTCCCTTGCTGACGGAAAAGAATGGGAGTGATGAAAGACGACTTATTTTATCACAAATTTATGGGTACACCTGCGCCCGCTTCTCGGGGAGCACGAAAGATGTGTTGAATCAGGTGCTTACAAATTTTGTAGAAGCGTTATTCTGCCCTCACCCCACTTTGGCTCGCTGCGCTCGCCATTTCTCCCCTTTCCCACTGGGAGGGGGGAGAAAGCCGCCCCCTTCGACCTTGCTCAGGGGGTGGCTTGAAGGGTAAGGGCAAAGCAGGGTATTTCCCAACAACCTTTTAGTGTGTTTGAGAGGTGGGCGCGTGATGGTTTGTTTTTCGCCGTAAAAAACTTTGTGCTCGAGTTAGGGGGCTCAGATTTCGCTGCCTTTATTTGTAACTACTTACCCTACGCCGCGCACAAGGTTGACAAGTACCATTTCAGTAACTCTGCCACGCCATGAAACATTATTACCGTTTGCTCGCCCTCACCTTACCCCCGCTGCGTGCCCCCTCTCCTCTCCCCTTGGGAGAGGAGAGGGGGCTGAGCAGCCGCCCTGAGCGAGAAGGGAGCCGCTCTGGGGGAGAGGAGAGGGCAAAAAGCCACTGCTTTGGCAATGAGAGACGGGCAGGGGTGATTCGCGCATCCGCCTTGTACTTTGTGCGTGGTAATTACGAAAAATTAGAAAAAATTTCTGTGGGTTTCTGTGCTCTCTGTGTTTTATCGATTCTGATTTATCATTTTGGGCAGCGGGTAGGTAATTACCTTTATTTGGGCTGTAGCGGTGCCGGCGCGTGTTATAATCGCTGCGTTGCTCAAACCGCGGCGCGGGTCTCGGCCTGTCTTTTCCGCTGCCAGAAAGGTGTGTTTGTGTCTCTTCCTCGCGTTGTCTTCATGGGCTCTCCTGCGTTTGCCGTGCCTGTATTGCAGGCGCTGGCCGCGGCTTACCCGGTGGTGGGCGTGGTGACCCAGCCCGACAAGCCCGCTGGCCGGGGGCGGCGTCCCACGCCGCCGGCGGTGAAAACCGCGGCGTTGGCTTTGGGCATCCCGGTGATGCAGCCGCGGCGCCTACGCCAGCCCGAAGCGTTCGAGCACCTGCGCGCCTGGCAACCCGACCTGATTGTGGTGGCGGCCTACGGCCAGATCTTGCGCCCCAATGTGTTGGCGCTGCCCCGGTACGGCTGTTTGAACGTGCATGCTTCCCTGCTCCCCCGGTGGCGAGGCGCTTCGCCCATCCAACATGCCATCCTCCACGGCGATGCCCAAACGGGCGTGACCATCATGCAGATGGACGAGGGCATGGATACCGGCCCGATTTTGAGCCAGCGGGCCTGCCCGATTACCGAGGAAGATACCGCTGCCAGCCTGAGCGACCGACTGTCGACCTTGGGCGCGGCCCTGCTGATGGAGACCCTTCCCTGCTATTTGGAAGGGCACATCCGCCCGCACCCGCAGCCTGAGGTGGGCATTACCTATGCGCGGTTGCTGAAGAAGACCGACGGCCAGTTGGATTTCGAGCGTCCTGCCGTTGCCCTGGCCCGGCAGGTGCGGGCGTTCAACCCCTGGCCTGGGGCGTTTACCCTGTGGAAGGGGCAACCGCTGAAAATCCATGGCGCGCACGCCGAGGCGTTGCCCAGCCCTGGCCCTGGCGCTCGCCTGACCGTTGCCGGGTGCCCCGCATTAGGCACGGCCGAGGGGGTGTTGGTGTTGGATCAGGTGCAACCCCCAGGCAAAAAGCCCATGGCGGGCGAAGCCTTTTTGCGGGGAGCGCGCGATTGGGGCGAATGACCCCTCGTGGAGCGGCTTTATCATGCATTTCTGGCGCTTTGAGGGAAACCAAGACCTTGGCCGGCATATCGACACCGACCTATCGCGCTGGGAAACGCTCTGGCTACCGGGGTGGGTGTGGCTATGGACCGTGTGGTTCGCGGCGGCTATTTTGGCTGCGCAACTCACTTGGCTGGTGCGTTGGCCCGTCAGCCCCCTGGTTTGGTTCCTCGCTGCCGGCCTGGCGGCAGCCTTTGCCCTCCGCCGACGCTACACCTTAGCCCAAACCCTAATGCTACTCGCCGCGGCCGCGCTTGGCTTGGCCGCAGCGTTGTATCTTGGCCAGCAGATCGCCGATGTTTCGTGGGACGGCCAAAGTTATCACCAGGCCGACATCTTTTTGTTCCGCGCCCGCTACAACTTCATCTGGGGGCTTTCACACTTTCGCCACGACCGCATCTTGCGTTACTGGCCTTACCTCTACTTCCCAAAAGGCGCTGAAATCGTCGCTGCCGCCCTGGCCGCGTTGGCCCGCAACGTCGAGGCCGCCAAGGGCTTGCACTGGATTTGGGGCTCGGTCGCCGTGGCCCACCTCTACCGCATCCTCAGGCTGCGGGCGTGGCCGCACGGTCGGGCCTTGGTTTTGGCCTTGCTTTTGCTGCTCAACCCCTTTTGGTCAGGCCAGGTGTGGAGTTTCTATTTGGATGGCATGTTTTATGCCTCGTGGCTGCTCTTGTTTGCCTTTTTCCTTCATCCCCACCGCCTCGGCAAAGAAGATTGGCTGCAAATCGGCGTGGCGAGTTACATCCTCTGGCACACCAAAAATTCCGGCCCGCTTTTGTGGCTTGCGACTATGGCTTTGTTGGGGCTTTGGCGGGTCGCGACCCGTCAAGAGCCACTCCGCGTCTGGCTCAAAACCCCGCTGGTGCTGTTGGTGGTGCTCTTTGCCCTTAGCCCTCACCCCTATCAGACCAATTTGGTGCTTACAGGCAACCCTTTGGCCCCCTTGCAAGACCCGGCTTTCCTCCGCGCAACTAATCTGAACCAACAAAGCCCCGAGATGCGAGCGTTGCCTCATTGGCAAAAAATCTGGTATGCGTGGTTTGCCGCCTGGCCTACACCATGGCATCTCAGACCCTTCGCAAACTGGCACGAGTATTTGCGGTTCCTCTGTTTTCCCTGCCGTGCCGTGCCCGACCCCAACCTGCTGGCAGGGTACAAAGCGCCGGATACCCGCCTCAACAGTTGGGGGCCATATTTCGGGGTGATGGTGTTGGGTTTGTTGCTTTATTTCTTCTGGCAGGCCTTCGACGCGCGACGGTGGCCGTGGGGGGCCGTATTGGTCTGGCTGGTGGGGTGGGGGAGTGTGCTGGTCAACCCGGTGGCCTGGTGGCTGCGATTTGTGCCCCACGCTTGGGCGCTTGGGCTCAGCCCCTTGCTGTGGAAGCCGCGCGGCCGCGGCGGTCGGGCGTTATGGTGGTTGTTGGTCGCCCTGATCTTGCTCGACGTCGCCCTGCCCACCCAACGGCGCTGGCAATACGCGTACGACCTTTCCGTGCAGCGGGAGCACTTCTTGGCAACACACCCGCCCAGCGAGCCCTATGTGGTTTCCTTTAGTTTTTTCTTGGGCAACATCAACTTGCTTTACGACCACCACTACCGGGCCTGGGTGTCGTGCCTCGACCCCCAACGGTCGCCGCTCAAAGGTGGGGAGGCCTTGCCGGGCAGCCAGATGCGTTGGTGGCGGGTGGAGGAATATTGGGCGCATTACCCTGAGGAAGTGTTGCTACCCGCGGGGGTAAAGACTCCGCAGACACCGCCGCGTTGCTACCTTTTTGTTGCCCTTTCGGCCAAACATATGGGGTGTGAGGGGGTCACTTCGCCGGGGCCGTGAAGCCCAAAACGCGGCCAACGCGCCTCGCCGTGCACTGCCTTTTGGCGCGTCCGGCGGCGTGAGTGCAGCCTCGGCAAGGAGAAACCCACAGATTATGCAGATTTCGCTGTGCCTCTGGGCGAGAGGCTGCTTCCCCCCGACTTGGTGCCTTTGCATTCACTTCCTTAGTGTTCTAAAACCCGTGCCATCGGGGAATCGTTTTCCACAGGCTGAACCGTATGAACGGAGGCATCAATGCCCTGCGGGAAGCGCAGAGGGGCAAGGGCGCTGGGTGCGCACCCACAGGCGCTGGCCATCGGTGGTCAGCCACACCCAGCCGCAGCGGTCGGTGCGCAGCAGGGGGAACCCGGCCAAGGCCTGCAAAACCGTGAGGTCGGGACGCCCCCAGGGGTCGGCGGGTTGCACGCTGAGGAGCAGCAAGCGCGGCTGCAATGAGCGCACCACTTCCGGCGGGTTGAGGGGCGCGTAGCCGCTTTCGGCCAAGAGCAGCGCGCTGAGGGGGGCCAACGCGGGGGCGCGGGCGCGCACTTGTTCCCACGAGGTGAAATCCGCGCCCAGGGGCAGCAGCAGGCGGAACCGCCGCCAACGGAGCAAGAAAATGCCGCCCCGGGGCCCCAAGGCCAGGGCCTCCAGCCGGGCGCCGCGGCCCAGGCGGAGTGCGCCGCCGACCTGAGCCGCCGCGATGGGCAGACCGCGCGCTTCCAGGGTGGCCCGGAGCCGCCGCGCGGCCGAAGAAACGCCCGCCTGCCCGGCCCACCACACCTGCCGCGGCGGGTACGCGGGCGCCACGGTGAGCGGGGCCTGGGCGCTTTCTTCGCGTGTCGCGCCCACCACCCACCAATCGGGCTGGAGGCGCAGCCCCCAAAAGCGGTTCATCCCATCGGCCAGCGCGCTGCTGCGGCTGCCGCCATCTACTACCACGACCCGGCCGGTGGGGCTGCGGATCAACAGCGCCTCGCCGTTGCCCACGGGCAGGAGCACCACATCCAACCGCGCCGCAGGCCGGGCTGCGGCCGCCCGCCAGGTGAGCAGGCTCAGCACCGCGGCCGCGGGCAGCAGCGCCCACCGCCAGTGTTGGCTCAGGGGATGGCGGTGTTCCCGCAGCCATTGGCGCACGCGCGCCCACCCGTGAGGGATGAGGAGCAGCGCCGCGTAATAGGCCACCACCCCGGCCAGGCCAAAGCCCCACACCGGCCGCGCAGCCCAGGGCACGCGGGCAAACCCTTCCACCACCCGGATGGTGTAGAGCGCCAAGGGCCATACAGCCCAGGCCAAGGGTTGCCCCAGAGGCAGCCACAACAGCCCCAGCAGCGCCGCCGCGCCGCCTCCTACCATCAGCGGCGCTTGCACGGGCAAAATCGCGGGGTTGGCCAGAAAGGCGATCAGCGAAATCTGCCGAAAGTGGTAGGCCGCGATGGGCAACGTGGTCACCTGCGCGGCCAAGGTGAAGAGGAAGAACTCGCCCAAAGGCGCGGCCAGGCGGCGGGCGCCCGCTTCCCCCCACCAACGCTGCAACACGCGGGTGGCCGCGGCTTCCAGCGGCGCTGCAAAGCGCAGCAGCCCCCACGTGGCGGCAAAGGACAGTTGAAAGCCCACATCGCCGAGCACCTGGGGATCGAACGCGGCCATCACCGCGGCGGCAAACGCCAAAGTGGTGTAGCCGTGCTGCGGCCGCCCCAACTGCCAGCCTAACATCCCCACCAAGCCCATCACCGCGGCGCGCACCACGGCCGCGTCCGCGCCGACCATCACCGTATAAGCCACGATGGCCGCCGCGGCCAGCGCGCCGCCCCGCCAGGGGCCCAGCCAGCGGCCAAACAGGCGCAAGAACAGCGCGGCCAAAATGCTGATGTTGAACCCGCTGATGGCGATGATGTGAGCGGTGCCCGTGCGGCGGAAAGCGTCGTACACCGCGGCCGGGATGCCCTGATCCAGGCCGAGCAAAATGCCGCTGAGCAGCGCGGCCTCGGGGTCGGGCCACAACCGCCGCACCACCTGGTGGCCGCGTTCCCGCAGCGCATAGATGGCGGCCAACAAGGGGTTGCCCGCGCCGCGGCTCAGCCTGCCCAACCGCGTCGGTCGCATGAGCACGAAAATCCCCTGCCGGGCCAGATAAGCCCGGTACGAAAACGTATCGCTTTCGGGCGGGGTGCGCAGCCGCCCCACCAACACCAGGCGGTCGCCATAACGCAGCGAGAGCGCCTCTTCCAGGTCGACCCGCGCCAGCAGCAGCCCCTTGGCGGGCTGGCTGTGGTCATCGTCCGGCAGGCGCAAACTTTCCACCCGCAGGCGCAAATTGGCATAGGTATCGCGCAAATCGGGCGGCTGCACCAGCACGCCGGTCACCGTGACCGGGGACGAGGTATCAGCATAATTGGCGATAAAAGCAGGGTCGTGGAAAGGGGGGCGGTCTGCCTGCCAGCGTATCACCCCCAACAGAAAAGCCATCGCCATGACGACGCCCCACCTCAGGTCGGCGTGACGGCGAACCCGCCAGCCTATGCCCAGCAGCAATAAGCCGCCCGCGGCCAGGGGCCAGCCCGCGCAAGGGCACCACCTCGCAACAGCCACGCCGGTCAAAAAGGCCATCGCGAGGGATAAAAGAGGGTAACGCGACCAGGGCATTCAGCGTTTAGGGAAATTGTGGATTACGCAGACAGAAAACCCCAGAAAACATAGAAAGCGGAAGATAAGGTCGGGATGCGGGATGTGGTAACCCGTCTCGCGGCTGAACGGATCAATCGTAGTATTTCCTCTTCAGCCAGAACGTGACGTTGACCAACCCAATCATCACTGGCACTTCGATCAGCGGGCCGATGACGGCGGCAAAGGCTTCGCCAGATTGCAGGCCAAACACGGCAATGGCCACCGCAATGGCGAGTTCAAAGTTGTTGCTGGCCGCCGTAAAAGCCAGAGTGGTCGATTGCGCGTAACCCGCTGAGAGTTTATAGCCCATCCAGAAACTAATGAGGAACATGATGACGAAGTAAAGCATCAGCGGAATGGCAATTTTGACCACATCCAGTGGGATGGTCACAATCAGATCGCCTTTGAGGCTGAACATCACGATGATGGTGAACAGCAGGGCAATCAGCGTAAGGGGGCTGATTTTGGGCACGAAGTGAGTGTGATACCAGTCTTTGCCCTTGCGGCGTACTAAGAACCAGCGGGTGAAGAAGCCAGCGATGAAAGGAATGCCAAGGTAGATGAACACGCTCTTGGCAATAGCACCAATGGTGACGTTGACGATGTGTCCTTCCAGGCCAAACCACGTGGGAAGCACGGTGATGAACACATAAGCGTAGATACTGTAAAACAGCACCTGGAAGATGCTGTTGAGCGCCACCAACCCGGCGGCATATTCGGCGTCGCCTTTGGCTAAGTCGTTCCAGACGATGACCATGGCAATGCAGCGCGCCAGCCCAATGAGGATGAGGCCGACCATGTAATTAGGGTTATCGCGCAGGAAGATAATGGCCAGCAGCGTCATCAGAATCGGGCCTACAATCCAGTTTTGGAGCAGGGAAACGCCCAACACTTTCCAATTTTGGAACACGTCGCCCAGTTCCTCGTAGCGCACCTTGGCTAAGGGCGGGTACATCATCAAAATCAGGCCGATGGCGATGGGGATGCTGGTGGTGCCTACCGAGGCGGCGCTGTTCAGTTTTTGTACGGCAGTGGGGAACAGGTAGCCGATGCCGACGCCGACGACCATAGCCAGAAAGATCCATAGAGTTAGCCAGCGGTCGAGAAAAGAAAGTCGTTTTTGGGGTGGGTTTGGTTGAGTGGTCATGTCCTTTTCCACGTGAGGGATGATGGTTAGAATGGGTTACTGCTCAGCCCCCGGGGGAGCAGACAGTGAAGGTCAACAGCCGTGAGCAACCGCTCAATTTTTGTGGGTGGGTGGGTGGTAAGCGTGATTTCAGACTTTCTGTTTGAGATAAGCCTTGATGAAGCCGTCCAGTTCGCCGTCGAGCACGGTCTGGGCGTTGCCGACTTCGTAGCCGGTGCGGTGGTCTTTGACCATTTGGTAGGGGTGCAACACGTAGGAACGGATTTGGCTGCCCCATTCGGCTTTTTGGTATTCTCCGCGCAGTTCGGCCATTTTTTCGGCCTGTTCGCGCTGTTTGATTTCCAGCAGGCGGGCTTTGAGCACTTTGAGCGCGTTCTCTTTGTTTTGGGTAAGGGAGCGTTCGTTTTGGCACGAAACCACGATGCCCGTGGGGATGTGGGTGATGCGCACCGCGGTGGCGTTCTTTTGCACGTTTTGCCCCCCCGCGCCTGCGGCTTTGAACGTGTCCATCCGCAGGTCTTTGGGGTTGATTTCTACCTCCACGTCGCCTTCGACTTGGGGCAGCACTTCTACCAAAGCGAAAGAAGTATGGCGGCGGTGGGCGGCATCGAAGGGCGAAAGCCGCACCAGCCGGTGGACGCCCTTTTCTGAGCGCAGGTAACCGTAGGCGTAAGGGCCGTTGACCGCAATGGTCACGCTCTTGGTGCCCGCTTCTTCGCCGGGGGTGAAGTCTAAAATCTGGGTCTCGTAGCCGTGTTTTTCAGCCCAGCGTAGGTACATGCGTTGGAGCATTTCAGCCCAGTCGTGGGCGTCGGTGCCACCCGCGCCCGCGTGGATGGCTAAGATGGCGTCGTGCCGATCGTAGGGGCCCGAGAGCATGGCGCGCAGTTCGGCCGCCGCAATTTCCTGTTCTAAGGCGCGGATTTCTTCTTCTAACTCAGCGCGTAGGTCTTCTTCGCCCCACGAAGCCAGTTCGCGTGCGTCGGCCAAACGTTGGGCCAGCGTCTCAAAGGCCTCCACCGTGTCGCGCAGCGCGGCCATTTCGCGCATCAGTTGCTGCGCGGCTGTTGGGTTGTTCCACAGGTCGGGCGCGTTGGCCTGGGTTTCTAAGGCTTGCAAGCGTTGTCGTTTTTGCGCCAAGTCAAAGACGCCCCCGGAGGTCGCGGAGGCGCGTTTCTAGCGCAGTTAAGCGTTGGAGAAAATCGTCCATTGGGACCTCTCCGCGAGTTTAGTGGGCTGGTTTGGGAAGCAACCGTTGCGCCAACGCCCGCAATTGGCCAAAACTGATGGGCTTGATGAGTACCAAGTCGGTCTCGCTGCGGACAATTTCCGCCTGCCGCGGGTCGGCGGTGGCCAACACCACGCGCGTATCGGCCAGTCGCGGCTCGCGGCGGATGAACCGCAAAATCTCCATGCCAGCAATCTTTGGCAGGTGGAGATCAAGCAATACCAGCAGCGGTGTTTCGTTTTGAAGCGCATTCAGTGCAGCGTCACCACTTGCCAGGTGTTGCACCTGATAGCCCGCGTCGGCAATGGCGCGAGTGAAAATTTCGGCTTGCACTGGGTCGTCTTCTACGACCAGCGCCAACGGTGATACGGTCGTCATGAAGTGGACTCCTCCGAAGATTGTTCGGCCTGGCAGGGGAGGATAATGGTGAACTTACTCCCCTGACCAGGGGCGCTTTGCAAACGGATTTCCCCGTGCATCAGGTCAACCAATTGTTTGACGATGGACAACCCCAACCCCGAGCCTTTGTGGCGTCGCTGGGGGCTGCCGTCTACCTGGCGGAAAGGCTCAAAAATACGTTCATGGGCTTCTTCAGGGATGCCTTCGCCCGTGTCTTCGACTTCAATGGCCCAATGGTGGTCGTCTATTTGGCGCAAGCGTACCCAGATGTGGCCTTTCTCGGTAAATTTTACCGCGTTGCTGAGCAAGTTGGCGAGAATTTGGCGTAACCAATAAGGGTCGCCGGTAATGCGTTGGGGCAAGCGGGGGTCAATTTCGGTGTGCACTTGCAGCCCCTTGGCCTCTGCAATGGCTGCGCTGGAAGGCACGACCTTGAACAGGGTGCGGGGGTCGAATTCGGTAATGTTGAGGCGGATACGACCACTTTCCAATTCGGCCTGGTTGAGTAGGTCGTTGGTGAAGTCGATAAGATGTTGGGTGCTTTGCAAAATGCGCATCAGCGCCTGACGCTGACCTTCGTTTGGTTCACCAAAAGCGCCGTCGAGTAACATTTCGGTGTAGCCTAAAATGCCACCTAAGGGCGTGCGCATGTCGTGGCTCACGTTGCCCAACAGTTGCGTTTTGAAGCGGTTGGCTTCTAAGGCTTCATCGCGGGCTTTTTGTAGAGCCTCTTCCAATTTTTTGCGTTCTGTAATGTCTTCTTTGATGGCCACAAAGTGGGTTATTTCGCCCTTTTCGTTTTTGATTGGCGCGATGCTGGCTCGTTCCCAATACAGGCTGCCATCTTTACGGCGGTTGACAAGTTCGCTGAGGAAGACTTTACCCTGTAGCAAAGTATCCCACATGGCTTTGTAGAACTCGGGGGGGTGCTTGCCTGATTTCAAGATGCGTGGGTTTTGGCCTATGGCCTCTTCAAACGTATAGCCGGTCACCTTGGTAAAGGCAGGGTTCACGTATTCTATTGTGCCGTTTTTGTCGGTAATGACAATGGAGTGGGCGCTTTGTTCCACCGCCCGCTGCAATTTGCGTAGTTGGGCTTCGGCTTGTTTGCGGCGGGTGATGTCTACGGTATAGATGACTACCTGGGAAAGATGGCCCTCTTCATCAAAGAGCGGATAGCCATGGACGGCCGCGATGTAGGTGTGCCCGTCGCGATGATGGACATGCTCGACCCGCACCGGTTGTTTGGTTTTGCGCACTTCAGCGAGGGGGCATGGCGTGGAGGGGTCATCTGCAGGGCAAGGGCGTTTGCGGTCGTGGTGCAGTTGGTAACAATAGCGCGGGGATTGCGTTTCGGCAAGGCCCCGAGCGGCTTTGTTGGCTAAGCGAACTTCATGTGTGTGCGCGTCGACCACCAAAAAAGGCTCGCTTACCGCGTCCATCACTTGTTTTAGGAAATCGCGTTCTCGTTGCAAGGCTTGCTGGGCAGCCACGCGTTGCGAGATGTCGCGCACGCTGATCGCCCACACCCGTTGGTTTTCAAAGAACACGGGTGAAGTACGCGCTTCTGCGGGGAAAGTGGTGCCGTCCGCGCGCAAAGCGGTAGCGCGTAACACTGCGTTCGGGTCGTCGCGTGTGGCCAAGAATTCCTGGTACACCCGTTCCCGTTCATCAGGTGCGATGAAATCGAGGGGCCTTCTGCCCACGGCTTCATCTGCGGGGCAGCGAAACATTGCTTTGAATGCGCGGTTGACCGCTAAAATGCTATCGGCATCGTGGATGACTAACCCTTCCAGGGTGCTTTGAAAAAGTTCACGGAACCGACGTTCGCTGCGGCTGAGTTCGCGGGCGCGGCGGCGGATTGACCCGGCAGTGCCAAAAAGAATAAGCGCCTCGCTTACTAAAAGGATCGCCGCCCGTTTGAACCAATACCAGTCTATCAGACCCTGCCATGCCGGAATGGCCAGCATCACGACATTGAACAGCCCCAGCAAAATGAAAGGGAAGCGCTGCAAAAAAATTGCCCCCAAAATCAGGGCGCCTAGGTTCCAGCCCGAAAGCAGCACATACGAGGCTGGCGACAAAGGTTGCATGCTGAGGCTGTTGATCACCGAGCCCACGCTATAAGTCAGTAGGATGAGATAAAGCCCTACCCAGTAATACTTGGTGCGGCTAAAGAAATAGCCGATCCCCACCACCACGCTGGTGAAATAAAAATAATCACGCAACGCGGGACCGCCGGCCTCAGGGAACAGCGTTGCCCAAACCGACAGCGGCAGCCAAATGGTCACTAACATGCCAATGGCAGAGAAAGCCAACGTGCGCGCCGCGTGGCGTTCCTCTGCCGAGTGCAGCGCGGGCGAAGGCTCGGTCAGGCGGTAGAAAGCAGCGATAAACCGCCCCCATGCTTTTTTCAGACGGGTAGAAACAGAGCGAGCGAATGACATGGTCTCCTCAATGGCAGTCAAGGGGTCTCCACACAGGAGCAGGGGGGGCTATTCAGAAGATACCAAAATACTTTGCACAAAAGCGTCCGGGTTAAAGGGTTCTAAGTCGGTCGGGCTTTCGCCCAGCCCGGCAAAGAGAATGGGCAGCCCCAGTTCGCGTTGGATGGCAAACGCCATACCGCCCCGGGCCGACGAATCCAGTTTGGCCAGGATGACGCCGTCGACGTTCACAGCCTTTTGGAAGGCCTTGGCCTGCTGGAGGGCGTTTTGGCCGGTGGTGGCGTCCATGACCAGCCAGACGTGGTGCGGCGCGCCGGGCATGGCTTTCCCGGCCACGCGGCGCACTTTTTTCAGTTCTTCCATCAGGTTGAAGCGGGTGTGCAGCCGGCCGGCGGTGTCGACGAGCACCAGGTCGCTGCCCCGGGCCTTGGCCGCTTGCACCGCGTCGAACGTGACGGCGCCGGGGTCGCCGCCGGGTTGCCCCGCGATGACGGGCACGCCCAGCCGTTGCCCCCAGGTTTTGAGTTGGTCGATGGCCGCGGCGCGGAAGGTGTCGGCCGCGGCCAACATCACGCTTTTGCCTGCGTGCGCGTAGCGCCAGGCCAGTTTGGCCGCGGTGGTGGTTTTGCCTGAGCCGTTGACGCCGACCAACAAAATCACCGTGGGCTGGTGCTCCCAAGTCAGGGAAGGCGGTGTCTGCAATCGTTGGCGTAATTCGTGCCGCAGTGCTTCTTCCAACTCGTCGCTGCGCACCATGGCCTCTTGAGCCACCTTGGCCTGGAGCGCGTCGAGGATCTCCAGCGCGGTCTCTACCCCCAAGTCGGCCTGGATGAGCAGCGCCTCTAACGCTTCCCAGGTTTCTTCGGTGATCTCGGTGGCGCCCAACAACGTCGCAATCCGCCCGAACGTGGTCTTTCGGGTTCGGGCTAATCCTTGTTTCCACTTGGCAAACATACCCTGGCTCATGGCAGGAATTATACCAGTTTCGTAGCGTTTCGGCCTGAAAATGGGCCGCGGATGAACAATCACCTTAAAGTAACTGTTCAGCCTCAAAGAGACACTGCGGATGACGCAGACAGGGAACCACAGAAGACACAGAGAAGGCACAGAAAACACAGAAGGCGGGAGGGAATGGTGCTTGGTTACTCAGGCACCTCCCCTGGCGCCCCCTCGGCGCCCTAAAATCCGCGTTTCTCCGCCATCATCCGCGTTCATCCGTGGCCCATTTCCCCAAGGCTGAACAGTTACCTTAAAACCATCACCGCCCATCGCTTAGATGGGCGGCTGTTTCGGAGCGTTGCCAGACGCTGCGGCTCGTCAGTTCAGATGAGCCTGCATCCGTTGGGAAAGCAACGACTCCAGTTCTTTCACCCGTCGCTGGGCTTTGGTGCGGGCTTTGCCGGTCGATTCTTCGACCTCTTGCCGCGCTCGCTTCAGCGCGTCGAGGAGGGCCATTTCCATGGGGGTGGGCACGTATTCCTGGTCGTCATCGTCTGCGGCGTTTTTGAGGGCTTTCTTTTGCGCCTTGCGTTTAGGTTTGGCCTCTTGCTGGTTGACGGCTTGCAGCACCTCTTCGGGCTTGGGCTCTAAGGCCTTCATGCTCAGTTTGATCTGGCGCTTGCGGCGGCTCACCGCGATGACCTTGGCTTCGATTTCGTCGCCTTCTTGCACCAGATCGCGCGGCGACTGGATGAACCCATGGGTCATCTCGCTGATGTGCACCAGCCCCGGCACCTCAGCCCCCACGTTGACGAACACACCAAACTTTTCAATGCGTTCCACCTTGCCCTTGACCACCATCCCCTTCTTGATCTCCCGCCATTCCAAATCCAGCGGCTTGATCATGGTCAGTTCGACAATGCCTTTGGGCGTAATGCGGCGCACCCAGACATCCACCTCGTCCCCTACTTGCACCACGTCTTCTACCTTTTTAACGGGCTCTTTCTGTAACTGCGAAATGTGCACCACCGCCGGCTTGCCGACGCCGATATCGACAATGGCGCCCGCGGTAGTGATTTTGAGCACCTTGCCTCGGAAGTGCATCTTCCGTTTGATTTCCACTTCCTCGGGGGCGCTAACGACTTGAACACTCATGGCAACACTCCTTTGCAAAAAGTTCGCGAAAAAGCGCCGGGCGCGACGAGCAGAAGCGCACGGCGTTTCTGATTATACCCCGAAACCGTCATTCTCCCAAGGTCAGACGTTTCCGTAAAACAAATTGTGATAAAACCGCAACGGATTCACTGCGGTTGTCACATTCATTTCTCCACGCTTTCGATTTTCGCGCCAAAGGTTGACAGACACGGCCTCCTTTGGTATAAACGCCCCCGATGGAAACCAAGCCGTTCGTTTCCCGTCGTAGCCGTCGTACCCACGCCCCCCACCGGGAGGGCGCTTCTGGGCGCGCGGCTTAACTTTTCGTCCGTTTACCCTTTGTGCGCTTGAAAGCCCTCCTGCCCCAGGAGGGCTTTTCGCGTACTTCCCCCCTCACTGCTCAGCCTTAGCAAGGAGAAACCGCAGAGATTACGCAGATTCCGCAGAAAAAACATCCACCGATTTCGTAACTGTTCAGCCTCAAAGAGACGCTACGGATGACGCAGGCAGAAAACCACAGAAGACACAGAGAAGACACCGAAGACACAGAAGGCGGAGCACTAAAGGATGGGGGTAAATAGCGCTTGGCTACTCAGATGCTTCTCCTGGTGCCCTCGGTACCCAAAAATCCGCGTCTATCCGCTATCATCCGTGTTCATCCGTGGGCTGTTTTCCAAAGACTGAACAGTTACCCGATTTCACAGATCGGGTAGAAAACACCGAAAAGCGCCACGCTCACCTTCGTTTCTTGGCGCTTGGCATCATCAGTCTCTGTGGCTATCCGTGTCATCCCGTGGTCTCTCCCCTTGCGGCTGGACAGTTACCTTCCCATCTTTTTTTCAAGGAGTGCAAGGATGACTGCTGCCAAACCGGAAGTCAAAAAAGTGGTGCTGGCCTATTCCGGCGGCCTGGACACCTCGGTTATCGTCCCCTGGCTGAAGGAAAACTACGGCTGCGAAGTGGTCTGCTTCACCGCCGACCTCGGCCAGAGCGGCGAACTGGAAGGGCTGGAAGAAAAAGCCCTCAACAGCGGCGCCAGCCAGATCGTCATCAAAGACCTCAAAGAGGAATTCGCCAGCGAATACCTCTTCCGCATCGTGCGCGCCGGTGCGGTCTATGAGCGCAAGTACCTGCTCGGCACTTCCGCCGCCCGGCCGCTGATTTCCAAATACCTGGTGGAAGTCGCCCACCAGGTGGGCGCGGACGCGGTCGCCCACGGCGCCACCGGCAAGGGCAACGACCAGGTGCGCTTTGAACTCACGGTGATGGCCCTCGACCCCCGCCTGAAAGTCATTGCCCCCTGGCGCGAATGGGAAATCCGCTCCCGCGAAGACGCCATCGCCTACGCGCAGGCGCACAACGTTCCCGTCACCGCCACCAAGAAGACCATCTACAGCCGCGACCACAACCTGTGGCACATTTCCCACGAGGGCGGCCCGCTCGAAGACCCGTGGTGGGAGCCGGACGAGTCGGTGTTCATGCTTACCGCGGCGCCGCAAGAAGCCCCCGACGAGCCTGAGTACGTGGAAATCGAATTCGAAAGCGGCACCCCCGTGGCGGTGAACGGCCAGAAGATGAGCCCCGGCGAGTTGGTCGCCTTCCTGAACGCTTTGGGCGGCAAGCACGGCATCGGCCGGGTGGATATGGTGGAAAACCGCCTCGTAGGCATGAAATCGCGCGGCATCTACGAAACCCCCGGGGGCACGATTTTGATGGAAGCCCACCGGCAACTGGAATCTCTGGTGCTCGACCACGCGACCATGCAGTTCAAAGACATGGTGGCGCTGAAATATGCGGAACTGGTGTACAACGGCCAGTGGTTCAGCCCGCTGAAAGAGGCCCTGGACGCCTTCGTGGACGCCACCCAGGGCCCGGTCACCGGCGTCGCGCGGCTGAAACTCTACAAGGGCAACATCATCCCCGCGGGCCGCAAGAGCCCCTTCAGCCTCTACCGCGAAGACTTCGCCACCTTCGGCCAGGAAGACGTCTACGACCAGTCCGACGCGGAGGGCTTCATCCACCTCTTTGGCCTGCCGCTGAAGGTGCGGGCGCTGAACAAACTGCCCGTGGCCGGCATGAACATGCCCAAGCCCGACTACTCGCGGTTCAAGCGAGATTAACGCAAAGACGCAGAGAGGCGCAAAGGCGCAGAGAAGTAACGCCAAGGCCGCCAAGGGCACCAAGTTCGCCAAGAAAAAATTCTGTGTCTTCTGCGGTTTTTCTGTGCTTTCTGTGGTTTTCCATTCTGCGTAATCGGCGTAATCTGCGTTTTCGAGGAGCATCCGATGACGAAACCGGCGGGCAACACCCTTTGGGGCGGGCGCTTTAGCGGCGGCACCGACCCGCAGATGTGGGCGCTCAATGCTTCCATCATGACCGACCGGCGGCTGGCGTTCCACGACATCCGCGGCAGCAAAGCCTGGGTGCGGGCGCTGCAGCGCGCCGGCGTGCTCACCGAGGCCGAAGCCCAAACCCTGCTCGATGGCCTCGACCAGGTGGCCGCCGAATTCGCCGAAGGGCAGTTCGTCTTCGCCCCCACCGACGAAGACATCCACACCGCGGTGGAACGCCGCCTGCGCGAACTGGTGGGCGAGGTGGCCGGGAAACTGCACACCGGCCGCAGCCGCAACGACCAGGTCGCCACCGACTTCCGCCTGTGGCTGCTGGACGCGGTCGCCTTCCTGCAAAACGCCCTCACCGACCTGCAGCGCGGCCTGCTCGCTCGCGCCGAGGCCGATTTCGGCACCGTGATGCCCGGCTACACCCACCTGCAGCAGGCCCAGCCCATTTTGCTGAGCCACTGGTGGCTGAGCCACTTCTGGCCCCTGCAGCGCGACCGCGAGCGCCTCGCCCAGGTGCGGGAACGCACCGCGGCCCTGCCCTTAGGCGCGGCGGCCCTCGCGGGCACGGCTTACCCCATCGACCGGCAGGCCCTCGCCGCCGACCTCGGCTTCCAGCGCGTCATCCCCAACAGTTGGGATGCGGTTTCCGACCGCGACTTCGCGGCCGAGTTCCTCTTTGCCGCCGCGCTGCTGGGCGTGCACCTCAGCCGCCTCGCCGAGGGCGTCATCCTGTTTTCCAGCGCGGAGTTCGGCTTCCTCACCCTGAGCGACGCCTACAGCACCGGCTCCAGCCTGATGCCGCAGAAGAAGAACCCCGATGCCTTTGAACTGGCCCGCGGCAAGAGCGGCGCCCTCATCGGCGCGCTCACCGGCCTGCTGGCGACCCTCAAAGGGCTGCCCTCAGCCTACGACAAGGACCTGCAGGAAGACAAAGCGCCGGTGTTTCGGGCTTTCGACGACCTGGCGGCGCTGCTGCCCGTGCTGGCGAATGCCCTCCGCACGCTGGAAGTCCACCCCCAGCGCACCGCAGCGGCCATCGGTGCAGGCACGTTAGCCACCGACCTGGCCGACTTCCTGGTGAAGCAGGGCGTGCCCTTCCGGGAAGCCCATCACATCGTCGGCCACTTAGTACGGGAAGCCGAGCAGCGCGGCGTGGGGCTGGATGCGCTGCCCGCCGAAACCTACCAGGCCGCGCACCCGGCCTTCACCGCCCAGGCCCTGGGAAGCCTGCTTTCCCCACAAGCTAGCCTCGCCCACCGCAGCGTGGAAGGCGGCACCGCCCCCGAAGCCGTGCAAGCGCAAATGGCGCTGGCGAGGGAGGCGCTGAAGAGCGAATTGCGAGTTGCGATTGGCGATTAGCGAGTTAGGATTTGCGATTTGCGCCGCAGCCCGCCTCCCACATCCCTCATCCCCAATCAACCAATCCCCATCCTCAGGAGGTCTCTCATGTCTCAAACCGTTACCTGCCCCGAATGTGCCGCCGAATTCGAACTCGACCCCGGCACCGAAGTGAACGAAATCGTGGTCTGCCCCGACTGCGGCGTGGAACTGGAAGTGGTTTCCCTCGACCCGCCCGCGGTGGAACTCGCGCCCATGGAAGAGGAAGACTGGGGCGAGTAAGCGACCTGTCAGGTCTCTCAAAAAATAAACCGCAGATTTCACAGATTACGCGAAATTACCTACCCTGCACCGAAAACGAGGCTGACAATCAAAGTTTCAGTAACTTTGCCATGCCATGAAGCAACATTACGCCTTGCTCGCCCTCACCTTACCCCCGCTGCGCGCCCTCTCTCCTCTCCCATTGGGAGAGGAGAGGGGGCTGAGCCGCTCCCCTTCGTCTTCGCTCAGGGCGGCGGCTCTGGGGGAGTGGTGAGGGCGAAAAGCCACTGCTTTGGCCGTGAGAAACACGTAGGGATGATACACTCAGTCAACTTGCTCCTTGTTGCGTAGCAGGTAGGTAGTTACGATTACGCAGAGCAATCTGTGAAATCTGCGAAATCTGTGGTTTTCCCTCCGGAGATTTTCTATGCCCCACAAACGCTATCGCATCGGCGTGCTCTATTCCCGCGTGCGGGTGGAAGAGAAGTGGATTTTCGCGGCCATGGAAACCCGTGGCGTGGACTACGAGCGCCTGGACGACCGCCAAATCCACTTCGACCCGCAAAACCCCGCGCCGTGGCAGCGCTTCGACGCGGTGCTTTCCCGCAACATCAGCGCCACGCGTGGCCTCTACGCCCTGCGCACCTTAGAAGCCTTAGGCGTGCCCACGGTCAACACCTTCCGCGTGGCTGAAACCTGCGGCGACAAACTGGCGACCACCTTAGCCCTGGCCCAGGCCGACCTGCCCCAGCCTCGCACCCGTGTCGCCTTCACCCCCGCGGCGGCGTTAGAAGCCATCGAGGAACTGGGCTACCCGGTGGTGCTCAAGCCCGTGGTCGGCTCGTGGGGGCGGCTGCTGGCGAAAATCAACGACCGCGACGCCGCCGAAGCCATCCTGGAGCACCGCGCCACCTTGGGTTCCCCCCAGCAGGCCGTGTTCTACATTCAGGAATACATCGCCAAGCCGGGCCGTGACATCCGCGCCCTGGTCATCGGCGATAAAGTCATCGCGGCCATCTACCGCAAATCCGCGCACTGGATCACCAACACCGCCCGCGGCGGCGCAGGCGAGGTCTGCCCGCTGACGCCGGAGTTGGAAAGCCTCTGCCTGCGGGCAGCCCAGGCCGTGGGCGGCGGCGTGCTCGCGGTGGACATTTTGGAACACCCCGACCGCGGCTACCTGGTCAACGAAATCAACCACACCATGGAATTCCACACCGCCCAGCCCACCACCGGCGTAGACATTGCGGGCGAAATTGTGGATTATGTCTTGCAAATCGCCCAACAGCGGCGTTGACTGTTGCGATTTAGGATTTGCGATTTGCGCCCGCATCTCGCATCCCGCACCCCGAATCCCACATCCCGCTCCCCGAGGTTTCCCCATGCCTACCGCATCCATCATCGGCGCGTCCGGCTACACCGGCGGCGAACTGCTCCGCCTGCTGCTCGGACATCCTGAAATTTCCCTCCAACAAGTCACTTCACGGCGCTACCTGGGGCAATATGTCTATCAGGTTCACCCCAACCTGCGCAAGCGCACCCAACTGAAATTCACCGACCCCGCCACCTTGGAGCCGGTGGACATCCTCTTCCTCGCCCTGCCCCACGGCGAAGCGCAAAAACACATCGCCGAGTGGGCTTCCCTGGCCCCCTACATCGTCGACCTTTCCGCCGACTTCCGCCTGCGCGACCCCGCGGTCTACGAAGCGTGGTACGGCAAGCCCCACGCAGCCCCGGAATGGCTGGACAAATTCGTCTACGGCCTGCCTGAACTGCACCGCGACGCCCTGCGCACCGCGCGTTACATCAGCGGCGTGGGCTGCAATGCCACGGCCACCAACCTCGCCCTGCTGCCCCTGCTGCAGGCCGACCTGCTCAACACCACCCGCCCGGTGATTGCCGAAATTAAAGTTGGCTCTTCGGAAGGCGGTGCGGAGCCTAACCCAGGCTCACATCATCCGGAACGCAGCAGTGTGGCCCGCACCTACGCCCCCTACGGCCACCGCCACACCGCGGAAGTCATCCAGGAAAGCGGCCTGCGCGACGTGGTGCTCACCATGACCTCGGTAGACATGGTGCGCGGCGCGCTGGCCACGGTGCACGGCTGGGTGAAGCCCGGCGTAGCCACCAAAGACTTGTGGAAAGCGTACCGCGCCGCGGTCAAGGCCAACCCCTTCCTGCGGCTGGTGAAAGAGCGCCGCGGCGTGTACCGCGTGCCCGAACCGAAGATTTTGGCCGGCAGCAACTACGCCGACATCGGCTTCGACCTGGACGAGGAAAGCGGCCACGTGGTCAGCATTTGCGCCATCGACAACCTGATGAAAGGCGCGGCCGGCTCCGCGGTGCAGGCTCTCAACCTCGCTCTCGGTTTAGACGAAACCACCGGGCTTGATTTCCCCGGGTTGCACCCGATATAAACTTGCCAAGGGAGGGATAAAGCGCGGGCGTGCAAGCAATCTCAGTAACACGACTTTTATCGTTCTGATTACCCGACACAAAATCAATCGTGTCCCGGCCGTTGTCTCATCGGCCGACAATCTCATCTCGTCAACCCAAGGCTTTTCAGAGGCCTCGCTTTTCCCGCCCTCTCCTCTCCCCCATGCCCTTCGTCTTCGCTCAGGGCAGCCTTCGTCTTCGCTCAGGGCAGCCTTCGTCTTCGCTCAGGGCAGCCTTCGTCTTCGCTCAGGGCAGCCTTCGTCTTCGCTCAGGGCAGCCTTCGTCTTCGCTCA
>JALUDX010000210.1 GCA_027053355.1 Anaerolineales bacterium | reverse complement strand
AGCCTGCAAATCACGCCGCACGCCATGCTTTCCCGCGCCGTGGCGGGCATTCGCGGCCAAACCCTCATCGTCAACCTGCCCGGCAGCCCCAAAGCCGCGGTGGAAAACTTCGCCGTCATCGCCCCCGTGCTGCCCCACGCGGTCAAACTGCTTCGCGGCGACCAAAGCGCCGAAAAAGAGCACCGGAAAATATAGACCGCAGATGACACCAATGACACAGAGTAACTATTCAGCCTTGGCAAGAAGAAACCACAGATTACGCAGATTACGCAGAAAGAGATCCACAGATGAGCATCGATTGGGCGAAAAACACTAAAAAGCCCACGCTCGCTTTCACTTCTTGGCGGTCTTGGCGTCATCTTGGCGACCTTGGCGACCTAAAAATCCGTGCTATCCGTGGTCTATTCCCTTGTGGCTGAATAGTTACGACACAGAAAAATCTGCGCCCATCGGTGTCATCTGTGGTTTCCCCGGAGGAGAAAACGCCATGGAACTGAACGACTTCGAAGCCTTCGCGGCCATCGACCGCGCCAACATGCTCGCCGAAATCGACGGCCTGCCCGCACAGTTGCAAAAGGCGTGGAAACTGGGCCAGCAGTTCCCCATGCCTGCGGTGGAGGGCGTGCGGCAGGTGATCATCGCGGGCATGGGCGGCTCGGCCATCGGCGCCGACCTGCTGGCCGCCTATGCCGCGCCGCGGGCTAGCGTGCCCATCACCGTGTGGCGCGATTACGACCTCCCCGCGTGGGCGCAGGGCGAGGGCGTGCTGCTGATTGCCTCCTCGCACTCAGGCAACACCGAAGAAACCCTGAGCGCCTTTGCCGCCGCGCAGGCCCGAGGCTGCCGGGTGCTGGCCGTCACCAGGGGCGGCAAACTGGCCGCCCAGGCTGCGGAAGCGGGCTACCCGGTGTGGCAATTCGTCCACCCGGGGCAGCCGCGCGCCGCGGTGGGCTACTCCTTCGGGCTGCTGCTGGCCCTGTTTGCCCGCGCCGGTTGGCTCCCCGACCCCGAGGACGAACTGGCCGAAGCCGTCGCGGCCATGCAAACGCAACAAGCCACCCTGCAGGCCCCCGTTCCCACGGCAAAAAACCCGGCCAAGCAATGGGCGCTGCGGCTGGAGGGCAAGTGGCCGGCGGTGTTCGGCAGCGGCGCGTTGGCGCCGGTGGCCCGCCGCTGGAAAGGCCAAATCAGTGAAATCGCCAAAGCCTGGGCGCAATTCGAGTTCTTGCCCGAAGCCGACCACAACACCCTGGCCGGACTGCACAATCCCCAGGCGCTCTTTGCGCAGACCGTCACCCTTTTCCTCAGCGGCAGTGCAGACCACCCCCGGCATCGAGTGCGCGCCCGCCTGACCGCGCAGGTGTTTCGGGAGCACGGCCTGACCGCGGAGGTCATCGCCGCGCCGCGGGGGCGCACTTTAGCCCAGCAGTGGGCGCTGCTCCATCTGGGCGATTACATCGCCTTTTACCTGGCCATGCGCTACGACACCGACCCCACGCCGGTGATGGCCATCGAAGGGTTCAAAGCCGCGCTGAGCCAGACCTAAGCCGATGAGAGGCTGCCCATGCAAACCCTCAGCCTGTTGGACTACCTCAAAGGTCGCTTGGCCGCGAAGTTGCCGGAAGGGCTGCGACCTGCGGGCTGGCAGCCGGTAGACGACGAAACCGCGGCCGCCCTGTGGGAAGAAGCCCGCCGCGCGGTGGCTGCCGAAACCGCAGCCCGGCAAGCCGCGCGGGCAGCCGCCCCCACGCCGCCTCCCGGGGGCGAAGCCGCGCCGGCCCCGGCCCAGCCCCCTGCGCCCGTGGCGGCCCCGGCTGCTCGCCTCGCCCCAAGGGAAGGGGGAACAGCCGCCGCCCGACGCCGCATCCCACGCACCCGCTGGCCCCGTGCCCAAGGGCCGCTGCCCTGGGCGGCTCTGCTCGCTTTGGGCATGGCCTTGCTGGCCCAGGCCGCGCTGGAGCCCAAACCCTACATCCCGCGGCATTGGACGCGCGGGGTGATGCTTTACGCCCCGGCGCTGGCCCTGTGGCTGTGGGCTTTGCTGAAACACCGCGCGCCGGCCTCGCCGCACGACGACGCCTGGGCCGGCGAGCAGGATGGGCGCATACCCTTGCGGCCCATCTACCTGGCAGCCGCCGCGCTTCTCAGCATCGGCGCCTTTTTGGGCGCCAGCGGCAACCGCTTCACGGGCTGGGGCGTGGTGTTGTGGGGGCTGGCCATCGTTGCCGTGGCCGCGGCTTTCGCCCGCCCGCCCCGTTGGCGGGCCTGGTGGGCCCGCTGGCGTCAGGGGCGTTGGCCCATAGAAGTGCGGCCCTGGCACGTGGCGCTGCTGCTCGTGGCCGCGGTGGCCATCTACTTCCACTTCGTGCACCTGCAGAGCGTGGGCGGCGAAATGATCTCCGACCACGCGGACAAACTTATAGACGTCGCCGCCGTCTTGAACGGAAAGGCCACCATCTTCTTCCAGCGCAACACCGGCCGCGAGCCCTTAGACGTGTATTTCATCGCCTGCCTGATCAAATGCTTTGGCCTGGGGTTCGACTTCCTGACCCTGAAACTGAGCATGACGCTGTTCGGGTTGCTCATGCTACCCTTTGTGTACCTGCTGGGCAAAGAAATCGGCGGGCGTTGGGCAGGGCTGTGGGCCACCCTGTTTGTCGGCTTTGCCTATTGGCCTAACGCGCTGGTACGCAGCGGGCTGCGGCTGACTTTGGCGCCCGCGTTCGCCGCGCCCACCCTCTATTTCTTCCTGCGCGCGCTCAAGTACGGGCGACGCAACGACTACCTGTGGGCAGGGTTGTTCCTGGGCGCGGGGATGTACGGGTTTTCGGCCTTCCGCATCATGCCCTTGGCGTTGCTCACGGCCTGGGCGCTTTACGTCGGTTACCACAAAAGCAGCGGCCGGCGCTACCGGGCGACCGTGGGGCTGGCGCTGGCCGCGTTGGTGGCCTTTGTGGTGTTCATCCCCCTGCTGCGCTATATCAGCCAAGACGCGCACATGTTCTTCTTCCGCACCGCCACCCGGCTGGGCCAGGCCGAAAGGCCATACCCCGGCAACCCGGTAGTCATCTTCTTCGACAACCTGCTCAAAGCCTTAGCCATGCCCTTTTGGGACGACGGCGAAATCTGGGTGCACAGCATTCCCCACCGCCCCGCGTTAGACTGGCTCAGCGCCGCGCTTTACGGCCTGGGGCTGGTGGCCGTGGTGGTGCGCTGGTGGCGGCGCCATTCCTGGGAAGATGCGTTCCTGCTGCTGAGCATCCCGATTTTGTTGCTGCCCTCGGCGCTCTCTTTGGCCTTTCCGCACGAAAACCCCTGCTTGAGCCGCACGGCCGCTGCCTATGTGCCCATTTTCGTGGTCGTGGGGCTGGCCGCGGCCACCCTGCAGCAAAGTTTGACCCGCTGGCGTCCCCTGGCCGGCCGCTGGGCCGGGCTGACGCTGATAGCCCTCCTCGCGCTGGTGGCAGCCCAGGCCAACAACCGCCTGATTTTCCGCGATTTTGCCCGGCAGTATCACACCAACGCGTGGAACGCTTCGGCCATGGGGCGCGTGGTGCACGGTTTTGTCGCCTTGGGCAACGACCCCCACAGCGCCTGGGTCGTCAACTACCCCTACTGGGTGGACAGCCGGCTGGTGGCTATCGAAGCCGGGCGCTTCCCTCAAACCGTAGATTTGGGGTTGCCTCCCGACAAATTAGAAACCACCCTCAACGCGTACGCGCCCAAACTCTTCTTGCTCAACCCCCAGGATCACGAAAGCCTGCTGGTGTTACACACCCTCTACCCCCACGCGCAACAACGCGTGTACCATAGCCCCTGGCGCGGCAAAGACTTCATCGTTTACTACGTGCCCTGACTTCTGGCTTGTGGAGAACGGCATGGACTCAAACCCTCGAAACCCTGCTCTTGTAACCGATTCCCCCGCCCGGCAGCCCCGCAGCCGAGGCCAATGGCTGTTCGAGGCAGCCTTAGCGTTGGTGTTGCTCATCGCCCTCTACCTGCGCGTCACCGGCCTCAAATGGGACGGCGACCAGCACCTGCACCCCGACGAACGCTTCCTCACCATGGTTGCCAGCGCCATCCACTCGGTGGGCAGTGTGGGTGAATACTTCGACACCGCGCATTCATCCCTCAACCCGGCTACCAACGGGTTCGAGTTTTACGTGTACGGCACGTTTCCCCTCTTCCTCACCCGCTACGTGGCCGAGGCGCTGCACATGACCGGCTACAACCAGGTTCATTTGGTGGGGCGGGTGCTCTCGGCCTTGGCCGACCTGCTGTTGGTCTTTCTGGTGTATCTCATCGGCCTGCGGCTTTACAACCGCCGGGTGGGATTGCTGGCCGCCACGTTCAGCGCGTTCGCAGTCCATCAAATTCAGCAATCTCACTACTTCACGGTCGACAACTTCGCCAACATGTTCACCGCGTTGGCCTTGTACATTGCCATCGTGCTGGCCACCCAGCCCGCAGACCGGCCCATGTCCAAAGACTGGAAACTCCACCTGGCGTTTGGGCTGGCTTTTGGTGCGGGCTTGGCCTCTAAACTCAGCGCCACCCCTGCGGCGCTGCTGCTTCCGGCCGCGGCGCTGCTGCGCTTTGCCCGCCTGCCCCGCGAAGAACAAGCCCGCCAGGCAGGCACCCTCATCCTCCACCTCACCTTGGGCGGCCTGACCGCGCTGTTCACCTTCCGGGTGCTGCAGCCCTACGCCTTTGCCGGGCCCGGCTTTTTCAGCAAACTCAGCGCCCAGTGGATTCAAAACATCCGCACCCTCAAAAACATGACCACCAGCAAAGCCGACATCCCGCCGGCGATGCAGTGGGTGCGCCGGCCTATCTGGTTTGGCGCGGCCAACATCACCCTGTGGGGCGCGGGGTTGGGGCTGGCCCTCAGCGGTTGGGCTGGCCTGCTCTGGCTGGGGTGGCGGCTGTGGAAGCGCCAAGAAGCCCCGGTGCTCGGCATGGTGTGGGGTTGGGGAATGCTCTACCTGCTGTGGCAATCGGCCCTCTGGAACCCCACCATGCGCTACTTTTTGCCGGTGTACCCCATTTTGGCGCTGGCCGCGGCGTGGTTGTGGATTTACCTCCCCGACCACACCCAGGGCTGGCCGCGGCGCTTAGCCATCGCGGGCAGCACGTTGGCTCTGCTGGCCGCCGCGGTGTGGGCTTTTGCCTTCGTCAGCATTTACCACCACACCCACACCCGCATCGCAGCCACCCGCTGGCTCTTCGACGAAGTGCCCGCCGGGGTGGACATTGGGCTCCAGACCGACCAGGGCGAACGCTGGCAACACTTAGGCTTGCCCGCCATGCGGGTGCTCTCGCCCGAAGGCAAAATCGACAAAGACACCGCCATCCATACCCTCAACCCCCGTTCGCCTTTGGAGATGATCTTCCGTGCCCGCGCCAGCGGCACCTTGAGCGCCATTCGCCTCTATCGGGTCGTGGCCGCCAATCACGATACCACGCCGGTGCACCTCACCCTCACCCTGCGCCACGCCAACGACCCGCAGCCCATGGCCGAAACCCAAATCACCCTCACCCCCGCGGCCCAAACCCAGGCGCCGCCCCAGCAGGTACGCGCCACTTTCCCCACCCCCCTCACCCTCACCAAAAATGAAACCTACACCCTCACCATCACCACCGACCACGGACGCCTTTGGCTTTTGGGCGCCGCGGTAGCCAACGAATCGTCGTGGGACGACAGCCTGCCCCTGCGCATGGACGGATACGACCCCTTCGGCGGCCTCTATCAGGGGCTCAACTTCGAAATGTATTTCGACGCCAACCGGAAAAAGGTGCAGCGTTTTCTGCGTGTTTTAGACCAGGCCGATTACATTTTCATCTCTTCCAGCCGCCAATGGGGCAGTTTGCCGCGCTTCTGGGAACGCTACCCCCTGACCGATGTCTACTACCGCCACCTGCTGGGCTGCCCCGCCTGGGAAACGGTGGAACATTGCTACGACGTCGCCCGCGTGGGCACCTACCACGGCGATTTGGGCTACGACCTGATCGGCGTCTTCGAATCCGACCCGACGCTGGGGCCGCTGCGCATCAACGACCAGCCTTCAGAAGAGGCGTTTACCGTTTACGACCATCCTAAGGTCTTCGTCTTTCGCAAGAACCGGCAGACTTACAGCCACGACCACGCAGCCGCGCTGTTCGACACGGTGGATCTGGACACGGTGATCCACATCTTGCCGGGCGAAGCGCCTCCTCACCCGGCCAATTTGCTACTGCCGCCGGCCCGTTGGGGGCTGCAGCAAGTGCGCGGCACGTTCGAGCGGCTCTTTGCCGCGGGCAACCCCCTCAACCGCTGGCCGGGGTTGGGGCTGCTGGTGTGGTATGGCTTCATCGCGCTGTTGGGCTGGCTGGTCTGGCCCCTGTTGCGCCCCTTCTTCGCGGCCTTCCCCGACCGGGGCTACCCCGCGGCGCGACTGGCCGGGATGCTGCTATTCGCTTTCTTGGCCTGGCTGTACGGCAGCACAGGGCTGCCCTTGAGCCGCGGCGCGCTCTTGGGCGTGTTGGTGCTCTTGGCTCTGGTCGCAGCCTGGGCAGCACGGCGGCAATGGCTCGATTTGAAGGAAGACCTGCGCCACCGTAAACGCGAAATTCTGTGGGCAGAAGCCCTCTTCCTCGGCTTCTTCTTGCTCGATCTGTACATCCGCTGGCAAAACCCCGACCTCTGGCACCCCTGGCGGGGGGGCGAGAAGCCCATGGACTTGTCGTTCTTCACCGCGGTGCTCAGAAGCGCCACCTTCCCGCCTTACGACCCCTGGTTTGCCCACGGCTACATCAACTACTACTATTGGGGCTTCGTGCTGGTGGGGATGCCGGTCAAACTGTTGGGGCTCAAACCGGCGTTCGCCTACAATCTGGTGCTGCCCACCCTGTTCGCGGGGGTGGCGTTGAGCGGCTATGCGGTGGCCCGGGGCCTTTACCACGCGTTGGAACCCCGCCGCCTGCGGCCTCGGCTGGTTGGCCTGGCCGGGGCCATGGGGTTGGTCCTGCTGGGCAACCTGGGCACGGTGAAGATGCTCTGGCAGGGCCTGCAAAAACTGGCCGCGCCGGGCGGCGAAATCGCCCATGGCTCGCTGTTGCAGCATGTGCTCTGGGCAGGGGGCGGTTTCATCGCCTTGCTGAGCGGCGCGCACCTGCCTTACAGCGTGGGCGATTGGTATTGGCTCCCCAGCCGGGCGATCCCCGCACCGGGGGAAGTGGAACCGATCACCGAGTTCCCCTTCTTCACTTTTCTCTACGCGGACCTGCACGCGCACATGATGGCCTTAGGGCTGACCTTGCTCGCCCTGCTCTGGGCCATCGGGCTGGCGCTGTGGGTGCACCGCCACCGGGTGAGCCTGGGCTGGTGGGCCGGTGCGTTGGCCTGGGGGGGGCTGATCATCGGCGCCTTGCGCCCCACCAACACGTGGGACGTGCCCACCTACTTGGGCCTGGGGATGCTCGCCGCGGCTTACGCCGCATGGGAAAACACCCCCCAGGCAGCCTGGAAGCGCCGCGCCGCGTACGCGGCCCTGGCTGCGGGGCTGCTGGCCGTCGCGGCGTGGCTCTTCTTCCGTCCCTACGCTCAATGGTACGCCCAGGGTTACACGAAATTCCACCTGTGGAAAGGCACCCACACCCCCATCAGCGCCTACCTCGTCCACTGGGGGCTCTTCTTGTTCGTCATCGTGTCGTGGATGATTTGGGAAACCCGCCGCTGGCTGGCCGAGACGCCGGTCGACCAGGCCCTGCGCTGGTGGCTGCGCCAGGGGCGCACTTGGGTGCCGGCCCTCGCGGGGCTGACGCTGCTCGTGGCCGCGGGCCTGGCCTGGGCGCTGCACGTGGCCATTGCCTGGCTGGTGGTGCCCTTGCTAATGTGGGCGCTGGCTTTGCTCCTCCGCCCCGGCCGCGCCCTGCCGCGGCAAATTGCGCTGCTTTTCGTCGCCGCGGGGCTGGCGCTCACCCTGCTGGTGGAAATCGTCGCCCTGCAAGGCGACATCGGGCGGATGAACACGGTGTTCAAGTTCTACTTCCAGGTGTGGACGCTGTTTAGCATGGCCGCGGCCTTTGCCTTGGGCGACCTGATCGCCGCGGCCTGCCCTCAGCGGCCCCGTCTGCGCCGGGTATGGGGCGCTGCCTTCCTGCTGCTGGTGGGGGGCGCAGCCCTCTACCCTGTGTTGGGCGGCGCGGCCAAAATGCGCGACCGCATGGCCACCCAGGCCCCCCACACCCTCGACGGCATGGCCTACATGGCCTACGCCCATTACACCGACCACGACAAGACGATGGATTTAGCCCAAGACCAGGCCGCCATCTACTGGCTCCAACGCCACGTGCACGGCACCCCAGTCATCGTAGAGGCCAACACTGTGGAATACCGCTGGGGCAGCCGCATCACCATCTACACCGGCCTGCCCGGCGTGGTGGGCTGGAACTGGCACGAGCGCCAGCAACGGGGTGTGGTCAATGCCCAGTGGGTCGAAAAACGGGTAGCCGCCATCGGCGACTTTTACAACACCACCGACATGAAGCAAGCCCTCGCCTTCCTCAACCGCTACGGCGTGCGCTACATCATCGTCGGCCAGTTAGAGCGGGCCTACTACACGCCTGAGGGGCTGGCCAAATTCCCCGCGCACAACGGCGATGCCTGGCGAGAAGTGTTCCACGTGGGCGATACTACCATTTACGAGGTCATTCAGCACTGAGCCATGACCAAGCAGCGCAAAAACAACGTCTTACGGCTGTTGGAAAAGCGCGGCATTCCCTACACGGCCTACACCCTGCCGGCGGAAAAACTAAGCGCGCGGGAAACCGCGCGGCGTCTGGATGTGCCGCCGGCGCGCGTGTTCAAAACCATCGTGGTTTTGCGCGCCGGCAGGGGCAAACCGCTGCTGGCCGTGGTGGCCGCGACGCAAGAAGTGAATCTCAAAGCCGTAGCCCAAGCCGTAAGCGAGAAAAAAGTGGTCTTGGCCAGCCAGCGTGAAGCCGAAAGGCGCACCGGCCTGCTGGCCGGGGGCATCTCGCCTTTGGCCTTGCTGGGGCGAGGCTTCACCGTGCTGCTGGACGCAAGCGCCACCGAGGCTGACTTCCTGCACATCTCGGGCGGGCAACGGGGGCTCAACCTGCGGCTGGCAGTGGAAGATTTCATCCGCCTGACCGGCGCGCAGGTGGCCAACATTGGCCGCCCTACTGTTGACCCCGCTTCCCCCGGCGGCGCGGCGCCATAAACCGCGGTTCAGGGGCGGACACCTGTCCCTGAGAGGGAGTTTTTTTTGGAGTGCGGTGCCAAGGCACCGCTTTCCAAAGCGGCGACATGTCGCCGCACTCCAAAATTTTCCGGCTTTTATTTCAATGAAGAGGTGAACATCCACCTTGATTCTGCACGAGCGTGGCCAAAGGTGCCGGTCAGCCAAAGAATGGATGGCCTTGGCCCCCCCTGTCCGCCCCTGAAAAACCGCGGGGAGGGTTGAGGTGCTGCGGCTTCCCCTTTGCACACCTTTGGGCGAAGCGATACATCGCCTCTCCTTTGCGTCTCCGCATTCCCTCTGCGCCTCTGCGTTAAGGAAGTATAAAAAAAGCATAAACAAGAAGGCTGTGCACCTTGCGGCAACCCCGCTCTTACCTCTATACTTGAATATCATCCCCTTTTAGGCTAACTGCAAGCCTATAGGGGAAAATGTCTTCTGCCTTTTCGTTCGGCAACCACAAATTTCCAAAATTCTAAGGAGGAGGTCGTATGTCTAAACGTGTGTTTTACATTCTTGGCTTGCTGCTGATTTTAGGTGCACTCCTAGCAGCCTGTGGCGGGCAAAACAGCAGCAACGCGCAACCTGTCAAGACCGTCGTCGTCACCGTAGAGGCCAAGGGCAATGCCGCCAGCGGCCAGGGCGCCACCCTCAAAGCGGTGAAAGATCGTGGCTATCTGGTCTGCGGCGTGAACGCCCAACTGCCCGGCTTCGGCTATGTCGACAAAGAGGGCAACTACAAGGGCTTCGATGTGGACTACTGCCATGCGGTCGCAGCCGCCATCTTTGGCGACCCCAGCAAGGTGGAATTCCGCCCGCTGACCGCCAAAGAGCGCTTCACCGCGCTGCAAACCGGCGAGATTGACGTCCTCATCCGCAACACCACCTGGACGCTGACCCGCGACACCGAACTGGGCACCAACTTCGCCCCCACCACGTTCTACGACGGTCAGGGCATCATGGTGCGCAAAGACAGCGGCATCAAGAAACTGGAAGACCTGGACGGCGCGAAGATCTGCGTGGCCACCGGTACGACCACCGAGTTGAACCTGGCTGACCAGATGTCCGCCCGCGGCATCAAATACACGCCTGTGGTCTTCGAAACCGCCGACCAGGTGTTCGGCGCCTACGAAGAAGGCCGCTGCGACGCGGTGACCAGCGACAAATCGGCACTGGTTTCCCGCCGCGTGACCCTGAAGAACCCGGCGAACCACATCATCCTCGATGCCACCCTGTCGAAAGAGCCGCTGGGGCCGTTGGTCCGCCAGGGCGACGACCAGTGGTTCGACATTATCAAATGGGTGGTCTTCGCCACCTTCACCGGCGAAGAAATGGGCATCAACTCCAAGAACGTCGACAAAATCAAAGCCGAAACCAAAGACCCGAACGTCCGGAAGTTCTTGGGCCTGGAAGGCGAAATGGGCCAGAAACTGGGCTTGAGCGACGATTGGGCCTACAACATCATCAAATACGTGGGTAACTACGCGGAGATCTACGACCGCAACCTGGGCCCCAACACGCCCTTCAACCTGCCGCGGGGTCTCAACGCCTCGTGGAAGGATGGTGGCCTGCTTTACGCCCCGCCCATCCGCTAATTTCTGCACCCACCCAAGGGAAGGGCGCGTCGCTGTGCCCTTCCCTTTTTGCTTTCTGCGCCACCCCTCGTCCTTCGGAGGTTGTTCATGAACGAAGCCGTACCTTTCTGGCGAGACGAGCGCGTCCTCAAGTGGATTGCCCAAATCACATTTTTGGTCGCGGTGGTGGTCAGCGTGTGGTATCTGTACCACAACATGATCACCGCGCTGGCAGCCCGCAACCTGCTCCCCAGTTTTCACTTCCTCAAACTCACCGCCGGTTTCGACATCGGGGAACACCTCATCCCCTACTCCCGAAGCAGTACCTACGGCCGAGCCTTTTTGGTGGGCGTTCTCAATACCATTGAGGTCAGTTTCTTAGGTATCATTTTTGCCACCATTTTGGGTATCATCATTGGCCTCATGCGCCTCTCCACCAACTGGCTCCTCAACAAACTGGCCAGCATCTACATCGAAATTATCCGCAACGTGCCTCTGCTGGTGCTGCTGGTGTTCTGGTACACGGGCGTGTTCCTGCAATTTCCCCGGCTCAAGCAGGCCAAAATTCTGCCCGGGCCCACCATCGTGAGCAATCGGGGCATTGCCATGCCCTGGGGTATCCCCACAGCCGGGTGGCATACCTACCTTTACATTCTGCTGGTCGGGCTGATTTTGGCCGCCATTGTCTGGTGGCGGCTCACGCTCATCGGCAAGCGCACCGGCCGGATGCCCTTAGTCACCGTGTGGTCTTCCCTGACCTTTTTGGGCGTCGCTGCGGTAGGGTGGGGGCTGGTGACCCTCATCTTCCATCAGGCTCCCTTGGCCATGAGCACGCCCGAGATCAAAGGCCTGCGCACCGTCGGCGGGCTGGAACTTACCCCAGAATTTCTGGCGCTGTTCAGCGGCCTGGTGTTTTACACCGCGGCCTTCATCGCCGAAGTGGTGCGTGCGGGCATTCAGTCGGTGTCCAAAGGGCAGATCGAGGCCGCCCGCGCCCTGGGGCTCAATGGGTTCCAAACTTTGCGGCTGGTGGTCTTCCCCCAGGCGTTGCGGGTCATCGTGCCGCCCATGACCAGCCAATACCTCAACCTCACCAAGAACTCTTCGCTGGCCGTGTTCATCGGCTTCCCCGATTTGTATTCGGTGGCCGGCACCATCCACAACCAAACGGGGCGCGCGGTGGAAGTCACCCTGCTGATGATGGGCGTGTACCTTTCCTTCAGCCTGGCCACCTCGATTTTCATGAACTGGTATAACAAGAAAATCCGCCTGGTGGAGCGTTAGCCATGATGAATCGAGAAGTCAACAAACAATACAGCAGCGGGGAAGTGCTGGCACCGCCCACGGAGCGCTATACGGTGCTGGGCTGGCTCAAGAAAAACCTTTTCAGCACCTGGTATTACACCCTCCTGACCCTGGTCACCCTTTACGTCCTCTACGCCGTCCTCAAGCCAACCCTTTTCTGGGCGCTGAAACAGGCCGAATGGGAAGTGGTGGTGGTCAACCTGCGCCTGTTCATGGTAGGGCAATATCCGGCAGACCAGATTTTCCGCATTTGGATTGCCCTGCACCTGCTGGCCTTCACCGCGGGACTGGCGTGGGCTATTTGGCTGCCCAAGGCGCGGCGGATTGGCGCTTTCTTGTTGCTCATCCCCCTGGGGCTGGCCGCGCTGCCTTTCATTAGCGGCTTCTCCCGGCTCAACTGGATACTCTTCGACATCTTCGCCCTCGCGGGCTGGGGGCTGGGCATATGGAAGCCCAAAGCCATGCGTCGGCCCCTGATTTGGCTGCTGCTGGCTTACTTCCCCATCTTAATCTTGCTCATTTTAGGGGTCGAACCGATCCTGAAAATCGTCAAGACCAACCTGTGGGGCGGTCTGTTGCTCACCATGCTGTTGGCGGTGGTGGGTATTACCGTGTCCTTCCCCTTGGGCATTTTGCTGGCCTTGGGGCGGCAATCTAAGTTGCCCATCGTGAAGGGCTTTAGCGTGCTGTACATCGAAATCATCCGTGGCGTGCCGTTGGTCACGGTGCTGTTCATGGCGCAATTGATGCTGCCCCTCTTCTTGCCCCCGCAGATCAAAATCGACAACGTGCTGCGGGCTATGGCCGGTATCATCCTTTTCGCCGCGGCCTACATGGCCGAAAACGTCCGCGGCGGCTTGCAGGCCATCCCCAAAGGGCAGCACGAAGCCGCATGGGCCTTGGGGCTGAGCGGCTTTCAGACCATGTACTACATCATCCTGCCCCAGGCGCTGCGCAACGTCATCCCGGTGATTGTCGGCCAATTCATCGCCCTGTTCAAAGACACCTCGCTGGTGGCCATTGTCGGCCTGCTCGACTTGCTGGGCATTGCTTCGACCGTGTTGGCTCAGCCCGAATTCATTGGCCATCAACGCGAGGTTTACCTGTTCATCGCCCTGATTTACTGGGTGTTCAGTTACGCTATGTCCTATGCCAGCCGCCGCCTTGAAGTGGCCTTGGGCGTAGGTGAACGCTAAAAACGGAGGCAAAAATGAGTGAGGCATCGGTCGTCCAGGTCAAAACCACCCCCGAAGATCTCCTGAACCTACCCGAAGAAAAACGCCGGGCTGCCATTGAGCAGAAAGAAATGCCCATTGTCTTGGCCCACGAAGTGCACAAATGGTACGGCAACTTCCATGTGCTGCGAGGCATCAACATGGAAGTCTTCAAGGGCGAAGTGATCGTTATCTTTGGCCCGTCCGGCTCCGGGAAATCCACCTTCATCCGCACCATCAACCGCCTGGAAGAATACCAAAAGGGCAAAATCATCGTCGACGGCATCGAACTCAGCCGCGACGTGCGCAACATCGAAAAAATCCGTATGGAAACCGGCATGGTGTTCCAGCAGTTCAACCTCTTCCCGCACCTGACGGTAATGCAAAACATTACCTTGGCCCCCATCCATGTGCGCAAATGGCCGAAGGCCAAAGCCGAAGAGGTGGCGCTGCAACTGCTGGCGCGCGTGGGCATTCCCGACCAGGCCGACAAGTACCCGGGGCAACTCTCCGGCGGTCAGCAACAGCGCGTGGCCATTGCTCGCGCCCTGGCCATGCAGCCCAAGATCATGCTGTTCGACGAGCCCACCTCTGCGTTGGACCCCGAGATGATCAAAGAGGTGTTGGACGTGATGATCGAACTGGCCGAAAGCGGGATGACCATGTTGGTGGTCACCCACGAAATGGGCTTTGCCCGCGCGGTGGCCGACCGCATGTACTTTTTCGACCAGGGGCAAATCGTCGAAAGCGGCACCCCCGAAGAGATTTTCACCAACCCGAAGGAAGACCGCACCAAACTCTTCCTTTCTCAAATCCTGCACTGAACCCACTGGCACACAAGCCAAAGCCCGCCCCCCTGATGGGGAGCGGGCTTTTTTCGTGCTGAGGGAAGGGGTGGTTGCCTGGTTACCTGTTACCTGGTTGCCTCGCTTGGCGACCTTAGAGCGTCCTGCGCGCTACTTCGAGTATTAGGGGGCGTCGAACGAAGCCATCTGCACCCAGATCGTATAGCGCCCTGCCATGGTCAGGTTGTTGAGGGGCACGCGCGCCTCGAAAGGTTGCATCTTTTCTACGCAAGCCTCGTCGGGGTTGGGCTGCACCGCGTACATCTCTAAGAAAATCCGCCGGCCCTGCACGCTCATGCGCAACCGGGCGCGGTGGCAAGGCGTCGGCACCAGGCCGGTGACCACCAACCACGGCTTGCCATCCACGCGCTGCACTTGCACCGATTGTACCTGTACCGGCGCGTGAGGCAGTTTTTCGTCGCCCACCTGCGGGAAGGGCGAAACCCAGCCGGTGGGCGTAGGCGCGGGGGTGCTATTGATCCACGGCGGGCGGCCTGGCGCGGGCATCTCACGCGGGGTGCCGGTGACCGGCTGCGGGGGTTTCACGATTTGGGTCAGCGGTGGGCTTTCGCCCATCTGCACCGGCGCCACGCCTTGAACGGGCTCCGAGGCATCTTGGGCCGATTGGGGTTTCGAGTGGTTAGCCATGGCAGTTGGGTTCCCTTCGTTGGCCGCGGCCGCTAACGGCGCCCCCCCGCACCCCCACAGCGCCACGGCAAAGAGCAAAACAAGGATGAGCCAATGCTTTTTCATTTTCACAAACCTCCGTCGTACAGCGTCGCCTGCCTGCGACAGGCATTCCACCGTTCAGACGCCGCGGCGGAGGAAAAAGTTCCCGCAGCAGGTGGTGTAAGACCACGACCCAATGCTGCATCTGAGGAATCCGGGCAATCTGCGGCCTGGAAGCCAGAACGCGTTTATCCCTTGATCACCGCCAGAGGCACCAACCGCGCCACCTGCCGCGCCAGGCCCGCGCCCACCACGCTTTCCACCACCCAATCCACGTCTTTGTAGGCTGAGGGCGCTTCCTCGGCCAGGCCGCGCATAGAGCCAGCGCGCACGTGGATGCCTTCGGCCTCCAACCGAGCCAACAACGCCGCGCCGCGCACCTGCTTTTTGGCACGCGAGCGGCTCATCACCCGCCCCGCGCCGTGGCAGGTGGAGCCAAAGGCTCGCGCCATGCTGCCCTCGGTGCCCACCAGCACCCACGAAGCCGTGCCCATGCTCCCCGGCACCAGCACCGGCTGCCCCACTGGCCGATACACCCCCGGCAGGTCAGGATGCCCCGGCCCAAACGCGCGCGTCGCCCCTTTGCGGTGCACGCACACTTTCACCCGCTTGCCGCCCACGCGGTGGGTCTCGACTTTGGCTGTGTTGTGGTGCAAATCATACACCAACCGCAGCCACCACGCTTCAGGAGCATACACCCCGCGGAAAACGTGCTCGAAAGCAGCCCGCGCCTGATGGGTGATCACCTGACGGTTCACGAAGGCAAAATTCGCCGCGCAGCGCATGGCGGCCAGGTAATTTTGCCCCAGCAGCGTGGCCAAAGGAGCATACGCCAGGTCGCGGTCGGGTAAGCCGCGCACATAAGGCTCACCCTGCAACGCGCGCACATAATCCGAGCAAATCTGATGCCCAAAACCACGGGAGCCGGTGTGAATCATCACCGTTACCAGCCCCTCGCGCAACCCCATGGCCTGTGCTGCGGCTTCGTCGAAGACCTGCTCCACCAGGCCCACTTCCACAAAATGATTGCCCGCGCCCAACGTGCCCAATTGCGGCCGGCCTCGTTCCTTGGCCCGCTGGCTGACCTTGCCAAAATCAGCCCCGGCCATCACCCCTTGGCTCTCGATGCGTTCCAAATCTTCGGGCGTCGCGTAGCCCTTTTCCAAAGCCCAGCGCGCCCCTTGGTGACAGACGCCCCTCAAATCCGCGTGCGAAACCTTCAGCGTTCCACCCCGCCCCACGCCGCTGGGAATGCGCGCGTTGAGCGCGTCGGCCAACGCGTCCAAATGCGGCGCGGCCATTTCAAAAGTCAGCCCCGAGACCAACAACCGCACCCCGCAGCCGATATCATAGCCCACGCCCCCGGGCGAAATCGCGCCGTCGGGCCAGCGGGTCGCGGCCACGCCCCCGATGGGAAAACCATACCCCTGGTGGACGTCGGGCATGACGGCCACAAAACCCACCAGCCCCGGCAACGCCCGCGCCACGTTGACCGCCTGCTGCAAGGCCTCGTCTTTCAACGCGTAGGCCAGCAGGCGCTCGTTGGCAAAAAGCCGCACCGGCACCTGCATCTGGCGGTGAAACGAGGTCGGAATCTCCCACGTGTAAGGGTCGATAGGGCGTAAATCTTGCTTGCGGAGCATGATTCACCTCGGCAATCACACATCCACCACGAAGACCGCTCGCCAACCCTCTGCCGTGGAACGCACCTGCACCTGATGGTAAGTGGCGGCTTTGACCTCTTTCGCCATCCGGCGCAAAGGGTAGCCGAGCAACGTGCCGCGCAGGGTTTGGCCGTCCCAGTTCAGGGTTTCCGGCCGATACCACCACCCCTCCGCGTCACGCAGATAAAACAACTCGTTGAGGAATTCGATCAAAGCGGTTTCTGGATCGGACGCGAGTACCTGCAGAAGCCGTCGCCGCGGCGGCGCGGCTTCGTCTACTTCCACCCCACTCAACTGCTCTACCCCTCGCGCGGCCTCGCGCAGCAGCGCGGCAAAGGTGGGCGCCCACACTTCCAGCGCCCAATCTGCAGTATGCTCCCGCTCCCGAAAACCGGCTTTCACTGCCGCCTCCCGCTTATGGGCGGGCTACCGAGACGGCTACCACCACGAAACCGCCGCGCACATCGTAATGCAAATTGAGCATCAAACGCTCGCCCGAGGGCTTTGCACGCACCAACGTGGCCACATAGCCCACCACCCGGTCGTCCGCGGGGTCGCCTTGCCAACCGTAACGGGGCAACATTTGCTGATAAAACGCCAACACCTTCCCCAACGGCGCTTCCACCCGAAAAATCACCAGATACCCCGCGCGCTGCACCTGCACGTCATACGCGCCGGGCGGCAGGGGCACGTCTTCCGGCATCCCTGCCACATGCAAAGGCGTGGGCGTTGGTAAGGGAGTTGGCGAGGTTGCGATGGTCGGCGTAGGGGTAGACCGGGCTTTTAGCAATCCCCCATCACAGCCCGTCATGCCGGCCAACACAAACAACCACAACCCCAACCAACGCAACCGCATGATCCTCTGCTCCAACAACAAGCGGGCTTTGTCAAGGGCGACCCTCAAATCAAAACCCGCCTGAAACTTTTACTTTTTGATTGTTTTCTCCCCCCCCCCTCGCTCTTATCCAGTGTGATTACAGACGCTCTTCAATATATTTGACTGCTTCACCCACAGTGGTAATGCTTTGCGCATCTTCGTCGGGAATCTCAGCGCCAAATTTATCTTCCAAAGCCATAATCAGTTCTACCAAGTCTAACGAATCGGCTTCCAGATCTTCCCGAAAGCGGGCGTCCATCGTGACCTGCTCAGGGTCTACGCCCAAAAGATCAACGATGATTTCTTTGACCTCGTCGAAAATTTGCGGTTCAGCCATGACGTGCCTCCTCAAGAACAAGAAAAATGTTGGTGTAATTGTAACCTGCCTGAGCCAGATGTCAAGTTCCTGACCGCCCTTCGCAGCCACGCGTTGACAACAAACCTTCAGGCTGGTAAGATACTCGCAATCAAGGAACACCAGACCATGAAAAAAGTTACGCCCATCGGCCAACGAAAAGCCGACCATCTGCGCATCAACTTGGAAGAAGATGTCCGCTCAGCCCTGAGCACCGGCTTTGAGTGTTATCGCTTTGTGCATCAGGCGCTGCCGGAGATGGATTTAGCCCAAGTGGACACCCAGGTGCGCGTTTTTGGGCGCGAACTGCAAGCGCCGGTGCTCATTTCTTCAATGACCGGGGGCACCGCGGAAGCCGCGCTCATCAACCGCCGCCTGGCTGCCGCGGCGCAAAAGGTGGGCGTGGCCATGGGGGTCGGTTCGCAGCGGGCCGCGCTGGAGCATCCCCAACTGGCGCCCACCTTCCAGGTGCGCGAGGTGGCCCCCGACATTCTGCTGATGGCCAACCTGGGGGCAGTGCAACTCAACTATGGCTACACAGCCGACCACTGCCGGCGGGCAGTGGACATGATCGAAGCCGACGCGCTGATCTTGCACCTCAACCCCTTGCAAGAAGCCCTGCAGCCCGAAGGGGATACCAACTTCGCGGGGCTGCTGCGCAAGATCGAGGCAGTTTGCCGTGCCTTAGAGGTGCCGGTGGTGGTCAAAGAGGTAGGCTGGGGCATTTCGGCCCGGGCCGCACGGCTGCTGGCCGACGCGGGGGTAGCCGCCATCGACGTGGCCGGGGCTGGGGGCACTTCATGGAGCCAGGTGGAAATGCACCGCGCGGCTTCGCCCCGCCAGCGCCGCCTGGCCGCAGCCTTCGCAGGGTGGGGCATTCCCACCGCGGCCTCGCTGCGCATGGTGCGGGCGGCTGTGCCCGAGATGCCCGTTTTTGCCTCCGGCGGCTTGCGCACCGGCATCGACCTCGCCAAAGCCATCGCCTTGGGCGCCACGTTGGGCGGGCTGGCAGGCGCTCTCCTTCCCGCAGCCGCGACCTCAGCCCAAGCCGCCACAGAAACCCTGCAAGACCTCGTCCACGAACTGCGGGTGACCATGTTCGCCGCCGGCGCTGCCGACCTCCACGCCCTCCGCCACACCCCCCTCGTTCAAACGCCCTGCTAAGGCAGAGGAAAAAATATGGCCGACCTGCTTGCTCCCTTCCAAAAAGAAATGCTCCCCGCGGTGGACGAAGCCATGCGCGCCATCGTGGAGCGCGCCCGCCAGGAGGGTGACCCCGGCCTCTACGCGATGCTGGCCTATCATTTGGGTTGGGAGGGGCTCGGCGCAGGCCCGAAAGCGCAAGGTAAACGCGTCCGCCCCCTGCTCTTGTTGCTCACCACCGAGGCCGCGGGGGGCTACTGGCATCGGGCTGTGCCCGCTGCCGCGGCCGTGGAACTGCTACACAACTTCTCCCTCATCCACGACGACATCGAAGACCACGGCGAGAGGCGTCGCGGCCGCCCCACCCTGTGGAGCCAGTGGGGGCTGCCCCTCGCCCTCAACGCCGGCGATGCCCTGTACGCCTTGGCCAACATTGCCATGTTGGAACTTTACCCGCCCGTGGCCCCGCAGACCACCTTGGTGGCCACACGCGTGCTCTTGCAAACCGCCCTTCACCTCACCCAAGGGCAGCATTTAGACATGGTCTACGAAACCCGCGCCGCGGTCAGCGTCGCCGACTACTGGCGCATGGTGGAAGGCAAAACCGCCGCCTTGCTGGCGGCCTGCACCGAACTGGGCGCGCTGCTGGCCGAAGCCCCCGAAACCAAGCGCCGGGCTTACCACGAATTCGGCCGGATGCTCGGCCTGGCTTTCCAGGCTTGGGATGACTATCTGGGCATCTGGGGCGACGCGGCTCTCACCGGCAAATCGACCAGCGGCGACCTGCTCGAACGAAAGAAAACCCTGCCCGTGGTCTATGGCCTGAGCAAAAAAGCGGCCTTTGCTCGCCTGTGGGCGGAAGGATTCCCCAAAACGCCAGCCGACGTACCCATGTTGGCCACAGCCTTAGAGGCCGATGGCGCGCGCACATACACACAAGCCGTAGCCGCTAGCCTGACCACCCAGGCCTTAGAAGCCTTGAGCGAAGCCAACCCGCAAGGCGCGGCCGGCCAGGCCTTAGAAAGGCTGGCGCACCACCTACTCCAGCGAGAAGTGTAGCCTGCCCACGCACGCGCCGTCGCTGTGCCCGGTGTGGAGCAACGATTCAGCCTTGCGAAGATCGGCCGCAGATGCCCACAAGCACTTTACTTTGCCAAATTTTTGCCAATTATGGTACACTTAAACCAAGCCAACGCCGCTTGCGCTTTTGCAAAGGCAGAGGGTGAGTTTTTTCTTTGATAATTTATCAGCGCGAGAGCACACAGCCCTCGTAGCTTTCTCGATCTAAGCGTAGAGGCAAAGAGAGCCCTGAAGCCAAGGGCACAGGCGCCGCATCATAGGCGCCTATCAGGGTTGTAGAAAGCGGCGGCCTCTTTCGCGTCTTTGACCGCGGCTCCCTACAACCAAGACTCACCGGTTCAAGGGGCCAACCCAGAACGATTGAAGGAGAGCAAGATGGCCTTAACCCGTGCAGAAAAAATGGTCGCCCGGCTGCAAAACATGCAAGCCGCAGTACCCGACATCGAAGCCTCCGCGGTGGTGTCGGTCGACGGCCTCATCATCGCTTCCGCCCTCCCGGCTAATGCAGAAGAGGACCGCGTTTCGGCCATGTCGGCAGCCATGCTCAGTCTGGGCGAACGCATCGCCAGCGAATTGGGGCGCGGTGCTGTTGAGCAGGTTTATATCAAGGGTGACAGCGGCTACGTCGTGCTCACCGCGGTGGGCGAAGAAGCCGTGCTTACCGTGTTGGCCCGCAAAGAGGCCAAATTGGGGCTCATCTTCCTGGAAATGCGCCGCGCCGCAGCCGACTTGGGCAACATGCTCTAACCCGCTTGCGCGTCGTTCCGCTCGCTCTAAACAAAGACCGGTCGGGCGCCTGGCCTGTGCTCAACAGAAGCCGCGCAAAGCAGAAGCCAACATTCCCCTTTCCCTCGCGCTTGAGCGGGCAACCCCGCCCCCCACGCCAGCCAGCCGTCGGCAAGCCAACGACGTGCCAGGCCTCAGACGCCAACCGCTTTCGTTCGGCCTTTGACTTCCCCCATAATGCCTGTGGATCAAGCCCGCGCCAGCGGGCTTCGTTGTGTTAGCGTAACTGCCAACAGCCTCCAGACGACGCGGATAATCACGGATTTTTGAGCGCCAAGCAACATAAAGCGCGCAAAGGGACACAAAGACGCAGATCCCGGGTCAACGCATCCCGCATCCCGCTTCCCGTATCCCGTTTTCCGTGTCTTTCGTCTGCCCAATCGGATACGTGTTAGCAAGCACTCAGGAGGGCACGTTCAAGTGGATGCCAAGTATATTTTCGTGACCGGCGGCGTGCTCAGTTCGGTGGGCAAAGGGGTGACCGCCGCGGCCCTGGGGCGGGCACTGAAAAACCGCGGCTTCCGCGTTTCCGCCCAAAAACTCGACCCCTACATCAACGTCGACCCCGGCACCATGAGCCCCTACCAGCACGGGGAGGTGTACGTTTTAGACGACGGCGCCGAAACCGACTTAGACCTCGGCCATTACGAACGCTTCATGGACGTCAGCCTCAACCGTTACAGCAACGTCACCACCGGCCAGGTCTACGCCGAGGTGATCGCCAAAGAACGCCGCGGCGACTATTTGGGCGGCACCATCCAGGTCATCCCCCACATCACCAACGAAATCAAACGGCGCATCGGCCAGGTAGCGCAGACCACCGACGCGGAAATCGTCATCGTCGAAGTCGGCGGCACCGTGGGCGATATTGAATCGCTGCCCTTCATCGAGTCCTTGCGCCAAATGCGGGCGACCATTGGCCGCGAAAACACCCTCTTCATCCACGTCACCTGGCTGCCCTACATCAAAAGCACGGGCGAACTCAAAACCAAACCCACCCAACACTCGGTGCGCGAACTGCGCTCGCTGGGCATTCAACCCGATATGATCGTCGCCCGCTCCGACTATCCTGTGCCCCCGGAAGTAATCGAAAAAATCGCCCTCTTCTGCGATGTGGAGCCCCGCGCGGTGGTGCCCATGGTCACCACCGACGTGCTCTACGAAGTTCCCTTGCTGGTCGAAGCCAGCGGGATGCCCGACTACGTGCTCAATCGCTTGGGGATGCGCAGCCGCCAACAGCCCGATTGGCGCGACTGGCAACAACTGGTCGCCGAAGCCCGCCGCCGCGGCAAGCCCAAACGCCGCATCGCGCTGGTGGGCAAATACGTGGAACTGCACGACGCCTACCTCAGCGTGCGCGAAGCCCTGCACCACGCTGCGTTGGCTTTAGGGGTGGATGTGGACATTGCCTGGGTACATTCCGCAGAGTTGGAAAAAGGCCGCGGCTGGGAGGCCATCGAAGCCGCCGACGGCATCCTGGTGCCCGGCGGGTTCGGCGACCGCGGCATCGAGGGCAAAATTTTAGCCGCCCGCTATGCCCGCGAACACCGCGTCCCCTACCTGGGCCTGTGTTTAGGGATGCAATTGATGGTGGTCGAATTCGCCCGCCATGCCTTGGGCGACGAAAGCGCCAACTCCACCGAATTCGACCCCGGCACCCCCCATCCCGTCATCGACCTGATGCCCGACCAGCGCGGCATTGTCGACATGGGCGGCACCATGCGCTTGGGGTTGTACCCCTGCGTGGTGCAGCCGGGCACCCGGGCCGCGGCGGCCTACGGCCAAAAAGAAGTGCAAGAGCGGCACCGCCACCGCTTTGAATTCAACAACGCCTACCGCGAAACCCTCGGCGCAGCGGGCATGGTCTTTTCCGGCCTTTCGCCCGATGGCCGGCTGGTCGAAATCGCCGAACTGCGGGATCACCCCTTCATGTTGGGCACCCAATTTCACCCCGAATTCCTTTCTCGCCCCAACCGCCCGCACCCTTTGTTCGTCGCCTTTCTGAAAGCCACGCATAACGCAGAAGCGCAGAGGAACGCAAAGAGAGACGCAAAGCTGGTTACCTGACACAAACTTGAACAGTTTTCTAACTTTTGCCTTTACCCTCACCCCGCCCCCCTTTTCTTCCCC
>JALUDX010000209.1 GCA_027053355.1 Anaerolineales bacterium | reverse complement strand
TTTTGTTCCCCCCTCCCCTCTCCCACGGCGTGGGAGAGGGGAGGGGGGAAGGCCGCTGCCCTGAGCGAAGTCGAAGGCTGCCCTGAGCGAAGTCGAAGGCTGCCCTGAGCGAAGTCGAAGGGGGCGGCTTTGGGGGGAGAGGAGAGGGCGTGAAGAGTAAAACTTTTGAAAAGCCCTGGCCCTTGGCAACCTACTTGACCTCTGCCCCCCTCCGGGCTATACTGCCATTGCGTTCCCTCTCGTTCCCCCTCACCACGGAGGTGCCCATGGGCCTCAAACCCGACCACTGGATTCGCAAAATGGCTTTGCAGCATGGCATGATCGAGCCTTTTGTGGAAAAGCAAGTGCGCCAGGGCGTGATTTCCTACGGCTTGTCGTCTTACGGCTACGATGTGCGGGTAGCCGACGAGTTCAAGGTGTTCACCAACGTCTTCAACACCATCGTCGACCCCAAAGGCTTCGACCCGCGCTCCATGATAGACGTCAAGGGCGACGTGTGCATCATTCCCCCCAACGCGTTTGCCCTGGCCCGCACGGTGGAGTATTTTCGCATCCCGCGGGGGGTGTTGACCCTTTGCGTGGGCAAGTCCACCTACGCCCGCTGCGGCATCATCGTCAACGTCACCCCCTTAGAGCCGGAGTGGGAAGGTTATGTCACGCTGGAAATTTCCAACACCACGCCCTTGCCGGCCAAAATTTATGCCAACGAAGGCATCGCGCAGATGATCTTCTTGGAAGCCGACGAAACCTGCGAGATTTCGTACGCGGACAAGAAAGGCAAATACCAACGCCAGCAAGGGATTGTGCTGCCCACCATTTGAAGCAGGGCGCTGGTATAATGCTTTCATGGTCATCCTGCGGGCAGACGCATTAGAGTTCATCAGCCGCTCTGCGGGGCAAACCCGCCGTTTGGGGCTGCGCGTCGGCGCAATGTTGCGCACCGGCGACGTGCTGGCCTTGGAAGGCGACCTGGGCGGCGGCAAAACCACCTTCGTGCAAGGTGTGGTCGCGGGTTGGGGTTCCCCCGACCGGGTGACCAGCCCCACTTTTGTGCTGGTCAACGTCTACCACCGCCGCGACGAGCAGCGGCTTTATCACCTGGACGCTTACCGCCTCCGTGGCCCCCAAGACGCCTGGGCTTTGGATTTAGACGCCATGCTCGCCGAAGGCCCCTTAGTGGTGGAATGGGCCGACGTGATCGCGGCCGCGCTGCCCGCCGAACGGCTGACCATTCGCTTCACCTGGCTGGGCGAGGCCCAACGGGCGCTCGCTTTTCACCCCCAGGGGGCGCGGCCGCGCGAGATGGTGCGCCAACTGCGGGCGGCCATCCTCCGTGGCGTGTGATCCGCGCTCCCCTTGGGCCGCGCAAAGCGGGCGTGAGGCGCTGCCCCGCCTCCCCTGGCGCTACGGCGGGAAACGTCCAAGGCGCCAAGGAAAGCAACCAAGCAACCAAGTAACCAAGTAACCACTCTACGTAACCTGCCATTCCCCTTCCCCGCGGCTTCCCTTCCCAGAACCGAGCCGTGGGTGACCTAAACCCCATGCTTCTGGCCATCGACACTTCTACCTCGCAAATTGGCGTTGCCCTTTACGATGGGGAACGCGTGCTCGCCGAGGCCTACTGGCAAAGCGGCCGCCATCACACGCGCGAACTGGCTTTGCTGGTCGCGCAGGTGCTCGGCCACACCGGCTTTACCGTGGCCGACCTGCAAGCCGTGGGCGTGGCGCTGGGGCCGGGCTCGTTTACCGGCCTGCGCATCGGCCTGGCTTTTGCCAAAGGGCTGACCTTGGCACGACGCCTCGCGTTGGTGGGGGTGCCCACTTTGGACGTGGTGGCCGCGGCTGTGCCGCCCGACCCCGACTACCCGCGGCTGTTCGCCGTGTTGCCCGCCGGCCGAGGGCGCCTGGCCGTGGGGCGGTATACGCTGCAAGACCATCGCTGGCAGCCGCAAGGTTCCCCAGAAACCGCCACCCCCGACGCGTTGGCCCAGCGCATCCGCCAGCCGAGCATCGTTTGCGGCGAAATGCCCCCCGAAGCCCGCAGCCGCCTGGGCCGTAAATACAAAACCGTGCGCATCCCTTCGCCCGCCTTCTGCGCTCGCCGCCCTGCCCTGTTGGCCGAACTCGCCTGGGCGCGCTGGCAAAACGGGCAAACCGACTTCCCCGCGCCCCTCGCACCCCTTTACCTGCACACCGGCACGCCCATCCCCGCATGATGCCCGTGCGCATTCGCCCCATGCGAGACCAAGACGTGGCCGCGGTGCAGGCGATCGACCGCCTGGCCTTTGCCGTGCCCTGGCCGGAGAACGCCTACGCGCACGAATTGCACCACAGCCCCCATTCCCGCCTTTGGGTGGCCGAGGCCGAAGGCGCGGCAGAGCGGCAAATCGTCGGCTTTGCGGTGTTGTGGCTGATTGTGGACGAAGCCCACATCGCCACCATCGCCGTCCACCCCGCGCACCGGGGGCAGGGCGTTGGCAAACGGCTGCTGGAGACCATGATCGCCGCGGCGGCAGACGCGGGTTCCCGCCTGATCACCTTAGAAGTGCGCGCCGGCAACCACGTCGCCCAAGGGCTGTACCGCGCTTACGGCTTTCGCGTGGGGGGGCGGCGGCCGCATTACTACAACGACAACCGCGAAGATGCCCTCATCATGACCCGCTATCTCAATGCCCCGAGGAAGGAGTTGCCCGATGAAGCCTGAACAGGTGCTTCGAGAGATTGCGGCCGAGGTCGAAGCCTGCACCCGCTGCCCCCTGCACGTGGGACGGCGACGCGCGGTGCCGGGCGAAGGCTCGCCTACCGCGGAGATCATGCTGGTGGGCGAGGCCCCCGGCTTTTACGAAAGCGTTGCCGGGCGCCCCTTTGTGGGCCCCGCGGGGCAATTGCTCGACCGCCTGCTGGAGCAAATTGGGCTTTCGCGGCAGCAAGTGTTCATCACCAACCTGGTCAAATGCCGGCCGCCCCGCAACCGTGACCCCGAACCCGAGGAAGTCGCAGCCTGCGAACCCTACCTCGACCGGCAAATTCGCACCATTCAACCCAAGATCATCGTGACCTTGGGGCGGCACTCGCTGCACAAATTCGTGCCCCACGCCAAAATCGGCCAGGTGCACGGCCAACCCATCCGCCACCAGGGGCTGCTCATCGTGCCCATGTACCACCCCGCTGCGGCGCTGCGGGCTTACAGTATGCACCAGGCGTTGGAAGAAGACTTTGCCCGCCTGCCCCAATTTTTGCAGCAGGCCGAGACCCTTTCTGAGCCGCCGCCTGACCAAGATATTGCCGAAGACGACAGCGACGACGATTCGCCCCCCGCACCGCAGCAACTGTCTCTGTTTTGACCCTGATTGGCTGACAAAACTTTGTCCTGTGGTGTGATTGCTCAACACAACATCAATCGCGCGCCCGCTCGTTGTTTCTTTGGCCGATAATCTCATCGCGTCAGGCCAAGGCTTCTCAAAAACCTTGCTTTTCATGCCCTCTCCTCTCCCCCCAAGCCGCCGCCCTGAGCGAAGTCGAAGGGGGCGGCTTGGGGAGGGCGGGGCGAGAGTAAGATAGAAAACCATGCGGTGAGATTTGTCAGTCAACCAGGTTTTGACCTGACCGGCGCGCACCCCTTCCCCCTGCTTTCCTGACGAGGCTGCTATGCGCTTTTCTCGTTGGCCTTTTCGCCGTTTGGGGTTCTGGCTAACGCTGACCGGGCTGTTGGCCGCGTGCGTGTGGCCGAGCACGCCGCCCTGGTTGGCGCCCACCACCGCGGCCACCGCGGCGCCCACCGCGCAACCCACCCCTACTCCCACACCCACGCCCACCCCCGCGCCGCCCACTACCCTGCGCGTTTGGCTGCCCGAAACCGTGCGCGCCGACGTCGCGCCCCAGGCGTATGACCTTTTGCTCCAACGGCTGCAAGCCTTCGCCACCGCCCACGACCTCCGGCTAGAAGTACGCGTCAAACCCCTGCAGGGGCCGTCTTCCATCCTGGCTACCTTGCAGGCCGCGCGGGAGGTCGCGCCCCGACTCGTCCCCGACGTGGTGCTTTTGCCCCACGGCCAACTCGCGGCCGCAGCCCGGCAGGCGCTCATCTTCCCCCTGCCCGAGGATGCATTCACCACGCCCCTGAGCGACCCCGATTGGTACCCCTACGCCCAGCACTTAGCCATGGTGCAGCGGGTGGTCTACGGCGTGCCTTTTGGCGCGGACGCGTTGGGGCTGGTGTATCACCCTCAAACCGTGCCCACGCCGCCGACCACGTGGAAGGATTGGCTGCAGCAGCCATTGCCTTGGCTCCTCCCCTTGGGCGACCCCAACGGGGCTGTGTTGTTGGCGCTCTATCGCACCGCGGGCGGTCATTGGGCGGACGAAAACGGGCGCCCGCTGCTGGAAGAAGCCCCCCTGCAGCAGGTGCTCACCTTCCTGCAGCAGGCGCAACAAGAGGAACGCTTCGACGATACCGTGCTGGCCTTGACCGACGACCACATGCTTTGGGCGCGCTACCCCGCGGAAACACAGGCTTTTCTGTTGACCCGTTTTGCGCATCTGCTGCCCGGCCCCGACCCGCGGCGCATCGCGGCGTTGCCCGCGCCCACCGGGGGCCAGCCCGTCGCTCTGGCCTACGGCCTGCTCTGGGCACTCACCACCCCCAACGCCCGGCGGCAGCCCTTAGCCGTGGCGCTGCTGGCCGACCTGAGCGACGCTGCTTTTGTCGCTCAGTGGACCGAAGCCATGGGCTACCTGCCCCCGCGGCAGGGCGTCCTCGATGCCTGGCAGCAAGCGCAACACCGCGACCTGGCCAAGCCTTTGCTGCCCGCGCTGCAAGGCGCGCCGCCCGATGAAATCGTAGAAAAGGTAGGCCCGGTGTTGCAGCAGGCCGCGGCTCAGGTGCTCAAAGGCGCGCAATCGCCGGCCGCTGCCGCGCACGAGGCCGCGGCGGCTTTCCCCACCGCCCAACCGTAAAGCCCATTGAGAAGGGGGAATCGCTGCGCGATTGCGTCAGCAGCACGCTGTGTTTCCAGCAGCATTGTCGACGACGTTATACCACCCCAAAACCGCCCGTTGCCCCGCTATTTTCCTTCTTTTTTCTTGAGATGCTCTATTTCTTCCAGCAGTCCGGCCAAGTTGGGGCGTTCGAACTTTATATTCGGCGCAGGAACGCGATTCCTCTTGATATTAGGCGGCACGTGTTTGTGGTGTGGATATGTCTCCGCTAATTCGGGGTCGTTAGGATGCGGGAAATCGTCATACCAGTAAAGGCGTTGATGACCACGGTATACCTCATATCCGTATGAAACGATCAAGCCCGCTGCAAAATCGATCTCTTCTCGGATCCGCAGCCGATACCCTCCATCCAAAAATATCTCTCCCTCTACAACGCCCATGTATTTGCTTATGCTCCACACTGTTACCGTTGACCGCTTCACCCCAAAGCGCGCTATCAAGTTAGCCACATAGCGGCTATATGCTTCCAATGATTTCAGTTCCTCGCTCATATCAATAAGCCGGCTGATACCTTATCGCCCGGGCCAAGTCTTGCGCTTTCAACTGCTGATCATACGCCTGTTTCCGTCTCAGCCATACTTCGTAGATGCCTTTCCAGCGACTAAAGTCTGTTCGTGTTTCGTCATATTCATCATATTCCTCTAAACGACCAGCCATCAGCGCAGCATAGAAGTCTTCGCTTAAAATGCCGTATTTCTCTTCGTAAAGCGTTAAGCGCCTTTCCAACAATTTCATTTCGAGCACTAATTCGTAAATGTTCATTTCGCTCTCTCCAGTAAATCTACTACAAGTACCAAATCGTGGCACTTCCATTATACTACGAGGAGACGTTCACCGTGCCCTTCGCCTCCCCGTTGTCCAACGCGCAGATTGCACGCGAGTCGCGGGGGGAAGCCGGTCACCCGGTTGCTTGGTTGCCTCTCCTGGCGACCTTAGCGTTCACTGGCCCCCTGGCCTTTCGCTCTGCGCTTTAGCGTCTCTTTGCATCTTCCCCCTCTCTGCGGGTAACCAATAAAAAAAGCCCCCGGACAGGCAGCCCGACGGCACCCAACGGATCCTCCTTAGGGCTGCTTCCTTTCGGACCTGACCCGGTTCGGAGGGCGTTGCCGCGTCGGACCCATCCGAGGGCGCCTTTAAGATACCGCATCTCCCGAACTTTGGCAAGGCTGGGCGCGAGGTTGCTCGGGGCAAAGGCGTCTAAAATTTAGCCGCATGGTTACTTCCTCTTTTGCCTTCGGAACAGCCCCTTGGCAGTTCCAGATCTAACAGGTTATGAAAACCTGTCAGGTTTTTTCGGAGTGCGGCGCTCCAGCGCCGCTTTCCAAGGGGGCGAGGCACGCCTCGCCCCTACCCCGCGACCTTCTGTGTTTTCTGTGGCACTTCTGTGTCTTCTGTGTTTTCCCGCCTTACCCCAAAAACGCGCGGGCTTTCGTAGGGGCGAACGGCCGTTCGCCCCTACCCGACGACCTTCTGGGTTTTCTGTGGTGTTTCTGTGTCTTCTGTGTTTTCCCGCGCCGCGCCCAAACGCCGCGGGGGCTTCGCGAGGGCGCGGCAGACCTGCCGGCACCGACCCCGGAATCAACGACCGAATCACAGTCCCTCCATTGGTAGAACCGGCGTAAACATCGCCCCCGACCACCTGCCACCAGGCCGACCGATGTTGGGTAAAGAAGAAGTTGTTGCCTGTGCTCGGCGAATTCACCCCCGTTTGCGTCGGACACCCGCCCCCGCAACCTGTCCCCAAAGGCCCAGTCGAACAAATGTAACCATTGGGAATGGTCATATCCAAAGTGTAACTCCCCGCCGGCGAGTCGATGCTAAATTGGCCGTCGCTCCCCACCGCCCCGCTGTAACCCGTGTTTCGCAGGCTGGCCGTCATTCCCCCGCCAAAATTCGATGGCTGGCTGGTCGAACAACTGTTGTTCGCGTCCAAATACACCGTCCCGGAAACAAAACTGGCCACCCGGAACACCTGGCTATTCCCTTCGTTGGAGTAGGTGCCATTGTCGGTAATCACCCGCCAGGCGATTTGTTTGCCTTCCAACCCGCCCAAAG
>JALUDX010000208.1 GCA_027053355.1 Anaerolineales bacterium | reverse complement strand
CTACGCCCCAGACACCGGCTCATCCTCTGGCTTGAGCGAAAAAGCCTCGAGCAGGCCCGGCGGGTGATCGTAAACTCCCGCATGGTCTTTAACGAGATCGCCGAACACTATCCTTTTGCCACCGGAAAGACCGAAGTCATCTATAACGGGGTGGATCTTGAGCGCTTCAACCCCGGAGTGCAGCGTTTCAGGACCGAGGTAAGGCGGGAACTCGGCCTTTCCGAGGAGGATCGGGGGCTCCTTTTTGCGGGCTCCGACTGGCGAAGGAAAGGCCTTCCCTTTCTCCTTTCGGTGCTTGAAGAATTGCCGGAGGAATTTAAACTCCTGGTGGCAGGCGGTAAAAGGCTCGGGAAAAAGGACCGGGTCTATTATCTGGGGACGGTAAGGGAGATGGAAAGGCTTTACGGGGCGGCGGATCTTCTGGTGCTTCCCACCCGCTATGACCCCTTTGCCAACGTGGTGCTTGAGGCCTTAGCCTGCGGCCTTCCGGTCCTCACCACCCCGGAAAACGGCGCCGCGGAGGCGGTGACTTATTTGGGACGGGGAAAGGTGCTTCCCCTCCACGTTCGGGACTGGATCACGGGTATCCCCGCGGTCATAACCCTCCGGAACTCTCCGGAGAGCATGAGATCTCTTACTTTTAAATTTTCCTGGGAAAGACATCTTGAAGCCCTCTTCCGAGCCTAAACGCATCGTCATTCTGGATACCGGAAGGGAATGGGGCGGGGGGACCAACAGCCTCCTCGAACTCCTGAAACGCATTGATAAAGAAAAATTTAAATTCGGGGCCATCTTTTACCGAAACTACCCCAAGGGAACCGAATCCGACATCCGAAGGGAACTGGAAAAACTGGGGGTGGAGTTTTTCCTGGTCCCCCCCAAAAAATTGCCTCCCAAAGTAAAAATCCTCAAAGAACTTTGCCGGGCAGGGACCTTCTGGCTCAGGCCCTTCCGAAAAGATCTACTTTTTCTCTTCGATTATCATTTCCGTATTCGACCTCAGGCCGAGGCCATAGCCCGAATCCTTAAGGATTTTCGGGCGGATCTTCTTTATATGAACAACCAGCCGGCCTCCAATCTGGAGGGGGTTCTTGCCGCCGAAAAGGTGGAAATCCCCGCCATCCTTCACTGTCGTATCGCCAAAAGAGTCCCCCGGATAGCCATCCGCAAAACCAACGCCCGGGTTCAAAGAGTCATCTGCGTTTCCCGGGGGCTGCGCGATTTCTACGTTTCCCGGGGCTTAAGGGCGGATCTCTGCACGGTAATCTATAACGGGATAGATCTTTCCCTTCGGCCCCGGGAAGAGCCGGGAAGCCTCCGGCAAAGATGGGGGCTTTCTCCGGAGGATTTCGTCCTGGGTACGGTCTGTTCCCTGGTAAAAAGAAAGCGGGTGCAGGACCTCCTTGAGGCCGCTTACCTGGTGCAAAGGAAGACCTCCGTGCCCATAAAGATCCTCATCATAGGGGAAGGGCCGGAGCGAGAAAACCTGGAGAGACTCTCGCAGCGGCTGGGGCTTTCCTCCCGAACCCTCTTTGCCGGTTTTCAGTCCGATCCCCTCCCCTTCATTCAGGCCATGGACCTTTTCGTGTTCCCCTCGGAAAAGGAGGGTTTTCCGCGGGTCCTCCTGGAAGCCATGCTCCTCGGGAAACCGGTGATCGCCACCCGCATTCCCGGCCCCTCGGAGCTGGTTAAAGACGGAGAAACGGGTTTCCTGGTGGAGCCCCGGCAGCCGGAAGCCCTGGCCTCGGCTATAATGAAACTCCTTCAGAACCGGAGACTTGCGCAAACCATGGGAGAGAAGGGCCGCAAACGGGTGGAACAGTTTGACATCCGTCATTATGTATCCGGAGTAACCCGGGTCTTTGAGGAGGTGCTGAGTTGTTCTACGTCCTCTTGAG
>JALUDX010000207.1 GCA_027053355.1 Anaerolineales bacterium | reverse complement strand
CCCCCTCCCCTCTCCCGCTGCAGCGGGAGAGGGGAGGGGGGAAAGCCGCCGCCCTGAGCGAAGTCGAAGGGGGCGGCTTGGGGGAGAGGAGAGGGCATGAAAAGCGAGGTTTTCGAAAAGCCTTGGCCTGATGAGATGAGATTGTCGGCGGCCAAGGGAACAACGAGCGGGAGCACGATTGATGTTGTGTTGAGCAATCAAACCACGGGACAAAGTTTTGTCAGTCAATCAAATAGTTACAAAAAAGCCCTGGCAGCGTGCTTGCTGCCAGGGCTTTTGGTTGCCAGGGGGCAAGGGTTACTCGCGGCTGTTGGCGTCCATCACGGCCACCGCGGCCACGTTCACGATGTCTTTCACCTCGTCGCCGGTTTGCAGCACATGTACCGGCGCACCCACGCCCAGCAAAATCGGCCCAATGGCTTGGGCTTTGCCTAAGCGGGCTAACAGTTTGTAGGCAATGTTGGCCGCTTCCAGGGAGGGGAAGACCAGCACGTTGGCGTTTTTCACCCGGCTGAAGGGGTAGCGCTTTTCCACGATTTCCGCGACCACCGCGGTGTCGGCTTGCATTTCGCCGTCGATCACCAGATCGGGGCGTTTCTCGCGCACGATCTGCACGGCCTTTTGCACCTTCTCGCTTTCGGGGTGCGGTGTGCTGCCGAAGTTGGAGAAGGAAAGCATGGCCACCCGGGGGTCGAGTTCCAGTTGCTTGGCAAAGTCCGCGGCCAGGATGGCGATCTCGGCCAGGTCTTCCGCGCTGGGGTCGATGTTGACGGTGGCGTCGGTGAACAGGTAAACCTGGTCTTCCACCACCATGATGTACACGCCTGCGGCTTTGCTGACGCCGGCCGCAGTGTGGTGAATTTGCAGCGCCGGGCGGATGACCTCGGGGTAGTCGTAGGTCAAGCCAGAGACGAAGGCGTCCGCGTCGCCCATTTTGACCATCATCGGCCCCAGGATGTTGGGGTCGCTGATGAGTTTGTAGGCCTTAGACAGGGTCACGCCCTTGCGCTGGCGGAGTTCGTAGTACGCCTTGGCGTATTCGTCGCGGCGGTCGAAGTTGTGCGGGTCGACGACCTTGGGCTGGTGTTTCAGTTCCAGGCGCTTGACCTTTTCGGCGATGACTTCGGGGTCGCCGATGAGGATGGGTTCGGCGATGTGGTCGTCGATCATCTGCATGGCCGCGCGCAAGATCTTGTCTTCTTCGCCTTCGGCGAAGACCACGCGCTTCTTGCTCTTGGCCGCTTTGGCCTTGTGCATGATGAAGTGGCGCACCCGCGCGCCTTTGCCCTGGCGCAGCGCGAGTTGCTCTTTGTATTCTTCGATGTCGATGTGCTTGCGGGCTACGCCAGTTTCCATCGCGGCCTGGGCCACCGCGGGGGCTTCCCACAGCAGCACGCGCGGGTCGAAGGGCTTGGGAACGATGTATTCGGGCCCGAATTTCAGGCTGTCCAGCCCGTAGGCGCGCAGCACGCTGTCGGGCACGTCTTCCTTGGTGAGGGCGGCCAGGGCTTTGGCCGCGGCGATCTTCATTTCATCGTTGATCGCCCGCGCCCGCACGTCCAGCGCGCCGCGGAAGATGAAGGGGAAGCCCAACACGTTGTTGATCTGGTTGGGGTAGTCGGAGCGGCCGGTGGCGACGATGGCATCGGGGCGAGCCGCCTTGGCCACTTCGTACCTGATTTCGGGGTCGGGGTTGGCCATGGCGAAGATGAGCGGGTTGGGCGCCATTTTCTTCACCATTTCGGGCGTGAGGATGTCGGCCACCGAGAGGCCGTAGAACACGTCCGCGCCTTCGATGGCGTCGGCCAAGGTGCGGGCGTCGGTCTCGACCGCGAATTCCTCTTTGTAGGGGTTCATGCGCTCGGTGCGGCCTTTGTAAATCACGCCGCGGCTGTCGCACATGATGACGTTTTCTTTCTTCACGCCCAATTTGATCGCCAGTTTCACGCACGCCATGGCCGAAGCACCGGCGCCGGAGACCACGATTTTGATTTCGTCGATCTTCTTGCCGGTCAGTTCCAGCGCGTTGAGCAGCCCAGCAGAGGAGATGATGGCCGTGCCGTGCTGGTCGTCGTGGAAGACGGGGATGTCGAGCATTTCTTTGAGTTTGTCTTCCACGTAGAAGCACTCGGGCGCTTTGATGTCTTCTAAGTTGATGCCGCCAAAGGTGGGCGCAATGGCCGCTACGACTTTGATGAGTTCGTCGGGGTCGTGGGTGTCTACTTCGATGTCGAAGACGTCGATGTCGGCAAAGCGCTTAAACAGCACGCCCTTGCCTTCCATCACGGGTTTGGAAGCAAGGGCGCCACGGTCGCCGAGACCCAAAATGGCGGTGCCGTTGGAAACCACGGCTACCAGATTGCCCTTCGCGGTGTATTCGTAAGCCAGTTCAGGGTCTTTTTCGATTTCCAGCACCGGGACGGCTACCCCGGGCGTGTAGGCCAGCCCCAAGTCGTACTGGGTTTCCAGCGGTTTGGTGGGCGTGACGGAAATTTTGCCCGGTTTCCCATTCAGACGATGGTATTCCAGGGCTTCTTCACGGGTGATTTTTTTGCTCATAGGACGGAATCTCCTTTCTCAAATGAGATGAATCGTTGGCTGTCCGTTTTGGCCAACGAGCGGAGCGCCGCCAGCCGGTCAAAACTTGCCCCGATGGGTAAGAACGCGTATATTATGCCCTGCTTCAGAGGGGAGAGTAAGTTACATTAATCACATATTCCCGCCAGAGTGTGGACAAAAGGGTGCCCGCTGTGGTACGGTGCGTGCCCGCGGCTGCTCAGCCTTGGCAGAGAGAAACCGCAGATTACGCAGATTACGCGTAATTACCTACCCAGAAGCGCTGCAGTGGCTTTTCGCCCTCACCTTACCCCCGCTGCGCGCCCCCTCTCCTCTCCCATTGGGAGAGGAGAGGGGGCTGAGCCGCTCCCCTGAGCGAAGACGAAGGGAGCGGCTCTGGGGGAGTGGTGAGGGCGAGCAAGGTGTAATGCTGTTTCATGGCATGGCAGAGTTATTGGAATATTGCTTGTCAATCTCGCTTTCGGCGCAGGGTAGGTATTACGATTACGCAGAAAAACATCCACAAATTCCACAGATGAGCACAGATGGGGCGAAATTACCCAATCTTTCAGCCCCTTGGCCTTTTCGCCAAAAGAGGCTATAATCTGCGGCAGCAAACGCGGCGTAGTTGAAAGTTTCTGTTTTTTTCACAACACTGAAGCAGCCCGCCCTCGGTGGCTGTTCTACCGCACAGGAGGGCGGTTGCTCCCTTGCGCTGAATCGTGGCCTCGGTCGTGGGGGACAAGCATTGTTCCCATCTCCCCTGGGCAAGGCGGAAGTGAGGTGAATTCATGTCGGTAGATGCTTTGTTGGTCGCAGGGGGCGCGCCGCCGCCCGAAGACCCTCTCTACGTTTATACCCAAGGACGTCCCAAAGCCATGCTTTGGGTGGCTGGGCAGCCCATGGGGCAGTGGGTGCTCGACGCTTTGGAGGCCAACGACCACGTGGAGCGGGTGGTGGTGGTCGGGTTGGACGAAGCCGCGGGGCTACAAAGCAGCAAAGTGTTGGCCTACGTGCCCGACCAGGGGGACATGCTGGCAAACGCGCGCGCGGGTTTGTATCGTTTGCGGCTCCACGACCCTCAGCCGCGGCGGGTGCTGATGCTCGCGAGCGATATTCCCGCGCTGCGCAGCGAAATGATTGATTGGGCGTTGGCGCAAGACGAGGCGGAAGCCTTAGACGCGGTGTATTTCGTGGTTCGTCGGGAGGTGATGGCGCAACGCTTCCCTGGGGTGAAGCGCACCTATGTACGCTTCAAGGATGTGGAGGTGTGCGGTGCGGACATGCACCTGATTAGCAGCCACCTTGCCACGCCCGACCTCCCCTTGTGGGAACGGTTGGTCGCTGCCCGTAAGTCGCCCCGGCGGTTGGCCGCGTTGCTGGGCTGGCAAGTGTTGCTGAAGTTGCTTTTGCATACTGCCACGCTTTCAGAGGCGCAACGGCTCATTACCCGCCGTTTAGGGGTGCGCGCTAAGGCTGTGCTCTCGCCTTATGCCGAAATGGCCATGGATGGCGATCGGCCGGCGCAGATTGAGATGTTGCGTCGCGCGTTGCGCAGCCGCAAGCCCTTCGCGGCCTGGCGCGCTAAGCCTTCGATCGCTTCTCCTCAGGTTTTTCGGGATTCTAACTTTTCTGCCAATTCAGCCTCACCCTTCTCCCCGCCGCTTCCCCTTGGCCTTGCCCGTGGGCAGAAGGGAAGGAGGCGCTCCGCAGAGCGCGGCGAGGCGCAGGGGGAAAGGTGAGGGCGCGAACCCCTCTGCATCCGCATTTACCCTGCAATGTGTCACCGCAAGCATTTACTTGCTGTGACATTGGTTTGGGAGCGGCTTAGCGCGGCCCCAAACGGCCAAACTGCCGTTCTAAATGATCGACGCTGATGTGAATCATGGTCGGCCGACCGTGGGGGCACGAACGGGGGTTTTGACAGGCTTGCAGGTCCCGCAGCAGGGCTTCTTGTTCTTGGGGGGAAAGGCGTTGCCCGCCTTTGACGGCCACCCGCTTGCAGATGCGGGCGATGAGCCGCGCTTCGGCCTCGTGCTGGAGGGGCGTTTCGTCTTCTTCGAAGTCTTCGACCAGGGCGCGCAGGGCTTCTTCGGGTGTGCTGCGGGCCAGTAAGGTGGGCACCGCCCGCACCCGAAAGGTGTTGGGCCCAAAGGGCTCGACGGCAAAGCCCCAGCGGTGCAAAAAGGGCAGGTGTTCTTCCAGCAGCCGCGCTTGCTGCGGCGGCAAGTGCACGGTGACCGGCTCCAGCAGCGCCTGGGAGGTCAGTCCCTCTTGCTGTTGCGCCATCAGCCGCTCAAACAGCACCCGTTCGTGCGCCGCGTGCTGGTCGATCAGGTACAGCCCATCGGGCCCCTCGGCCACGATGTAGGTGGCCGCGATTTGCCCCAAAGGGCGCAGCAGGGGCGCCGCGGCCGTAGGCAGGGTGGGCTGGGGCGGGGTAGACGGCGCGCTTGCTGCGCGGGGGAAGGAAGGCGCTTCTGCTGGCGGCAGGCCCCCTTCTTCCGGCAACGGGGGCGTGAGGCCCACGGAGGCTTGCTGCCCCGCCGCGGTGGGTTGCAGCCAGGGGGGACGCGGCGCCGCGGGCGGCGGCATCTCCAGATCAGGGATGGGGGTGTAGGCCAGCAGGGCGCGCCGCACCGCGTGACGCACAGCCCGGAACACCGCGTCGGGCTCCCGGAAGCGCACCTCGGCTTTGGTCGGGTGCACGTTGACGTCCACCAGTTCGGGGGGCATGGTGATGAACAGCACGGCCAGGGGGTAGCGCCCCACCATCAGCAGGGTGTGATAGGCTTTGAGCAGCGCGGCGGCTAAGGTGCTATCTTGCACGGGGCGGCCGTTGACGAAGAAGATGATCTCCCGCCGATGCCCTTTGGTGATGTCGGGGGGGCTGATGAAGCCGCTGAGTTGCAGCGCGGGGCTGCTGGCGTCGTCGACTTCCAGCATCCGGCGGGCGATGTCGGGCCCGTAGAGCGCAGCCAGCACTTCGCGGCGGTCGCCATGGCCTGAGGTTTGCAGCGCGGTTTTGCCGTCTTGAATCAGCCGAAAGTGCACGTGGGGGTAGGCCAGCGCGTAGCGGGTGAGCAGCGCGTCGATGCGTCGCCTTTCGGTAGCGTCGGTTTTGAGGAATTTGCGCCGCGCGGGCACGTTGTAGAACAGGTCTTCTACCCACACCGTGGTGCCCACGGGCGCGCCTACCGGCTCGACCGGCAGCAGCACGCGGCCGCCTTCTACCCGCAGCCGCGCCGCGGTGGCCGCGGTAGCCGGCCGCGAGGTGATGGTGAAGCGGGAAACCGAGGCGATGGAGGCCAGCGCCTCGCCGCGAAAGCCCAACGTGTGGATGCGGAACAGGTCTTCGGCCTGGCGCAGTTTGCTGGTCGCGTGGCGGGCTACTGCTAAGGGCAGTTCTTCGGCGGGGATGCCGTGGCCGTCGTCGGCGACCTCGATGCGTTCCCGACCGGCGCCGCGCACGGTCACCGTGATGGCCTGGGCCGAGGCGTCGAGGCTGTTTTCGACCAGTTCCTTGACCACCGAGGCCGGTCGCTCGACCACTTCGCCGGCGGCAATTTGAGAAATCAGTTCTGGAGGGAGGGGTTGGATCGGCATGGTTGTAATCGCGTGGGGGGGCGCAGAGGGGGCGCAGAGGGGACATCCTCAATCCCTCAGCCCCTCAGTACCTCGGCCAGCCCCCTCAATCTTAAAGCGCAATGGGCGGCCGAGACGACCGCCCAAATTGTAGCATACTCTGGGGAGAGGTTTACTCTTCCAGCGCGCTGTAACCGGGCCCTTCTTCGAAGTAAGCGCGGTTCCAATCGATGGCCGGGGTGAGGTCGACCACCTCGCCTGCTTCTAAGGTGCGGGTGTGCTCTAAGTGCACGTCCTCGCCGTTGTGGTCGGTGCCGTCGTACACTTCGTCGAAGCCTTCGGTGCCCGCGGGCATGCTCAGGCGCTCGCCGCCTTTGGCCTCGTATTCGGCAGGCACTTCGTCTTCAGGGAAGATGGCTTCCAACGGGCATTCGGGCATGCACGCACCGCAGTCGATGCAGGTGTCGGGGTCGATGTAGTACAGCGGCCATTCGTCCACCGGCTTGCCGGGAACGATACATTCCACCGGGCAGACCTCGGTGCAGGCGCCATCACGCAAGCACAGACTGGTAATTACGTAAGCCATAGTTCTCCTCCAGATGATGGGGATAATCCAACGTTGGTGGATTTATTGTAATCCAGTTTGGGGCTTTTGGGTATGTCAAACGTCACCAAAAAAGCAGGAAAACGCGGCCAACTGCCAATTATTTTGGCGTCTTTCATAAAAATTACCCTGGGGCTGATCGACTGATAAAACTTTGTCCCGTGGTTTGATTGCTCAACGCAACATCCATCGCGCGCCCGCTCGTTGTTTCCTAGGCCGACAATCTCATCTCGTCAGGCCAAGGCTTTTCGAGAACCTCGCTTTTCATGCCCTCTCCTCTCCCCCCAAGCCGCCCCCTTCGACTTCGCTCAGGGCCCCCTTCGACTTCGCTCAGGGCCCCCTTCGACTTCGCTCAGGGCCCCCTTCGACTTCGCTCAGGGCCCCCTTCGACTT
>JALUDX010000206.1 GCA_027053355.1 Anaerolineales bacterium | reverse complement strand
CGGAGGAGTGTAGTTTTGCCGTACCCCGCGGGCGCTGAGATTGTCACAATTCCCTTAGGCAGATAAGCCCGAATGCGGGTCAGCAACCCTGTGCGCTCCACCGGCATGTAGAGCAAATCGGGTGCTGCGGTGGGGTGCAAGGGTATGTTTGAAATTGCTTTTCTATCCATTGGTGGGTGTTTGTGCATAAAGCGCCTGCTGCTGGGTATCGGCTGTTTCTTCTTCACCTATTGTACTCAACCTTAGGGGAGGGGGGACGTGCAGTGAGTAACAGGACTTACGCAGTTTCATCTGCTCGAGCAGAGTAAACTTTTTTCTGTAAAAACGATGGGACAGGTAGTATCCTTGAAGGCCTCAAACCCAACACAAGGAGGTACCACCATGTCCCATCAATCCTATTTTACCCTACCCGAGTCCTTCCTGGAGGATCTGATTCGACGAGGTTTGGATGCACTTCCAGCATTTGTTCAAACTTTGCGCAACACCGTCATGCTCGCCGAGCGCCAGGAATACTTTCAAGCCGCATTTTACCAACGTACCCCAGACCGTCGAGATTACATTTTAGGTGATAGAATGCGGGCCCCCAAAACGGCTGCAAAGTTGTGGTAAAATTATTCGCCGTGGCTTGCGGGCGGCGACGCATCCTTCCGCGTCATCCCTCTCCCCCGCGTGGGCCGCACTTTCACCCTCAAACCTATCCCAACGCAAGGAGAGACGAACGCTATGGTTCGCATTCGTTTGCGCCGAGTGGGCGCTCGCAACCAACCCAGTTACCGCATCGTGGCCGCGGACAAAGAAAGCAAGCGCGACGGCCGCTTCCTGGAAATTTTAGGTTTCTACAACCCCCGCACCGACCCGCCTACCGTCAACCTCAAAGAAGAGCGGGTGTACCACTGGCTGAGCAAAGGCGCGCAGCCCAGCGACGCGGTGCAAAAGATCTTCCGCATGGTCGGCTTCGACGAACGGTACGAGCGGTTCAAAAAGGGCGAATCCTTGGAGAGCCTGCTGAGCGAAGCCGCGGAGGTGATGGAAAAGTTCAACAGCAACCCCAAAACCTCCCTGGCTGGCAGCAAACGCCCCCAGTCCAACGCGTAAGACCATCGCTTGACCACAAAATGCGGGCTCTGCTGCCCGCATTTTCCATCTGGCGAGGAGTGCCCCCGTGAAAGAGTTGGTGGAGTATATTGCTCGCTCTCTGGTGAACGACCCTACCGAAGTGCATGTAGCAGAAGTGCGCGGCGGTGCAACGGTACACCTGGAACTGCAAGTCGCCAAAGAAGATATGGGGCGGGTCATCGGCAAGAACGGGCGGGTGGCCAATGCCATCCGTGCCTTGCTGGAAGTGGCAGCCGCGCAGGAAGGCAAACGCTTTACCTTGGATATCGTGGAGCCGCGCTAACACCATGCCCCGCGCCAAAGCGACCCGCTCGTATCGACAACCCCACGGCTCATCTGCGGATGAGCCGTTATATTTGGCCGTGGGGCAACTGCGCCGCCCCCATGGGGTGCGCGGCGAAATCCGCATGGCCGTGTGGACGGATTTTCCCGAACGGCTCATCCCCGGCCGCACGGTGTACGTTGGGCCGCGGCGGCTGCCTTTGCGCCTGCGCAGCGTGCGCCGCCACGGCGAAATGCTGTTGGTGGCGTTCGAGGGGTACGAAGACCGCGACCAGGTGGGAGTGTTGCGCAACATGCTGGTGGCCGTGCCCGCGGCAGAAGCCCCGCCCCTGCCCGAGGGGGAGGTATATTACCACCAACTGTTAGGGCTGCAAGTGGTCACCGAACAGGGCCGCCCTTTGGGCACCCTGACCGAAATCCTCGAAACCGGCGCCAACGACGTGTTCGTGGTGCGTTCGCCCGAAAGCGGCAAAGAAATTCTGCTCCCCGACATCGCCGACGTGGTGCTCCGCATCGACCTGGAAGCAGGGGTGATGACCGTGCATTTGCTGCCGGGGTTAGACGAGGGATAAAAAAGGGCGTCGGCCAGCCGGGAAGCGGCGCTGCTTTATTTCGCCTTGCCGGCGGTGCCTCTTTTCCTTCCCATCAATGCACAGAAGAAATAAACTGTGCCCCCCAGGAGGGCAGCCCACTGTAGTGCGCGAGCCAACGTCCCCTGCCCGCCGTGGTCGAGCAGCGAAATGCCCACGTCCAAAAATATCCCAAAAAAGAGAAAAGAACAAAGGAAAACCGCTGTGCGCAGCACCTCGTTTTTGAGCCAACGACTGCCGTGCAGGCAGAAAAGCATGAGCAACAGCGCGGCGAGCAATGAGGCGTTGGTCATCATCTCAGTCACCCCGTTTCACAAAATTTGAGCAAAAGGGCAGCCCGTAGGCGCTTCACCATCCCCACGCCCTTGCCCTCACCCCTCCCCCTCGTCGTCTTTGACCTCGCGCCAGGCGGCATCGACCACCGCTCTCTTTTGCTGCTCGCGATATTCGGACACCACGTCGCGCGGGCACAGTTCCACAAAGAAATACAGCGCCGCACTCACCAACGCGGCATCGTCCAAGGGGTTGAGGGGCATCAAATCCAACGGCGAAAGGGCATAAATTACCGCCCCCACCGGCAACAGTTTGAGATACCAGGGCACGCGCGGGTCACGTAGCAGGTGCCACGTTAGTCGGCCTTCGTTCAAAAGCGCAGCCCATACCCCGCTGCGGTTCTTTTTTCGGGAAGAAGGAGGTTGAGAAGGGGACATGCGATGCCTCCACATAACAAACTTACCGCCAGGGGCGGCTACTTCTATTATACCCCCGTTGCTCGCCAACCGCGTGGCTCAGTGGGAGGTGGTCATCTTGAGAATGCGGCCTCCGGGCGTTACCAGCACCCGCACTTGCCGGGGTAGCACGTGGCCGTCGGCGGTAAGACCTTTCCCCCGATAGGTCAGCCGGATGTACTCGCCTTCTCGCCGCAGCCGCGGCTTGCTGCCCCGCACCTCGGGAAAACGGCGGTACACCCGGCGGTTGACCTTTTCCAGCACTTCGGGCGCCAAAAGGGGCATGGACGAACCTCAGCAAAAGGGTCAGGCGGCCACCGAGCGCATACGGCGGCGCAAAAACGCGGGAATGTCCACTTCCTGCCAGGCCGCGGCGGGCACCGCGGGCGAGGGGTGTTGCACCGCCGGCGCAGGAGGCGGCGACGCGGGCGCGGGGCGGCTTGCCTGCGCGGGGCGCGCCTTGGCCGCCGAGACGGCCTCCCGCCCGGCTTCAGCCTCGGCCTCCTCACCGACGCCGGTCACCAGCAACACCAATTCCACCCGCTTGCCCAAGCGCGGCTCGTGGCTCACGCCCCAAACCACATCGGCATCCTGGGGCAGCAAGCCGTGCAGTTGCTCCATGCCGGTAATCAGTTCGTCGAGGGGGATGTCTTCCCCGCTGACGAAGTTGGCCAGCACCCCGCTGGCGGTGTGCAGAGGAATGTCGCCCAGCAGGGGGTTGCGCAGCGCGTGCAAGATGGCCTCCCGCACCCGCTGCTCGCCTTTGCCGTGCCCCATGGTAATCAGCGCCCCGCCGCCGTGGAACATCATGCGGCGGATGTCGTTGAAATCGCGGTTGATCAGGCCGGTCTGGGTGATGATATCGGTGATGCCCTGGATGGCGCGGCGCAGCACCTCATCGGCCAAGTGGAACGCGGCTTCCAGGCTGACGTCGGGGGTCACGATTTCCAAAAGGCGGTCGTTGGGCACGGTGACCAAGGTGTGCGTATGCTGGCGCAGCGCGGCCAGCCCCTGCGACGCGTTGCGCTGCCGATGGGGGCCTTCGAAGCCAAAGGGCGTGGTGACCACCGAAACCACCACTGCGCCTTGAGCCCGCGCCACCTCCGCGGCCACGGCAATGGCCCCGGTGCCGGTGCCGCCGCCCATGCCCGCGGTGAGGAAAACCATATCCGCCCCTGCCAGCGCGGCAGCAATGGCCTCGCGGCTCTCTTCGGCAGCCCGCCGGCCCACGGCCGGGTTGCCGCCCGCGCCCTGGCCGCCCGTGGTCTTCGGCCCCAACAACACCTTCACCGCCGCGGGGTTCCTCCGCAACACTTGCGCGTCGGTGTTGGCCGCGATAAACTCCACGCCTTGCACGCCAAACTCAATCATCCGGGCGATGGTGTTAGAACCGCCGCCACCCAAGCCCATCACCTTGATGGTCGTCCGAGGCAAATGCAGGGGTTCATTCATGGTCATCCTCCAAAACGCTTCCAAGGGTTTCCTTCGCTCCAAAGGATGCAACTTCCATGCCAGGCAACGCCATCCACCGCACGCGGGGCGCTTTTTCCAGGGCTTCTCGCACTTGAGGGGGAAAATCCTCCGGCTGCCCGATGACCGTGACCTGCTGGGCAGCCAGCGCCTCATCGACCCAAAAGCCCACGGTCGCCCGGCCCTGCTGCAACCAAGGCAGCGCGGCGCTGAGATAGTGCGGCGGCACGCCCTCCTTCCCCCGCGGCAGCAAAACGTAGTGCCGCGCCTGGCTTGTGGTGGGGGAAAAGGTGTGTGCCCGCGGCAGGCGCAGCGCCTCTAAGATGGGACGCGCTTTGCCCTGCGGCGAGACCCAGGCTTCGGCCGCGGCAGCCCCCCTTTCCCCCGCGGTCAGCACCCAAAAAGCGCCCCCGGCCACCGCGGGAGGCAACTCACCTTCCCGGAACAACCGGGCAATGGCCTGGTTGGCGGCGTCGGCCGCGTCGTCGGACAGGTCATGGCCGTAACGCTCACCCATGGCCAGCAAGAAAACGGACGGCGTGCGTCCCCACACAGCCTGGGCTTCGGCCGCGTACCACTCGAAAATGCGGAAGCCGCGATGGTCTTCGCTATCGGGCGGGGTGAAATACGGCCGGGCTTGCGGCCACACCTCAGGGCCGCCGCGCCCCCAATCCAAGGAGCGGCCTTGCGCCCAGGCATAGGCGCTCAACGCCAGGCGACCGGCCAACAAAGGTGCACGGCGACGCAGGCCCTCTAACGCGGCCCGCAGAAAGGCCAGATCCCAATAATCGCCGCCCACAGCCAACGGCGGGAAGTACACCGTCAGCCCCTGCTGCAACGCGGCTTCGGCCAGGGGGATGAACAAATCCAAAAAGCGAGCGGGCAGGTCGGGCTGGTGCCAGGCGCGCTCCCAGGCGGCGCGCTGGTTGGGGCGGTCGAAGAAAACCACATGCCGCACGCCCCAGCGGGCATACACTTCCAACAACGGCACGATGTCCGCGGCCGGCGTGTGCAGAGGGACGGCAAAATGCACCACCGGCTCTACCCCGCCCTGCTTGAGCCCCTGCAAAAAGAACTCAGGGATCGCCCGCCGCGCACTGCTGCGCACCACCAACCACGCCGCGCCCACGGCCTGCAAAAGCGGCAGGTAAGCCTCTAAATCGGCCTGCCGATAAGGGCCAGCGTGGGGGCTGTAATACAGCCCGAAACTCGGTCGTCGCTCATTGCTCATGCGTTTCACTCCAAAAGAAGATCGTCTCGCAAAGGCGTAATGGGAGTAGAGGCGCAAAGAAAAATTCCGTATTTTCTGTATCTCTCTGCAGAATTTGCGCGTTCTACAGTGTTTCTCTTGCTGAAGCCGAACGAACATGAGGACAGAGCCTCGCGGTGTCGACATTGTTGCAAGAGTCGTGCCGTCTTTCGCCCGTCCGGCGACCCATCGCACCTTCACGCCCAATGCACAAGGTTTGGTAACGCTTCAGTCCATTGTGTTTTTCGCCCGTAACTGTTCAGCCTTGGGGAAATAGGCCGCGGATGAACGCGGGTAATTTACGGATAGCCGCGGCTTTAAGCGTGTCGTAGGGCAGGATGCCAATCCCACCCAACCCAAGGGAGGCGAGACGGTGTGCCGCCAACAAAGGTGCGCAAAGCAAAGTGAGATTCTGTGTTTTCTGGTAATTACCTACCCAGAAGCGCTGCAGTGGCTTTTCGCCCTCACCTTACCCCCGCTGCGCGCCCCCTCCCCTCTCCCACTGGGAGAGGGGAGGGGGCTGAGCCGCTCCCCTTCGTCTTCGCTCAGGACAGCGGCTCTGGGGGAGTGGTGAGGGCGAGCAAGGTGTAATGCTGTTTCAAGGCATGGCAGAGTTATTGGAATATTGCTTGTCAACCTCGTTTTCGGCGCAGGGTAGGTAGTTACGTTTTCTGTGCCTTCTCTGTGCCTTCTGTGTTTTTCCGTCTGCGTCACTGAGATTTCTCTTTTGTTTGCGCTGAACAGTTACTTTCGCTCAACCTGTGCTCATCTGTGAAATCTCTGTGGATGTTCTTCTGCGAAATTTGCGTAATCTGCGGTTTCTCCTTGCCAAGGCTGAACCGTTACCTTGGTACAATAACCCCATGCGCTACGCCGAAGTGGTCGTCCACGAACCCAAAGTCCAAGGGGTGTTCCATTACCACATCCCGCCGGCGCTGGAGGGCCGCGTGCAGCCTGGCATGATTGTGGTGGTGCCTTTTGGCCGCCGCATGGTGTATGGCGTGGTGCTGCGGCTGCTGGCACAGCCCGCGGTGCCTGAGACCCGCCCCATCGAAGCCTTGGCCGACGAAAGGTGGACCCTCACCCCCGCCCAAATCCAATTAGCGCAGCAGATGGCCGAGGCCACTTTAGCGCCCCTTTCGTCGTGCATGGCGCTGATGTTCCCCCCGCGGGTGCTGCAAACCGCGGACACCCTCTACACCCTCACCCCCGAGGCGTCCTCGGCCGAGGCTGAGGCGGTGCGAGACCTGACGCCCACCGCGCGGGCGCTTTTGGCCTTGCTGCAGCGCCGTGGCCCGCTCCGGGGGCGGCAAATCGGGCAGGCGCTGCCCCGGCGCAACTGGCGTCGGGCTGCCAACCTGCTGCGCCGCCGCGGCTGGCTGCGCAGCGAAGCCGTACTCCCTCGGCCACACACCAGCCGCAAAACCGTGGCCATGGCCGACCTCGCCATCGCCCCTGAGGAAGCGCGCAACCTGCCCCTCGCGCGTCTGAGCAAGCGAGAAAACGCTGCCCGCCGACGGCAGCAGGTGTTGCAAGCCCTGGCTCAGCAACGGCCGCGCGCCGTAGCCCGGCTGTTGGCCGAGACCGGCGCCCGGCGTCACGACCTGCAAGCCTTGGCCAAACAAGGGCTGGTGCGTCTCTATCGGCAACAACAAGTGCGCGACCCCTTGGCGCACCTGGTAGCGCCCAGCCCGCCCGCGCCCTGGCCGCCCGTGGTCTTC
>JALUDX010000205.1 GCA_027053355.1 Anaerolineales bacterium | reverse complement strand
GAACTTAGCGCCGGGCGACTACGTGGTGAAATTCGTGAAGCCCAGTGGCTACGCGTTCACGGACAAGGATCAAGGCGGAGACGACACCAAAGACAGCGACGCGGACACTGCCAGCGGTGAGACTGCGACCATCACCCTGAGTTCGGGCGAGACGGACAACACGATCGACGCTGGTCTGTACAAGTTAGCCAGCCTGGGCGACCGGGTGTGGAACGACACGAACATGAACGGCCTGCAGGATGCCGGTGAAGATGGTATCGCCAATGTGACGGTGGAATTGTACAAGAACGGGAGCAAGATTGCGGAGACCACCACGGACAGCAACGGGAACTACAGTTTCACGGGGCTGGAACCGGGGACGTACACGGTGAAATTCATCAAGCCGACGCATTACAACATCAGCCCGAAGGATGTGGGCAGCGACGATACGATCGACAGTGACGCAGATCCGAGCAGCGGCGAGACCGACGCGGTCACCCTGAGCGAAGGCGAAACGAACAACGACATCGACGCAGGGATGTACGCCCTGGCCAGCCTGGGTGATTATGTATGGGACGACAGCAACGGCGACGGGCTGCAGACCACAGGAGAATCCGGCCTCTCGGGTACGGTGGTGATCCTCTATGCCAGCACCGACTGCACCGGCAGTGCTGTGAATACCCAGGTGACGGGCGCCGATGGTTCCTATCAGTTTACCGACCTGACGCCGGGCACGTACTCGGTGAAGTTCGTCTTGCCCAGTGGCTATGTGTTCACGGCTGCCAATCAAGGCAGCGATGACACGCTGGACAGTGATGCGGACACCGGTACAGGGTGCACGGGTGCCATTACGCTGGATGCCGGCGAAAACGACATGACCTGGGACGCTGGTGCATATCGCCCCGCGGCCCTGGGCGACTACGTCTGGCACGATACGAACATGAACGGCCAGCAAGACGCGGGCGAAGACGGAATCGCCAACGTCACGGTCGAGTTGTACAGGAACGGCAGCAAGATTGCAGACACCACCACGGACAGCAACGGCGCCTACCACTTCACGAACCTGGCCCCCGGCGACTACGTGGTGAAATTCGTGAAGCCCAGCGGCTACGCGTTCACGGACAAGGATCAAGGCGGAGACGACACCAAAGACAGCGACGCGGACACCAGCAGCGGTGAGACAGGCACGGTGCACCTGGACGAAGGGGAGACGGACAACACAGTGGATGCAGGCTTGTACCGGTTGGCCAACCTGGGCGACCGGGTGTGGAACGACACGAACATGAACGGCCTGCAGGATGCCGGTGAAGATGGTATCGCCAATGTGACGGTGGAATTGTACAAGAACGGGAGCAAGATTGCGGAGACCACCACGGACAGCAACGGGAACTACAGTTTCACGGGGCTGGAACCGGGGACGTACACGGTGAAATTCATCAAGCCGCCGCATTACAACATCAGCCCGCAGGATGTAGGTAACGATGATACGATAGACAGTGATGCAAATCCGAGCAGCGGTGAGGCCGAGGCGGTCACCCTGAGCGAAGGCGAAACGAACAACGACATTGATGCAGGGATGTATGCTCTGGCCAGCCTGGGTGATTATGTATGGGATGACAGCAATGGCGACGGGCTGCAGACCACAGGAGAACCTGGCCTCTCGGGTGCGGTGGTGATCTTGTACCCCAGCAGCGACTGCAGCGGGAACGCGGTTAGCAGCAAGGTGACGGGTGCAGATGGTTCCTATCAGTTTACCGACCTGACGCCGGGCACGTACTCGGTGAAATTCATGCTGCCCAGCGGGTACGCCTTCACTGCGGCCAATCAAGGCGACGACGTGCTGGATAGCGACGCTGACCCGTCCACGGGCTGCACTGGCGACATCACGCTAGACGCTGGTGAAAACGATATGACCTGGGACGCCGGTGCGTATCGCCCTGCGGCGCTGGGCGACTACGTCTGGCACGATACGGACATGAACGGCCAGCAAGACGCTGGGGAAGAAGGGGTCGCCGGCGTGACAGTGGAACTGTACAAGGACGGTGCACAGATCGCCAGCACCACAACCGATAGCAGCGGTGCGTATCACTTTACGAACCTGGCGCCAGGCGATTATGTGGTGAAAGTGGTAAAGCCGAACGGTTATGCTTTCAGCCCGCAAGATGCAGCCGCCGACGATGTAGATAGCGACGTTGACCCGAACAGCGGCGAAACGGCGACGGTTAGCCTGAGCGAAGGCGAAACTGACAATACCGTAGACGCAGGCTTGTACCAATTAGCGAGCATCGGCGACCGGGTATGGGCCGACAACAATATGAACGGTATCCAAGACGCTAGCGAGTCGGGTTTGCCAAACATTACGGTGGAACTTTATCACAACGGCACAAAAGTCGCCCAAACTATCACTGACAGCGACGGTAATTACCGCTTTGACAACTTAGAACCGGGCGATTATGACGTGCGATTCGATGCGCCCAGTAATTACACCATGAGCCCTCAAGATATGGGTTCAGACGACACGGTGGATAGCGACGCGGACGATTCAGGTGAGACGGATACGGTCAGCCTGGGCGAAGGAGAAACTAACCTGACGGTAGATGCCGGGATGTATGCCTTGGCCAGCCTGGGCGACTATGTATGGCATGACACGGATCGTGATGGCGTTCAGGATAGCGGTGAGACAGGCTTTGAGAATGTGACAGTTGAGTTGTATTCGGGTGCTAACTGTGCCGGTGGCACGGTGGCTACCACGACAACGAATGCCAATGGTTTTTACCTCTTCTCGGGTTTGGAGCCAGGGACTTACTCGGTGAAGTTTATCCGACCGCAGGGTTATGAGTTTAGCCCGCAGGACGCCACAACCGACGATTTGGATAGCGACCCTGACCCGACAACAGGGTGTGTAAATGCGGTAACTTTGGCTGCTGGAGATAATATCCGCACGGTGGATGCCGGCTTGTTTGTGCCGCCGCCTACGCCGACGCCGACGGCGACGTTCACGCCGACACCTACCCCGACGCCGACGGACACACCGACACCCACGCCGACGGATACACCCACGCCTACGCCAACAGCAACGTTCACGCCGACACCCACGCCGACGGATACACCGACACCCACGCCGACGGATACACCCACGCCTACGCCAACGGCAACGTTCACACCGACACCCACGCCGACGGATACACCCACGCCTACGCCAACGGCAACGTTCACGCCGACACCCACGCCGACGGATACACCGACCCCGACGCCGACGGACACACCCACACCTACTCCGACGCCGACGGACACACCGACACCCACGCCGACGGCGACGTTCACGCCGACACCTACCCCGACGCCGACGGATACACCGACACCCACGCCTACGGCGACGGACACGCCGACGCCCACCCCGACGCCGACGGACACACCCACACCTACGCCGACGGCGACGTTCACGCCGACACCCACGCCGACGGACACACCGACACCCACGCCGACGGATACACCCACGCCTACGCCAACGGCAACGTTCACGCCGACACCCACGCCGACGGATACACCGACCCCGACCCCGACGGATACACCCACGCCTACGCCGACGGATACACCGACACCCACGCCGACGGATACACCCACGCCTACGCCAACGGCAACGTTCACGCCGACACCCACGCCGACGGATACACCCACGCCTACGCCAACGGCAACGTTCACGCCGACACCCACGCCGACGGATACACCGACCCCGACGCCGACGGACACACCCACACCTACTCCGACGCTGACGGACACACCGACACCCACGCCGACGGCGACGTTCACGCCGACACCTACCCCGACGCCGACGGATACACCGACACCCACGCCTACGGCGACGGACACGCCGACGCCCACCCCGACGCCGACGGACACACCCACGCCTACCCCGACGCCGACGGACACACCCACACCTACGCCGACGGCGACGTTCACGCCGACACCCACGCCGACGGACACACCGACACCCACGCCGACGCCGACGGACACGCCGACGCCTACGCCCACGCCCACGCCGACGGATACACCCACGCCTACGCCGACGGCGACGTTCACACCGACACCCACGCCGACGGATACACCGACCCCGACGGCGACGGATACACCCACGCCTACGCCAACGGCAACGTTCACGCCGACACCCACGCCGACGGATACACCGACCCCGACCCCGACGGATACACCCACGCCTACGCCAACGGCAACGTTCACGCCGACACCCACGCCGACGGACACGCCTACGCCGACGCCGACGGATACACCGACACCCACGCCGACGGCGACGTTCACGCCGACGCCCACCCCGACGCCGACGGACACACCCACACCTACGCCGACGGCGACGTTCACGCCGACACCTACCCCGACGCCGACGGACACACCGACACCCACGCCGACGGATACACCCACGCCTACGCCAACGGCAACGTTCACGCCGACACCCACGCCGACGCCGACGGACACACCGACACCCACGCCGACGGATACACCCACGCCTACGCCGACGCCGACGGACACGCCGACGCCTACGCCTACGCCGACGGCAACGTTCACGCCGACACCGACCCCGACGCCGACGGACACACCGACACCCACGCCGACGCCGGCGGATACACCCACGCCGACGCCGACGGTGGTACCACCTACCCCGACACCGACACCCACACCCACACCGACCCCGACCCGGCGGCCACATCACACCCCGACCCCCACGTCAACACCTACGCCCACGCCGCCGTGGAATTGGACCCCGACCGTCACCTTTACACCGCCGTGGTGGTCGACGTCTACGCCGACGCCGACAGCGACGTTCACGCCGACGCCACCGCCTACGCCGACGCCGACGGATACGCTGACGCCCACGCCGACGTCTACGCCGACGCCACCGTCTACGCCGACGCCGACAGCGACGTTCACGCCGACGCCGACATTCACACCGTGGCCCACACCCACACCGTGGCCGACGCCAACACCGTGGCCGACGCCAACACCGTGGCCGACGCCAACGCCCTGGTGGACCATGACCCCAACACCTACGCCTTGGGGTAAGCCCATCATCATAGGTACGCCCAAGCCGAAGGTGACCTCTACACCGCAGCCGCCGGTTCCCTACCAGGTGTCAGGTTATCTGTGGATAGATCGTACGCCTGACGGCATCCGCTCCGGTGAGGAGCCCGGGTTGCTGGGCGTGCGGGTGGCGCTCTATCAAGGCGCGGCCTGCCGTGGTACACCCATCGCGGTCACCCATACTGCGAATACCACCAGGGGCGCTGGGTATTACCGCTTCCCCGTGGCGAGGCCGGGGGTGTACTCGGTGCGCTTCTATCTCCCCGCGGGTTGGGCCTGGAGCCCGCCGCAACGCGGCCTCCCGCGCTTCAGCAGTGCGGTCGATCCGCAGACCGGCTGTATTCCGCAGGTGGTGGTGCGCACCACCCACGACACGACGCTTTGGAACGGCGGCGCTTATCGCCCCGGCCGCGGCGAGCGGCTGGCGCCTAAAGCCAGGGGGCGCTTAGGGTGGCATCGCCCCCAGCACCTGCCGGGCGGGCGGCTCGCACACCGCCTTGCCCCCTGCGGCGCCGTCGAAACGCCTCTCGCTAACGCAAGGCGGCCGCACTACCTTCTGGCAAAGAGGGTCTCCTGACCGTTTTGTGAGTTGAGTTTCTCCCTCCTTGGTCGGAAAAGCCATCCGCCCCCACATCAGCGTGGGGGCGGATGGCCTTTAATCGTTCGTTTTGCGAGGAAGGTAACTGTTCAGCCTTTGGAAAATAGCCCACGTATGAACGCGGATGATGGCGGATAGACACGGATTTTTGGGTGCCGAGGGTGTCAGGAGGAGCATCTGAGTAGCCAAGCGCCATTTACCCCCTATCCTTCAGTGCTCCAACCCTATCACCTTCTGTGTTTTCGGTGTCTTCTCTGTGTCTTCTGTGTTTTCTGCCCGCGTCATCCGTAGCGTCTCTTTGAGACTGAACAGTTACCCGAGGAGGTTGGAAATTAGATGACGGGCCGCAACCGCTGCACAAAGCGGGCGATACGGGTCAGGGCTTCTTCTATGTTGGCTTCGGATGTGGCGTAAGAGCAGCGGACAAACCCTTTCCCCGCTGCGCCAAAGGCCGAACCGGGCACCACGGCTACTTGCTCTTCTTCCAACAGGCGCCAGGCGAGGGTTTCGTCGTCGATGCCTGTGCCGCTTACATCGGGGAAGGCATAGAAAGCCCCCGTGGGTTCCACGGTGGGGAAGCCAATGCTGCGCAGGCCATCTACAATCAGGCGGCGACGTCGGTTGTAGGCTTGGCGCATGGCTTCGACCGCTTCGTCCGCGGCGGGGTCGGTAAGCGCGGTGATGGCCGCGACCTGGGCCGGCGTGGGCGCGGTCATGATGGTGTATTGGTGGATACGGAGCATGGCCTGCAGCAGCGCGGCAGGCGCGGCAGCATAACCCAAACGCCAGCCGGTCATCGCGTAGTCTTTAGAAAAGCCGCCCAGCAGAATGGTGCGCTCCCGTGCGCCCTTCAGCGCGGGGAAGCACACGTGTTCCACCCCGTACACCAAGCGGTCGTAGATTTCGTCGGAGATCACGATGAGGTCGTGCGCGGCGGCAAAGCGGGCCAGGGCTTCCATGGCTTCTGGTGCCGCGGCCATGCCGGTGGGGTTGTGGGGGTAGTTGATGAGGATGGCTTTGGTGCGGGGGGTGAGGTGTTGGGCCAAAATCTCCACATTGGGCTGGAAGTTGTCTTCTGCCCGCAGGGGAACTTCCACCGCTACGCCCCCTGCCAGAACCACCTCGGGCTGGTAAGAGACAAAGCACGGCGTGGGCACCAGCACTTCGTCGCCGGGGTCGAGCAGGGCGGTCATGGCCAGGTACAGGGCTTCGGAGACGCCCACCGTGAGCACGATTTCGGTGTCGGGGTCGTAATGCACGCCATAGCGCCGGGCCAGGTGTTGGGTCAGGGCGCGGCGGAGGGTGCTGATGCCTGCGTTGCTGGTGTAATGCGTATAGCCTTCTTGGAGCGCGCGGATGCCGGCGTCGCGAATGATGGCCGGGGTATCGAAGTCGGGCTCACCGATGCCCAAAGAGACCACTTCGGGCATTTCGGCGATGATGTCGAAGAATTTGCGCAGGCCCGAAGGCTTGAGCCCGGCCACCCGGCGGGAAATTTTCGGGGAAAAGGAGGGGTTGACGCTGTTCATGCCAACAGTTGCTCCAGAGGGGTGTAGGGGAAGTCGAAGGCGTTGGCCACGGCCGCGTAGGTGATGTGTCCCTGGTAGGTGTTGACCCCGCGGGCCAGCGCCGGGTTTTGGCGCACCGCTTGTTCGAAGCCCAAGTTGGCCAGTTGCAGCGCGTAAGGGAGGGTAGCATTAGAGAGGGCATAGGTAGAAGTGCGCGGCACCGCACCGGGCATGTTGGTGACCCCGTAATGCACCACGTCGTCTACCAGGTAGGTGGGGTGGCTGTGGGTGGTGGGGTGCGAGGTTTCTACACAGCCGCCCTGGTCGATGGCCACATCTACGATCACGCTGCCGGGTTTCATGCGGCCGACCATCTCGCGGGTGACCAGCCTTGGCGCGCGCGCGCCGTGGATGAGCACCGCGCCCACAACGAAATCGGCAGTGCGCACCGCGTCGGCAATGTTGAGGGGGTTGGAGGCCAAGGTGGTCAGGTTGCCGTGGAGCACGTCGGCCAGGTAGCGCAGGCGGTCGATGTTCTTTTCGATGATGGTCACGTGTGCGCCCATCCCCAAGGCGATTTTCGCTGCGTTGGTGCCCACGGTGCCGCCACCGATGATCACCACGTCGGCCGGCCGCACCCCTGGCACGCCGCCTAACAGTTTGCCGCGGCCGCCGTGGGCCTTTTCCAGATAGTGCGCGCCGACCTGCACGGCCATCCGCCCTGCCACTTCGCTCATCGGCGTCAGCAGCGGCAGCCGACCGTCGTCCAGTTCGACTGTTTCGTAGGCCACGCCCGTGACCTCGCGCTGGATCAGTTCGTGGGTGAGGGGCTCTTCCGCGGCCAGGTGGAGGTAGGTGAACAAAAGCAGCCCTGGGCGCAGGAACTCGTATTCCTGCGGCCGCGGCTCTTTGACTTTCATGATCATCTCGGCTTGCAGCCAGACGTCGGCCGCGGCGGGCACGATTTTCGCCCCGGCCCGCGCGTATTCCTCGTCGCTGAAGCCGCTGCCCGCGCCGGCCCCGGCCTGCACCAACACTTCGTGCCCCGCCCCGACCAGCATGTGGACACCGCCGGGCGTCATCGCGACCCGGTATTCATTGTCTTTGATTTCTTTGGGGATGCCGATGATCATCGGTTTTGCCTCCTGGGGAGATGGTGTGGGGGGTAATATCCCATGTCTGGCTCAGGGGGTGGTAGGCAAGGCGGTAAAGCCCGCCGTCGTCGCCCACCACGTCGAAAAAAAGATGCGAGGGGGTGCGGCCTTGGGCCACCACCCGCAGCACCGCAATGCGGCGCCCGCCCCAGCGGAAGGCGGTAGGCCGCTCGGCATAGCGGCTTTCAGACCGAAAGTGCACTTCCACCGTGGGAACGGGCGTGTTCATAGCGAGAGTTGGGTGTGGTCGCCGATGTTGAGCCGGTAGGGCCTCCCTTGCACCCGTGCGTAGCGGCCGATGAGGCTGTTTTGCAGCGTCACTTCGTTGACCTGCGCGCCATCGTCGATGATGCTGTCGCTCAGTACGGCCTGGGAGACATGGCTGCCCTTGCCGATGGAGACGTAAGGCCCAATGACCGACGCCTCGACGGTCGATTCGGGGTGGATGTACACCGGCGGAATGAGGGTGATGCCGGGGCGCAGGGCTTCGGCAGTGTTGTCTCGCCCCGAGGAAAGCAGATAACGGTTGGTTTCCAAAAGGGCTTCGGGGGTGCCTGCGTCGAGCCATGTTTCGACCTCTACCGTGCGCATTTTCAGCCCTTGGTCGAGCATCAGATTGATGGCATCGGCTAAGTAGTATTCCCCTTTGGTTTGGATGTCGCGTGCGATCTGCGTTTCGACCGCTGCGGCCAGGTCGCGACCTTCGGGGAAGTAGTAGCACCCCACCACCGCCAGGTTGTAGCGGTCGTCGTCGGGCTTTTCGATCAGGCGGCGGATATACCCTTCCTCATCGGGCACCACCACCCCAAAACGGCGCGGGTTTTCCACCGGCTTGACCCAGGCAATGCCTTCGGCCGGCGGATTTTCGAGGAAGGAAAAGTCGGCCTCCATGATGGTGTCCACGAAAATCATCAGGGTTGGGCCTTGCAGGTGGGCGCGGGCCAGGTAGAGGGCGTGCGATTGCCCCTTGCGCTCTTTTTGTTCCACGAAATGGGCTTTCAGGTGGGGGTAGTGGGTGTGCAGATACGCGGTGACCTGTTCGCCCAGATAGCCCACGATGAATACCAGTTCCAACTGCGCGGGGGGGAGGCTGCCGAACATATCCAAAACGTGCCCCAGCACGGCCTTCCCGGCCACGCTGACCAGAGGTTTGGGCTTGCTCCAGGTATGGGGGCGCAGCCGCGTGCCCAGCCCGGCCATGGGGATGACAATGGTGAGTTTTTTATCCATCATTTGCTCCGGGGGGAGGGGTGTGTTTGGGGCTTGTGGTTGTATTTTACCACTCGCGCAAATTTGATGATAACCGTTCAGCCTTTGGGAAACGTCTCGCGGACGAATGCGGGTCACTGTTCAGCCTGGGCAAGGAGAAACCACAGATTACGCAGATTTCGCAGAAAGCCATCCACAAATTTCACAGATGGGCACGGATTGAGCGAAATACACAAAACCCTCTTCGTTTCTCGGCGCGTTTGGCGTCATCTTGGCGACTTGGGCCACCTAAAAATCTGTGTAACTGTTCAGCCTTTGGAAAACAGCCCACGGATGAACGCGGATGATGGCAGATAGACGCGGATTTTAGGGCGCCGAGGGCACCAGGAGAGGCCCCTGAGTAACCAAGCAACCAAGTAACCAGGCAACCACCCCCACACCAATCCCTCAGTACCTCGCCTCTTCCCGCATCCCGTATCCCGCATCCCGGATCACGCCTTTGCTTCCCGCCGTGTGTGTCTTCTGTGGTTCTCTGTCCGTGCAAGCCGTAGGCTGAACAGGCACGTTTGATGTACAATAAAAGTAACTGTGCAGTCTTTGGAAAACAGCCCACGGATGAACGCGGATGATGGCAGATAGGCGCGGATTTTAGGGCGCCGAGGGCACCAGGAGAGGCCCCTGAGTAACCAAGCAACCAAGTCACCAGGCAACCACCCCTACCCCAATCCCTCAGTACCTCGCCTCTTCCCGCATCCCGCATCCCGGATCACGCCTTGACTTCCCGCTTTCTGTGTCTTCTGTGGTTTTTTGCCTGCGTCATCTAAAATGTACAGAGCCGCGGTGGTTCGTCGCAAGGCGAGGAGAGGCAGATGCTGCAATCGTTTTTGCGTAAGTGGGGGAAGAAGGTGCTTCTGCTGGCTGTGGCGCTCATGCTGGTGGCCGCGCGCGGCCAGGCTGAAGGCTCTGGTTGGGCGTTGGTTTTGCATTTAGAAGGCCCGCTGACGCCGCCCATGGCGCATTATTTGGCCCGGGGGCTGCGCGTGGCCGCGGCAGAGCACGCCGCGCTGGTCGTGGTGGTGTTGGATACCCCCGGCGGCAGCGTCACCCTGATGGAGCAGATGGTACAAGAGATCCGCAATAGCCCGGTGCCGGTGGTGGTCTATGTGGCGCCCCGGGGCGCGATGGCGGGCAGTGCGGGCACCATCCTGGTGCTGGCGGGGCATTGGGCGGCGATGGCGCCCGAAACCGCGTTGGGCGCGGCCAGCCCCGTGGGCCCCCAGGGTGAAGACCTGGGAGAGACTTTGGCCAAGAAAGCCCAGCAAATTTTGCAGGCGCTGGTGCGCTCTTTGGCCGCGCGGCGGGGGCCTCAGGCCGTGCAAGCGGCCGAAGATACCATTTCGCAGGCCCGCGCCCTTTCCGCCGACGAGGCGCTGCGGCTGGGCGTGATCGATTTCGTCGCCCCCTCCCTGGACGATTTGCTCTCCCGCCTGGCGGGCGCACACACGACCACCGCGGCCGGCGAGGGGGCCCTGCCCGCGCATCTGGTTGCCGCCCCTTTGCAGCCCACCTTGGCCGAGTCGGTTTTGCTGCCGTTGACCAACCCCAACGTGGTGTTCCTGCTTTTGGGGCTGGGCATTCAGGTGTTGCTGATTGCGTTTTGGCACCCTTCGAACTGGCCGGCCTGGTTCGCGGGGGTGAGTGCGTTGCTGTTGGCAGCGTATGGCCTCAGTTTGTTGCCGGTGAACTGGGTCGGTCTGGCTTTCATGGCGCTGGCGTTTGTAATGTTTGCCTTGGATGTGAAGGCCACCACCCACGGCGCGCTCACCGCGGCGGGGCTGGCCGCGTTCGTTTTTGGCGCGCTGACCCTGTTCAACACGCCCGCCGCTTTGCCCCAGCAGCGGGTTTCGGTGCCTTTGGTGGTGGGGAGCGGTGCAGCCATGGCCTTGCTCTCGACCGCGGTAGTCATGTTGGCTTTGCGCGCCCAAAAACGGCCGGTCAAGACCGGCCTGGCGCAGGTGCACAGCCTGGTGGGGAAGCGGGGGTATGCCCGCACCCCGCTGCGCCCCGGCCAACAGGGAACGGTGCAGGTAGGGGGTGAGTTGTGGAGCGCGCGGCTGGCCCCGCAACGCCGCGCCGTGGCCCCCGGCGAGGCGGTCGAGGTAGTCGCAGTGCAGGGGATGCACTTGGTGGTGCAGCCCGTGGCGTCGGAAGGTGGGGAAGCGGCAAAGTAGCGGCGAGGCGCGCCTCGCCCGATGTACTGCCCAGCGAGGCAACCCAGCAACCAGGCAACCAAGCCTTTTTTACCCCCAATCCCTCGATGCCTCTTCCACGACGACTTTCAGCCCCCCCTCGGCCAGGCGGGCGTGGAGGCGTTGCCCTGGGTGTACGGCCGAGGCGCTCCTCACTACCTGCCCCTCGGCCGTGGTGAGGAGCGCGTAGCCGCGCCGCAGGATGGCCAGGGGGTTGAGGGCGGCCAGGCGCTGCGAGAGGGCCTGCACCCGGCGCTGGTGCAGCGCGAGCAAGTGTTTGGCTGCGGTGTGCAGGCGCCGTTCCAGTTCGTCCAGCCGTTGGGCTTGCGAGAACACGCGGTGCAGCGGGGCCTGGCGGTGTAGGCGGAGTTCCATCCGCGTGAGCGCGGCGCGCCGGGCTGTCAGATCTTGCACCATGGCCCGCTGCAGGCGGGTTTCCAAACCCCGCAGGGCCAGGCGCAAGTCGTCTTGGTGGGGGACGGCCATTTCGGCCGCCGCGGTGGGGGTGGGCGCGCGCTGGTCTGCGGCAAAATCGACCAAGGTGAAATCGGTCTGGTGCCCCACGCCGGTGATCACCGGCACCGGCGCAGCGGCCACCGCGCGCACCACCCTTTCGTCGTTGAAGGCCCACAGGTCTTCCATCGAGCCGCCCCCGCGGGCGAGGATGATGAGGTCGGGGTGGTGCGCGTAGAGGCTCTGCAGTGCGGCGACCAAGGTAGGCGGCGCGTGTTCGCCTTGTACCACCGCGGGGGCTAAGACGACCTCGGCTAAGGGGTAGCGTCGCCGCAGGGTGTTGAGGATGTCGCGCAGCGCCGCGCCGGTGGCCGAGGTGACCACGCCAATGCGCCGCGGAAAGCGGGGCAACGGCCGTTTGCGGCTTTCGTCGAACAGCCCTTCCGCTTCCAGCCGGGCTTTGAGGCGCTGAAATTCGCGGTACAGAGCGCCTTCCCCCGCGGGTTTGAGAAGGTCGGCGTAGAACTGGTAGCGCCCGCCAGCCTCGTAAACCCCCACGAAGCCGTGGGCTTCGACCGCGTCGCCATCCCGGGGAAGGAAGTGCCGCTGCTGCCGTTGCACCTGGGGGCGCCACATCACACATGGCAGTTGTGCGCGGCCATCTTTGAGGGTGAAATACGCGTGCCCCGAAGAAGCCACCTTGAAGTTGGAGACTTCGCCTTGCACCCAGAGTTCCTGCAGGGTGGGGTCGCTGGTCACCAGGTCTTTGAGATAGCGGGTCAGGTCACTGACCGACCATACGGGGGGGCGAAAAAAGTCTTCGAAAAGCATGGCTATCCTTTCAGGCGGCGGTTTGGCTCAATGATAACATGAATGCGCTGGCGTGCGGCGACAAGTCGCCTGTCCTGAGTGCATCGAAGGGCCGCTTTTCAAAGCGGTGCCAAAGCGCCGCACGCCAAAGGGTAGGGGCAAGGCGCGTCTTGCCTCTACCTACTCTGCAATCTTCTGGTGCCTTGCTCCCAGCCGACGCCGCGGGGCGTCCGAATGCGGTATAATGAATTCATGGCACCATTGAAGACAATCTGCGTGTATTGCGGTTCGTCAGACGACGTGCCAGCAGTGTATTATCAGGCGGCTGAAGCCTTAGGCCGGGCGCTGGCGCGGCGGGGGCAGCGATTGGTCTATGGCGGCGGCTCCACCGGCCTGATGGGCGCGGTGGCCGACGCTGTGCTTCAGCAAGGCGGTGAGGTGATCGGGGTCATTCCGGAGCATTTTTACACCCCTCAACTGACGCATCATCGTTTGCAGCGGTTAGAAGTCGTGCCCGATATGCACACGCGCAAAGCCCGCATGGCCCAACTGGCCGACGCGTTCATCGCCTTGCCCGGCGGTTACGGCACCCTGGAAGAGTTCTTCGAGATCATCACCTGGGCGCAAATCGGGTTGCACCGCAAACCCATCGGCCTGTTCAACTTCCAGGGTTATTACACCCACCTGTTGGCCTTTGTTCACCATGCCCAACAGGAAGGCTTCATTTTTGCCGAACACCGCGCCTTGTTCGTGGACGCCGCCGAAGCAGAGGCCCTGTTGGACGCGTTGGAAGCCTACGAGCACCCCGGCGGAGTAGAACGATGGCTCAGAGAAACGCCGTAAGACACTGGGCGGGCCTGGCCTGGCTCAAATTGCATGAGTTTTTCACGGGCGCAGCCCTTTCGTGGATCAGTGTGCCCATGATTCTGGCACGACGTAACCATACCGAGCGGATTTTCGTCTTTAATATGTTGATGGAAAGCGCAGGCCTACCCCTCCTTCCCCCGCGCGAACGGCTATTTCTGCTTTCGTCGATGGTGCCCCAAATCATGAGTTGGCGTCGCCGTTTGCGCCTGTGGGATGATTCGCTGGAAACAGCAGACCTGCGCCATCTCGGACACTGACTTCCCCACGGCATCGCTGACCATCAACCCAACCACGAGGAACAAAAGCAATCATGGCTGCCAAAATCATTGCTCCCGTCAAAGGCACCCGCGATTTTTACCCTGAGAAGATGGCGCTGCGCGCCTGGCTTTATCAGCAGATGCGCGCGGCTTCGGAAGCCTTTGGTTACCAGGAATACGACGGCCCGTTTTTAGAGCCGATTGCCCTCTACGCGGCCAAATCGGGGGAGGAATTGGTCAAGGAGCAGGCTTTCGTGTTCCCGGACCGAAGCGGCGACCTGATCACCCTGCGGCCTGAACTCACGCCAACGTTGGCGCGTATGGTTGCGCAAAAGCAGGGGCAATTGGTTTTCCCGCTGCGGTGGTGGTCGTTTGGCCCGTTTTGGCGCTACGAGCGGCCGCAGAAAGGCCGGGCGCGGGAGTTCTTCCAGTGGAACGTGGATATGGTGGGCGTCAGCAGCCCTGAAGCCGACGCGGAACTGGCGGCCATTGGTGCGAATTTCTTTTGGCGGGTGGGGTTGGGCCCCGACGAGGTGCAGATTTTGGTCAACAACCGCCGCCTGATGGATAGCCGGCTGGACGCGTTGGGCGTGCCGCCAGAACGCCGCCGCGCGGTGTTTCGGCTGATCGACCGCCGCGAAAAGATGAGCCCCGCCGCGTGGGAAGGCTACGCGGAAGCCGTGGGGCTGAGCCCCGCGCAGCGCCGCGGCCTGGAAGACCTCCTGGCCGACGAGCGCCTCTGGGAGCAGTCGGAGGAACTGGGGCGTTTCTTTGCCGCGGCCGAAGCCTTGGGCGTCCGGGACTACTTGCGCTATTCTCCCGCGGTGATCCGCGGTCTGGATTATTACACCGGCACCGTGTTCGAGGCGCGAGATCGGGCGGGCGCCTTCCGCGCGATTTTTGGGGGCGGCCGTTACGACAACCTGGTGGCCGACGTGGGCGGCAAGCCGTTGCCCGGCGTGGGTTTTGCTATGGGCGATATGGTCATTGCCCTGGTGTTAGAGGCCTATGACCGCTTGCCCCAACTGGCCCCTCAACCTGCCTCGCTCGTGGTCACGGTTTTCGACGAAGCCCACTTGCTGCCGGCCTATCGCTTGGCTGCAGAACTGCGCGGCGAAGGGCTGGCCGTGCTCACTTACCCCGAACCGGCGAAACTGGGCAAGCAGTTCAAATACGCCGACCGCATCGGCGCCCGTTGGGCGTTGATTGTCGGGCCTGATGAATTGGCCCAAAACGTGGTCTCGGTGAAAGACTTGACCACCCGAAAGCAGCATCCCGTTCCGCGGGCCCATTTGGCAGCCTTTTTGCATGAACGGCTGTCGTGAGAGTGGTTGTCATTTGGGCACCCCCTTTTAAGAAAGATTCGCATATATCGTTCAAGACAAGCAAAACTTTTCGGCCGGGCAACTTCTTTTTTATCCGCATCCGGAGATGACGTTGCAGGCAGAAAAAAGCAATGGCGCAGCAAGTTGTTCCTTTGTGAACGGGCACGGCTTTTCCTTTTTCTAAACAAAAAATGGACCGTCGTTTTCTGCTCAGGCAAGCCTTTTATCTTTGCAGAGGCCGCTGGCTTGTTTTTGCTTTTGCGCTTCTGCTCATTGGCATGGGGTGGGCCGAGCATTTTCCCGCGGGGGATTTGAAAATCTATCTGAGTGTGCTCAGCATAGCGATAGTGCTCAACGCGGTGGGGTGTTGGATTTATCGTTACTGGTATCACGCGCCTAGTCATTGGGTGCCCCCGCGAACTACAACTTTGTATACTCATTTTCATGTCATGACGGATATTTTACTGCTGGTGTTGGCCATTCACGTCACCGGCGGCGAGAAGAGTTTGGGGATTTATCTCCTCATCGTGTACATTGCCGCGATGAGCCTTACCTATGGCGAGCAGAAATCTGTACTGGCTTTTAGTACCTTGGCTGCGTTATTGATGACGGGTTTGATGGTTTCTTATTTTTTGGGGTGGCTGCAGCCCAGACCTTTGCCGTTCGAGGCGGCTGTCCCCGTTTACGTTTACAAGAAGAATGCTTTGACCGGTGTGGTGGTGCTTTACATTGTGGCGCTTGATGCCTTGTTGTACATTACCGCCTATCTTTCTTTGCGTCAGTCGCTGCAACTGCGGCGTTATTGGACGACCGCGGAAGCCCAGAAGCAGTTTTATTCGCGCCTTCATGCTTTGCATCAGCAGAGCCTGCAACACGAGAGCCTCCCCAAGGCGCTGGAAGTGATTACCACCCAGATCCAGGCGTTGTTGGAGGCCGACCTGGCATATAGCATTCTTTGGGAGCGCCGGGGGGAATATATGGTGCCCATTGCCTCTTATGGCTTTCACGAAAACTTGGCCGGCCGGTTTATCTCTGGTAAGGCGCAGGTGGCCTTTCGGCAGCAGTGCAAGGCTGTTTTGGACTTGCTTTACGCCCGCCCCGATATTACCTGGCTGGATTTGCGAAAGCGGCGAGATATCCTGCCCTCGTTAGTGCAAGAGCGCTTTCGGGCTTACGAAGCCCTTCTCATGTTGCCTTTGCGGGTGGGAGGCGAAGCAAACTTGATGGGTACCCTCACTCTGGTTTATCGCCGTAATCCTCGTTGGGGTGAAGCCAAAACCATGCAAGCCCGCCAGGCTATGGAAGCCGTGGCCCCGCTGGTGCTTCGGTTTGTGGAGCACTACAAAACACAGACCAATTTGCGCCTGCTTCAGGAATTAGCCAACGACGTCACCGGCCTGACGCAAAGTTTGCAGGTGAAACCCCTGGCCGCGCGCATTTTGAATAGCGCTTTTCGCCTTTTCAACATTGAAGGTTGTGCTTTGTTGCCCGACCCGCAAGGGCCGCCCAGCACTGCGGTGTTGACCCTGCCTATGGCGCGCGGGGTAGAGGAGTCGTGCCTCGATACGTTGCTCGCATACGCCGAATGGTTTGTGCACCGACTGGGCGACCAGAAGATTCTACAGGTTCCGGATTTCCAGGCGCCGGAAGTTCCCGTGCCCGAGGGCCTCTTGTCTTGTGCTTTGGCTGCTGGGTGGCGGGCGATGAGTGTGGTGCCAATCCCTTCGCCCCGTCGTTCTTTGGGCATGATGGTGCTTCTCAGCCGCCAGCCTTACATTTTGCGGCCTCAAGAAATACTGGTCGCTCAACTTTTCGCTGCCCGTGCCGGTGCTGCCTTTTATAACGCACACCTCTATACGCTGTTACGGGAAGAAGCGTTGACCGACGCCCTTACCCGTTTGCCCAACCGTCGTGCCATTGATAAAACTTTGCGTCAAGAGTGGCGCCGCGCGCAACGGTATCACCACCTGTTTTCTGTGGTGATGCTCGACGTCAACCATTTCAAAACGATCAACGACCGGTTTGGCCACCCTACCGGCGATTGGGTGTTGCAAGCGGTAGCCGATTTGATCCGCAAGCACGTGCGCGAAACCGATTTCGTGGGGCGTTATGGTGGTGATGAGTTCATGATCATTTTCCCCGAGACCAGTGGCTCGCAGGCTCGACAGGCGATGGAAAAAATCCAAAATTTGCTTCAGGAAAAATGCTGTCCATCGTTGTCTATTCGCGCCGGCATTGCCTACGGTATCGCCACCTACCCTCACGATGCGCAAGACCCGCAAAGCCTGGTTCGTTTGGCCGATAAGCGGCTTTATACCTACAAGGCCAAATTGTTCGCTGCTGAAGAGACCAACGGACGCTAAAAAAGCGGCTTATAGATAGGGGGCGTTGCGAGATGCCTTGTTTGTGCGGGTTTCAGGGGTAGATGACGCGCGAACCACACCACGATTGAATTCGTGCGTGCTATAATGAGATTGTTGCTTTCTATAAAAATTCCCTTTTTGGAGGTTATCACAATGGGACGTTTTGCGTTTGAACATCTTCTGACCGATGAGCACCGCATGATTCGGCAAGCCGCACGTGAATTTGCCGAACAAGAGATTGCGCCTATCGCAGCGCAATTTGACGAAACTGGCGAGTTCCCTTTAGAAACTATCCGAAAAATGGGTGAGATGGGCTTCATGGGCATCGAAGTGCCAGAAGAATACGGCGGCGCAGGCATGGATACCCTGGCCTACGTGCTCGCTGAAACCGAAATCAGCAAGGTGGATGCCGCCCACGGCACTATTATGTCGGTCAACAACTCGCTCTTCAGTTACGGCATTCTTCACTACGGCACTGAGGAGCAGAAACGGAAGTATGTTGCGCCGGTGGCTTCGGGAAAGGCCATCGGCGCTTACGCGTTAACAGAGCCTTCTTCCGGCTCAGACGCGGCCAACATGCGCACCCGCGCCGTGCGAGAAGGCGACTTCTACATCCTCAATGGCCGCAAGAACTGGATCACCAGCGGGCCGGTGGCCGATTATTTCGTGGTGTTTGCGATGACCGACCCCGAAAAGGGGCACCGGGGCATCACTGCCTTCATCGTAGAAGGCGATACACCGGGCCTGGTGCGAGGCAAAAAAGAGCCCAAGTTGGGCATCCGCGCCTCGGCTACCAGTGAAATTGGTTTCGAAAACCTCAAGGTGCCGGTAGCAAACCGCATCGGCGAAGAAGGCCAGGGCTTCAAGATTGCCATGGCCGTGCTCGACGCGGGGCGCATCGGCATCGCGGCTCAGGCTTTGGGCATTGCCGAGGCGGCCTACGAGGCCGCCCGCCAGTACGTGCAGGAGCGGGAAGCCTTTGGTCACCCCATCGGTGAGTTCCAGGGCACAGGGTTCAAAATTGCGGATATGAAGATGCGCATCGAAGCCGCGCGGGCACTGATTTACAACGCCGCCTTGGCCAAAGAAAAGGCCAAGGAAACCGGCGCCCGCTACACATTAGAAGCCTCGATGGCCAAACTCTTCGCCTCGGAAACCGCGATGTACTGCGCCCATGCCGCGGTGCAAATCCACGGCGGTATGGGCTACTCCAAAGAACTGCCGGTGGAACGCTACTTCCGCGACGCCAAGATCACCGAGATTTACGAAGGCACCAGCGAAATTCAGCGCCTGGTTATCGCCCGCCTGGAAACCGGCTTGCGGGTGTAGGAAATGGCGCATTGCGAAATTGCGAATTGCGGGAGGCTCATCCCCGAAGTTCGCAATGACGCCAACAACCGCATCCCCTTTCCCGCCTCCCCATTTTCTGTGTCTTCTGTGGTTTTCTGTCCGCGTCATCCGCTCGCTGTTGAGCCCGGAGTTGTAACCCATGAAAGCCGTCTTCTTCTACGAACACGGCGGCCCCGAAGTGTTGCGCTACGGCGACCTGCCCACCCCCGAACCCGCCGCGGGCGAGGTGTTGGTGCGCCTGCGGGCTGCAGCCCTCAACCGCCTCGACCTCTGGGTGCGGGAAGGATGGCCCGGTATCCGCCTGACCTACCCCCACATCCTCGGCGCGGACGGTGCGGGCGAGGTGGCCGCGCTGGGCGCGGGCGTCACCGGCTGGGAGGTTGGCCAGCGGGTGGTCGTCAACCCCAACATCGGCTGCGGCGAGTGCGAGTTTTGCCTCGCGGGCCAAGACAACCGCTGCGAGCACTGGCAACTGCTGGGTGAAACCCGCGCCGGCACGTACGCCGAATATGTGGTGGTGCCCGCCCGCAATCTGCTGGCGCTGCCCGACGGCTTCGGCTACCACGAGGCCGCGGCCGCGGCGCTGGTCTTTCAGACCGCGTGGCATTCCCTCGTCACCCGCGGGCAACTGCGCGCCGGCGAGTGGGTGCTGGTGGTCGGCGCTTCGGGCGGCGTGAACACCGCCAGCATCCAGATTGCCAAACTTGCCGGCTGCCGGGTGCTGGTGGTGGGTTCCAATGCCGAAAAACTGGCGCTGGCCGAGGCTTTGGGCGCGGACGCCCTGATCGACCGCAGCCAGACCGACAACTGGGCGAAAGAAGTCTACCGCCTGACGGGCAGGCGCGGGGTGGATGTGGTGGTGGACAACGTCGGCACCACCTTCCCCCTGAGTTTCAGGGCTGCGCGCAAGGGTGGTCGCATCCTCACCGTGGGCAACACCGGCGGGCCCAAGTTCCAGATCGACAACCGCTACATCTTCGGCAAGCACCTCAGCGTGATCGGCTCGACCATGTCGCCGCAGAGCGACTTTCGGGAGGTGATGCGCCTGGTGTTTGCGGGCAAACTCAGGCCGGTGCTGGATAGAACCTTCCCCCTGGCCGAGGCGCGCGCCGCGCAGGAGCGGCTGGCCAGCGGCAAACAGATGGGCAAAATCACGCTGGAAATTTGAGCGGCCAGCGTGGCGTTGGGAGCAGCGAGAAGATGAAAATCCGCGCCCTTGGGGCCGCGACTTTTACCTACCTGGTGGTGTTTTCTATCACAGCGTGGGGCCTGGCGCGAGGCATCGCCGCGCTGCGCGACTGGCCTTGGCTCGCGGCCGCGGACCTGCGGCTGCCGCCCTGGTATTGGGTGTTGAGCGGGGCAGCGTGGGCATTGGCCGGCCTCACCGTCGGCCTGATGTTGTGGAGCCAACATCCCTGGGCGCGAGGCGCGTTGGCGGTGACGGCCTTGGCCTTTCTTGGCTTTTGGTGGGTTGACCATTACGCGTTGGCCGCGGCTGCCTTTTTCCGCCACAATTGGCCCTTTGCTTTGGCTGGCAGCGTGCTTTTCCTCACCGCGGCCCTCGCGGTAAGCCTTTGGTGGAATTTTTTCTTTGGAGCAGATCATGAGCGAGCATCCTAACCCTAAAATCGAACGGCTACGCAAACTCAAAACGCAGGCGCGGTTGGGGGGCGGCCCTCAGCGCATTGCCGCCCGGCACAAGCAGGGGAAGTTGACCGCCCGCGAGCGCCTGGAATTGCTGCTGGATCGCGGCTCTTTTCGGGAAATCGACATGTTCGTCACCCATCGGGCCACCGAGTTTGGGATGCCCGAAAAGCGCTTTCTGGGCGACGGCGTGGTCACGGGTTGGGGCACCATCGAAGGCCGCCTGGTGTATGTGTTTTCGCAGGATTTCACGGTGATGGGCGGCAGCCTGGGGGAAGCCCATGCCCGAAAAATCGTCAAAATCATGGACATGGCCCTCAAGAACGGCGCGCCGGTGATCGGTTTGAACGATTCGGGCGGCGCGCGCATTCAAGAGGGGGTGGATTCTTTGGGCGGTTACGCCGATATTTTCTTGCGGAACACCATGGCTTCGGGGGTGATTCCGCAGATCAGCGTGATCATGGGGCCTGCTGCGGGCGGCGCGGTGTATTCCCCCGCGATCACCGACTTCATTTTCATGGTGCGCGGCTCGTCGTACATGTTCGTCACCGGCCCTGATGTGGTCAAGGCTGTGACCCATGAAGACGTGACGTTCGAGGCGTTGGGCGGCGCGGATGTTCACGCCAGCAAGTCGGGCGTCGCTCACGTGGTGCACGATTCCGAGGCCGACACCCTGCTCGCGGTGCGGCGGTTGCTTTCTTTCTTGCCCCAAAACAATATGGAAGACCCCCCCCTGGTGGAAAACGGCGACGACCCGCTGCGCATGGAAGAGGCGCTGGATTCCATCGTGCCCGACGACCCCAGCAAACCTTACGACATCAAAGACGTGATCCGCCTGGTGGTGGACAACGGCGATTTTTACGAGATTCACGAGCAGTTCGCGCCCAACATCGTGGTGGGCTTTGCCCGTCTGGCCGGTCGCACCGTGGGCGTGATTGCCAATCAGCCCATGGTTTTGGCCGGGGTGTTGGATATCGACGCGTCCACGAAAGCGGCGCGCTTCATTCGTTTTTGCGATGCGTTCAACATTCCTTTGGTGACGTTCGAAGACGTGCCCGGCTTCATGCCCGGCACGGTACAGGAGTATGGCGGCATTATTCGCGCCGGGGCCAAGTTGCTTTATGCGTATGCCGAGGCCACAGTGCCCAAACTCACCGTGGTGACGCGCAAGGCCTACGGCGGCGCGTACGACGTGATGAGCAGCAAGCACCTGCGCGGCGATTTCAACGTTGCCTGGCCTTCGGCTGAATTGGCGGTGATGGGCCCCGACGGCGCGGTGAACATCATCTTCCGCCGTGAGTTGGCCGAAGCGGAAGACCCGGTTGCCCGCAAGGCCGAGTTGGTGGCCGAGTATCGCGAAAAGTTTGCCAACCCTTACATCGCGGCAGCCCGCGGCTATTTGGACGATGTGATCGAGCCGCGCGAAACCCGCCCCCGCCTGATCAACGCCCTGGAGATGCTGCAAAACAAGCGCGACGCCAACCCGCCGAAGAAGCACGGCAACATTCCGTTGTAGAAACCGCAGATTTCACAGATTAGCGCAGATTTACTGCGTAGGGCGGGATGCCATCCCGCCCACAGTAAAGGGTCGCCAAGTTCGTCGAGAAGCGCCAAACAACCAGATCTCGAAGCAACCAGGCAACCACGCGGCCGAGGATGCTTTTCGCGGCCATGCTTTTGGCGGCGAATCCGTGAGAAAATCGTGTAATCGGTGGATGATTCTATGCGCCTCACGGTCAACGGCCATCGGTTGTATTACGAACTTCACGGCGCCGAAGGCGTCCCCACGGTGGTGCTGCTGCACCACGGCTTGGGCAGCAGCAAGGCCTGGCGGCGGCAGGTGCCGGTGCTCACCGCAGCCGGTTTCCGGGTGCTGGCTTACGACCGCTGGGGCTACGGCGCGTCGGCTGCCGACCGCCCCCGCCTGCACACCCCCTGGTTCGAGCCCGACGTCGCCGACCTGGCCGCGCTGCTGGACGCGTTGGGCATCGATCGCCCCCTGCTGGTGGGGCACAGCGACGGCGGCAACATCGCCCTTTACTTTGCCGCCCAATACCCTGAACGGCCGCGGGCGGTGGTCGCGGTTGCGGCGCACGTGGTTGTGGAGCCTGCCATGCAGCCCGGCATGGAAGCCTTGAAGCGGGTGTATGAAACCTCGTCCGTCTTCCGCCGGGCGCTGGAACGTACCCATCCGGGCCACGGCGAGCAGGTTTTCTTCGACCTGTGGTATCGCGGCTGGCACCGCCCCGGCGTGCAGGGTTGGAACGCGCTGCCCCTGTTGCAAAAGGTGCGCGTGCCCGTGCTGGTGGTGCAGGGCACTGCGGACGAATACGCCAGCCCCAAACATGCGGAAGACATCGCCGCCGCGCTGCCCTACGCCACCCTGCACCTCATCCCCGGCGCACCCCACATGGTGCCTCAGGATGCCGCCGAAGCCTTCAACGCTGTGCTGGTGCCCTTCCTTGTAACGCAAAGAGCGCAAAGAGGTGACGCAAAGGGCGCAAAGAGGTGACGCAAAGGGCGCAAAGAGGTGACGCAAAGGGCGCAAAGAGGTGACGCAACGAGCGCAAAGAGGTGACGCAAAGGGCGCAAAGAGGTGACGCAAAGAGATAAGCCCCCCTCCCCAGTACCCCAAT
>JALUDX010000204.1 GCA_027053355.1 Anaerolineales bacterium | reverse complement strand
GGGGGGAAGCCGCGCCCCTTCGACTTCGCTCAGGGGGCGGCTGGGGGGAGAGGAGAGGGTTGTGAAAAACCCTGCCTTGCATCACTTACTACTTGACCACTACCCTGTGTTTTTCCGCCTGCGTCATTGAGAGTTCTTTTTTGTTTGCGCTGAACAGTCACGCCACTCAGACGCCTCTTTCCACCACCACGTAGCGCCACAGCAGCGCCAAGGCAAAAATGGCCGTGGCGGTGAGCACAATGGTCGCGCCGGAAGCGGTATCCAGATAATACGACAAGAGCAGGCCGACCACGGTGCTCGATACCCCAAAAAGGGCGGAAAGCGCCATCATCTTGCCAAAACTGCGGCTCAACTGATAGGCCGCGGCCGCGGGGGTCACCAACAGGGCAGAGACCAGCACGATGCCCACCACTTTGATGGAAATCACCACGGTCAGAGCAACCAGGGCGAGCAGCAGGTAGTACAAAAAGGGTTCGGGCAGGCCGTTGACCCGCGCGGTTTCGGGGTCGAAGGTGATGAACAGGAACTCTTTGTAAAACAGCGCCACGGTCAGCAACACCAACACGCCCACGCCCACCACTAAGCGCAAATCACTGCGGGTGATGGCCAAAATGCTTCCAAAAAGGTAAGAGAAGAGGTCTGCATTGTAGCCCTTCATCAAGCCGATAAGCAGCACGCCGAAGGCCATGGTCGAAGCAAAAAAGATGCCCACCGCGGTATCTTCTTTGATGCCCCCGCGACGGGTCACCAAACCGATGCCCCAGGCCACGGCCAAACAGAACGCCACCGCCGCCCACAAGGGGTTCACCTCCAGCAGAAAGCCCAAGGCCACGCCGCCAAAGGACGCATGAGCCACCCCCGCGCCGATGAACGACATCCCCCGCAACACAATGTACACGCCGATCACCGCGCTCAACAGCCCCACCACCACGCCGCCCACCAGCGCGCGCTGCATAAACGCATACTGCCACCAATCCATCATTGCTCCTCCTCGGGCATCCGAACCACCATGTGCGGCGCGTGCCCATGGTGGAAGAACATCGCCTGGCAGCCGTACATTTCCGCCAATGTATCATCGGTCAGCACCACCTCAGGGCGGCCGTGCGCTACCAGGCGCCGGTTGACGCAAGCCACGCCGTCCACGTACTGCGACACCACGCCCACATCGTGGGAAACCATGATCACGGTCATCCCCTCACGCTGGAACTCGCGCAGCAGTTCGTAGAGGCTTTTCGAGGCGCGAGCATCGACGCCCGCGGTGGGCTCGTCGAGGATGAGCAAGCGCGGCTCGGTGGCCAGGGCGCGCGCCAAAAACACCCGCTGCCGCTGGCCGCCGGAAAGGTCGGCCAGGGGGCGATGGATGGCCTCGGCAAGCCCCACCTTCTCCAACGCCTGGCGCACGGCCGCCCGGTCGGCAGCGCCGGGCCAGCGGAACAAGCCCAGCCGCGCGTAACGCCCCATCATCACCACATCGCCCACCCGCACGGGGAAGCGGAGGTCCACCGCGTGCATCTGCGGCACGTAGCCGATCCAGCGGCGCAGGGGGCCCAAAGCCGAGGGGGGCTTGCCAAACACCCGCACCTCGCCTTGTGCGGGTTTGACCAGCCCCAAGATGGTACGCACCAAGGTGGTTTTGCCCGCGCCGTTGGGCCCGATGATGGCCAAAAAAGCGCCTTCCGGCACGGTCATATCGACGTCTTCCAGCACGGCCAGGCGGCCGTAGGTCACGGTCACCTGGCGCAGTTGCACCACGGGCGGGCGCGCTGCCGGGGCTGCAGGCGTGTTTTTCATGGCGTGCCTCCAAGGCCTTTGCGCAGTTGCTCCAAGTTCCAGCGCATCAATTTGAGGTAAGTTTCGCGAGGCGGGGTGCCACCCAAGGGGCCCAAAGTCAACACCGGCACCCCCGCGGCCTCGGCGATGGCCTGCATGGCCCGCGGGGAGAATTGCGGCTCGGCAAACACGGCCGGCGCGCCGCTGGCTTTGACGACGGCCACGATTTGGGCGATTTCCGCGGCAGAAGGCTCCTTCCCAGGGGTAGGCTCTAACACCGCGGCCTGATGCAAGCCGTAATCGGCGATGAAATAAGCCCAGGCGGCGTGAAAAGTGACCATCTCTTTGCTGCGGAAAGTGGCGACAGCCTGCCGAATGTCGGCATCCAAGGTGCGCAATTTCGTCAGGTAGGCCTGGGCGTTGCGGCGGTAAACCGCCTCGCCCGCGGGGTCGGCGGCAATCAGCGCGTCGCGGATGCGGGCGACGTAAGTCATCGCCCGGCGGGGACTGAGCCACAGGTGAGGGTTGCCCTGGGCGTGGGCGCTGTGCTGCAAAATGTCCATCCCTTGGGAAAGCACCACCACCTGCAATTGTGGGTTGCCGGCCGCCTCTACGGCCTTGTCAGCCCAAAACTCCAGCCCCACCCCGTTGAGGAAGAGAAGCCGTGCCCGCGCCAAATCGCGCATTTGGGAAGGGGTAGGCTCATAGGTGTGCGGGCTGGCCCCGGGCGGCACCATGGTCAACACGTCGATCCGCTGCCCCCCCACCTGGCGCACCATGTCGGCCAACGGCGGGATCGAAGCGGCCACCAACAGCCGCTCCGAGGGTTGGGGTGAAGGGCCCGGGGCAGGACGGCACCCCGCCGTCAGCCCCAGCAACAAAGCGAAGAGCACCCCCACCAGCGCGGGGATACGGCGCGGGCTGCGCTGCGCGGGCAAGGGGCAGGGGGAATGCCGGTATTCCGTTCCCTGGTCGCCTTTATTGGCTATGCGAAATCGCCCGCGGCGCCCACCACGGCCATCTGTAATTTGCGGCTTCCGTGGGCTGTTTCCCCAGGGTTGAAGCGTTACTCCGAATTTACGCCAAAAGGTTTGCATAGGCTCACCTTACCTTTGTCATACCAGCCGCTCGTTTACTGGCTATGCGAAATGGCGCGGCGCAGCCCCAGCCTCCAGGCTGACGCCCAAGGGCTTGGGTGCGCCTCACGGCAAATCCTCGCGCCCCGTTACGGCCTAAACGAGCCACACGGGGCGTCGGCTCCTGCCGGCGCGGCCTTTTCGGCCAAGGCACGACGGCACGAAGCACACAGCCCCACCAATTGCAGCCAGTGATCTTCGATTTGAAAACCGCTCTCAGCAGCCACGTTTTGCATCAACCCAGCCAGATCATCACCGCCGAAATACCAAACCCGCCCGCAGCGCCGACACACCAACAAGTGGGTGTGCCCTGGCTCGGCGGCGACGTAGGTCGCGCACTGCCCCGCGCAATGCACCTTCTGCGCCAGGCCCAAGGCAAGCATGGCCTCCAAGGTGCGATACACGGTCACCAGCCCCAGGCGGGGCGCTTCCCTGCGGGCTTGCTGCAAAATTTGGGTGGCGTCTAAAGCCCGGTTGCTCTCGGCTAAGACGCGCATCACGGCTTGTCGGGCCGCCGTCAGGCGGTAGCCGTGGCTCTGAAAGGCGGCCCGCCATTGGCGGAGCCGGTCGTCAGGGTTTGGGAAGGGCATGGGGGATTGGGGGGACAGGGAAGATAGGGAGATAGGGGGTAAGCGAAAGTGAAAATCGTTTTCGTTTTCAATTATAGCCATAAACAAGGGAAGCGTCAAGGAAAATGCCAAAGGGAGCCAGCAGGGCAAACGCATCTAAAATTTGTTTGGCCGGTTATTCTCTTTTGCCCGCAGCGCGCCTCGCCCTTGCCTACCCAGACCGCTTTGAGGCGCAATGATGACGTAGGGGCACAGCGTGGCTGTGCCCGGCGCAGGCAACCTGTCAAGTCAAATGAAAATGTTACCGAAGGGGCAGTAACCGCCAAATGAAAATGTTACTGGCGCAAGGGGCACAGCGCCTCTATAATCTACAATCACGCGTGTGGGCGTGGTGTTTTCGTAGGGGCGAACGGCCGTTCGCCCCTACGGGCATCGCTGAAGGCCGTGGCTGACGCCGCTTTCCCATTTAGACAAAAAGAGGCGTCGCCCTCGTGCCCCCAACCGCCCCATTTAGATGCAATCGTCCTGAGGGGCCAGGCGCGCCTCGCCCTTACCTGCCCCGCGACCCCCTGGCGCCTGCTTGACAATGCCCCACAGATATGTTAGACTTTGCTTAAGCATTCAATTCTATTTGAATACAAGGAGGAAAGATGGACGACCCACTGCCGCCCCCTTCATTCCAACCCGCTCCCGTGAAGATCATCCACAATTTGGAAACCCTGCGGGTGCTCAGCGACCCACTGCGGATGCGCATCCTATCCTTATTGGACGACCGCCCCCGCACGGTGAAAGAGATAGCCAAAATCCTGAACCTGCCCGCCACCCGCCTTTATTACCACTTCAACCTGCTGGAAAAGCACGACCTCATCCGGGTAGTGCGCACCCGGGTGGTGTCGGGCATCATCGAGAAGCACTACCAGGTCACCGCGCGCGAGTTCAATGTAGACCGCCGCCTACTCTCGCCTGGCGCGGATACCAGCGCCGAGGGCTGGCGCCTGGTGCTGGAGCAGACGGTGGCGGCGCTGCAACAGGACCTGACCGCTCTGGCCGCCAACGGCACCCTGCAATCCTTCATCGCGGCCCAAGACCAAGACGGGGAGCCTGCCGTGCCCTTGCGCCTCTCCCGTGCCCTGGCGCGCTTCACCCCCGGGCAAGCCCGCGCCTTCCTGCAGCGCTTAGTGAACCTGCTGCGAGATTTCGAGAACCAGCCCCACGACGACGAAGCCGAGGCGCAGGCCTACACCTTGGTCGTGGCCTTCTATCCCACGCCCCACAGCGACGAAACGCCGCCGGAAGACCCGCCCATTCCAGAGGAATGACCCATCCCGCGGCCCGCAGCCCACTTCCCCTTTCTGTGGTTTTCGGGCGGCGCGATCTGCGGTTCTCCTTGCTACGGCTGAACAGAGGCCCAGGGGCGTAAAAATATCGCTTTTGGCCGCGACGCCCAGACCCGCAGCCCCCGCCAAGGAGGCTCCCCATGCTGCCCTTATTGGACGACGACCGCATCATCCCCCTGCTGGTGCACGAGTTGGCCCTGTATGCGCCCGCGCAGATGGACGGCCGCGAGGGCCTGGCCTTTTTAGACAGCGCGGCCAGCGACCCCAGCGTGCGTCCCGACTGGGCACGGAATTTACCCAAAGCCGAGCCCATGACCGTGCGCAGCGCGTTCGAGGAGCGCACCTACGAGACCGTACAGGCTACCATCACGTTCCTGGGCACGGCCACGCCGGCCCAGCTGGCGTTGGTGCGCCCGGCCAGTGAACACCAGCCGCCCTTTGACGTGTCCATGGTGCTCAGCGCGGCCATCATGTTCGCTGCGCCTTTGGTGTTGGATTTCCGCACCCTGGCCGTGTACCGCCCCGACGCAGTCTCTGGGGTGGACTGGCAGGAAATCCCCGCCCAGCGCGCGAGCAAAGGCTTGTGGCTGCTGGCACTGGCCACGCGCCGAGATCCGGCGTGGGCCCTGTTCGACACGGGCGCGGGGCTGTCGGTCTTCAACGCCGGCCACCTAGACGACCTGGGGCTAGATTTACGCCCCGACTATCGGCTGCGCGTCACCGACGCCACTGGCGCCGCTATCCATCAAGACATCGTGGCCTGCGAGGGCCTCTCCGTGGCCGGTCGGCCCCTGCCCGGCGACGGCTTCGTGGTGGATCTGAGCGGCGTCGAGCAGGCCCTAAACCATCGGATAGACCTGGTGTTGGGGACGAGCGCCTTCCTGCGCAGCGGGCTGCGCTGGCGCTTCGAGCCCTCAACGGGGCAGGCCTTTGTCGCTTGACGTATCTTCCCCAAGGAGATGTAACTGTTCAGCCTTGAGGAAATAGGCCACGGATGAACGCGGATGACGGCGGATAAACGCGGATTTTAGGGCGCCGAGCGCGCCGGGTGAAGTGCCTGAGTAACCAAGCAACCAGGTAACCAGGCAACCAACTCCCCTTTCCCCCAACCCCTCCCGCCCTCTGTGTTTTCCGTCTGCGTCACCCGCAATGTCTCTTGGAGACTGAATAGTACAAGGAGATTGGCAATGTCCACCTTCCCCTGGTTGACCTTCCAATGGGGCCACCAAGGCCCCGACGGGCAGTATTTGCCGCGCGCGGCGCTGTTCGTGCCGGGCGCTCTGCCCACCGTGGGCGGGCTCAGTGGCTGGTTTCAGTTCGACCTGGGCGCGCCGACCACCGTACTCTACGGCCAGGCCTTCACACCAGAGCAACGGGAACACCTGCAGGCCCAGCCGCAGCGCCCCCGCCCCGCCATCTTCAACGGCCAGGAAGTGCCCGTCCTGGAAATGCCCGTGCGCCTCGGCCCCTGGGAAGTGTCGCCCGTCATCTGGCTGGCCGACTTTGGCGACGACGAGCCCATGCCCGACGGGCGTCCCATCTTGGGCACCGTGGGGTCGGATTTCGCGCGGGGGCATGTGCTGGTGGTGGACTTCCCCGGCGAACGCTTGACCCGCATGGATACCGTGCCCGCGAATTGGGAAACCGCAGCCCACTGGACGCCCATGCGCCTGACCGAGCACGGCCACGTGCTCATCCAGGTCGAGGTGGATGGGAAACCCCACTGGGTGATGTTCGACACAGGCAGCAGCATATTCGAATTCATCACCTCGGATGCGCTTTGGCACACCCTCTGCCACGGCCAGGTGACCAAAACCCTGCGCATCACCGCCTGGGGCGAGGCGTTAGACGTTCTGGGCGGGCCCGTACGCGCCCAATTCACCTTGGCCGGGCAGCCCCTGCCCGTGCGCACCGCCTACTACTACCGAAACATGCCCGGCTGGGATACGTTCCAAGAGCGATTTGGTTTTCTTGGCCTCATGGGCAACGCGCCGTTTTGGGAAGGGGTCATCGTGCTGGACTTCCCCCACGGGCGTTTCGGCATCTTGCCACCGGGCTTCACCGGGTCATAGGGGCAACGCGCTTTCCAAACCCCTTTGCGGCGGCTGCAACGCGGCAAAATGTGTTAGCATAGAAGTGTCGACCTGTTCGCCGGGCAGCCCTTCAAGGCCCGGCGATTCCCCTACTGCAAGGAGATTCTCCTATGTGGCACAACGCTTCTGCTCGCTGGCTGCTGGCAGCGTCTATCTTGTTGCTTGCGGCCGGCCTGGCCTCTTGCACGTTGCCCTCCGCGGGCAGCCCCTCCCCCACCGTAGCCCCGCCGCCCACGCCCACGGCTCCGCCGCCGCC
>JALUDX010000203.1 GCA_027053355.1 Anaerolineales bacterium | reverse complement strand
GGGAATATTTTGCCCTCTTGCGGCAGGAATACGACTGGGACCGCATAGCCGAGCGCACGCTTCGGGTGTATCGGGAGGTTTTGCGCTTGTGACCTTAAAAGCTGAAATGCTGCAAAAGGAAATGAGAGTGCATATGTATTGACAGGTATGGATTCATACTTAATAATTCATATAAAAGTAAAGTGAAATGAGGAAAAGTTAATGCGTGCGAAGGTTGCGGAAAGAGGGCAGGTAACCATACCCAAACCTTTAAGGGACCGGTTGGGAATTCGCCCTGGCACTATTTTGGAATTTAGAGAAGAGGCGGGACGTTTGATAGCGGTAAAAGTAGAAACTCTGGACCCTATAGATCAGATTTATGGCCAACTTGGTCAGGGAAGACGTACGGACGAGATTCTTCGTCAATTAAGAGAAAATAAGTGATTACAGCCGTTGATACCAATATTCTTATAGACATTTTGGAACCCGATCCCCTTTATGGGCCTGCCTCAAAAGAGGCTCTAAAAAAGTGTGTAAAAGAGGGGAAGATTGTAGCCTGTGAAGTTGTATGGGCTGAGGTGGCTGTGGTGTATGCTGAGAAGCAGGGATCTCTTGTAGAAATATTAGAGAAGATAGGGCTTGAGTTTTCAGCTATTACCCGGGAAGCCGCTTTAGTGGCGGCTAAATGCTGGGCTGAATATTTGAAAAGAGGGCCTAAGAGGAGAAGGATTGCGGCTGATTTTCTCATCGGAGCTCATGCTTTGGTTCAGTGTGATCGTTTATTAACTAGAGATAAGGGATTTTATCGAGAGTATTTTAAAGGACTTAAGGTTGTTTATCCTGGTGATTATTGAATGGGTTTCCTTATCAGTAAGGCTGTTCTTGATACTCTGGAAATAGTTTCTAAAAAATTCGATAGTGCCCTTGGCTTAAGTGCCCTCTGGCGTTGCTGAGTTGGATATTTATTTTCTCTGCCGGAATTTCGGTATTTCCCGAAAGGAGAGGTGGAACACCTGGCCCGGGCCATGGTTGAACTTTTCCGCCGGGGCATCTCGCTTAAGGAGCGCAGGGAATATTTTGCCCTCCTTCGGCAGGAATACGACCGGGACCGGATAGCCGAGCGAACACTAGGGATATACCAAAGAGGTCTAAGTCTTTCACACTTTGTGGAAGCAAAGAAAAATCAAGAGATACCGTAGGGATTGTAGATCATAATTCATATATTAAAGTACATGAAAAGGAGGCGATATGCAAGGAAGGAGTTTGACTATTTATCTTGATAAGAAAGTATTTTTTCTTTTGGAAAAGAAAGCCAAAGAAAGCGGCAGATCTTTGTCAAAAATAGTTCAAGATGCGCTTTTGGAGCATTTAAAAGGTGAAGAAAGAAGAATGGCCAGGCAAAAGATTCTGGAGATAATAAGGAGCAGGAAGAAAGATAGGTCCTTAATCCAGGCCTGGAAAGAGTATGAACGGATAGAACGGGAAAAGATAAGAGAATTTAGGAATATTTTCAATGAAAATCGGTCTTGATACCGGATTTTTCATTTATCTTTATCAGGGAAATGAGGAAATTGTAGCTTTATGGGAAAAGATGATGGAGCAAGATGAAGATTTAGTGACCTGTGTACTTTCGGGCTATGAATTTTATCGTGTTCTTTTAAGGCATGGAGAAGCGATGAAGGAACTGGAAGAATTTTGGCAAGCGATTGAGGCCGCATGTGATGTGAAACCTGTACAAGGAGATAGCATAAAGAGAGCTGCAAAGTTAGAAAATACTTATCATCTCGGTGGTCTTGATTCTCTGATTTTGGCTGTGTTGTTGGAGAGTGGCTGTCGTGAAATATTAACCACGGATAGTAAGTGGAAATCCATCTCAAGAAGCAAGAAAGTGAAGGTGAAAATTTTGTCTTAATCCTCTGCCAGAATTTCGGTATTT
>JALUDX010000202.1 GCA_027053355.1 Anaerolineales bacterium | reverse complement strand
GGCCTTCCCCGCGGTGATGGAAGCGAGCAGCAGGTCAATGTTGAGGTCGTTGAGCGTATCGGGGGCCGCGGGCGGCGGCTGGTCGGCGTTGGGTGGGAAGAGGATGCTCGGCGAAGGCATGGGTGCTTCCATTGGTGCTCCTTGTGGACGCCCTGGCGGGGGCAACAAAAAGCCTCTACGGCGCGCGCGGAGCAGTCCGTAGAGGCCATTAGCCGAAAAGCGGTTGAGGGTGAGCCTCATCACCCATGGGGTAATTTTATCGCCGTAGCGGGGGTGTGTCAAATTCTATTCCTGAAGTGTGGATATGAGTTAGTGCATAATCAACCTTGATAATTGGTTTAGGCCTTTTGTAACTTAGCGCCCAAATTTTTGATCTCTCCCTACCCCGCTATGGCGACGCTATCGCGTCACCGTAGCCGCTCCCTTCCCTCCCTCTTAGTAAGGGAGGGAAGGGGGCAGATGAGCCGAGCGAGGCTCAGTGGGGGATGGGTGAGATCTTGCCACAAGTGCGATAGATCGCACCTTTCGCAATAACTGAAGTCTTGTTTGAAAATGCATTAGGATATTCGGTAAAACCAAAGCAGCAAAGGTGGTCAGGGCTTGCTTAGACGCCTCTTTGTAAAGCGAGTTGGAACGGGCCAATATCCTTCACCAAAATAAAGGCTCCCGAATCGCGCCGCCATCCTCCAACCATAAGCGCTGTGGCATACGCCAACATCATCAGCCCTAATACTTCTTCATGCACTCCTGGCGTTTGTGGCGTTCCCCGCCCCTTGACATTTCTTATCGGGTGGGGGTATACTTTTCTTGTTCAGAAATATTTGAACGATAATTTCGGTGTGAATGATTGGCGTATTGTGAACAGGTGGTGACGTTTTACCATCAAAGACCGCAGTAGAGGATGTGCCGCCCCCAGAAGGGAAAAAGCCTCTTCCTGAATGCAATTGGTTCCCCTTTTCCCAAGGAGTGTTGGTGATGTCTTCTTCTCCCCCTGCTCGGCCCGGCCTGCGCCAACTGCTGCGACACCGGGATTTCAGGCTGCTGTGGCTGGGGCAGTCCCTTTCCAACTTTGGCGACGGCATGAACAACCTGGCGCTGTTGGTGCTCATCGAGCACCTGACCGGCTCTACCACGGCTCTTGCCACCGCCGCGGTGTTGATGGCTTTGCCGCGCATCTTGTTGGGGCCTTTGGCCGGGGTTTACGCCGACCGCTATGACCGCAAGAAGATGATGGCGTTGTCAGACCTGGCGCGCGGTTTCCTGGTGTTGGGTTACCTGTTGGTGCACCGGCCCGACCAACTTTGGATTTTGTATGGGGTGGGTTTTTTGGAAGCCAGCGTGAGCACGTTTTTTGCCCCTGCGCGCGGGGCTTTTTTGGCCGACTTGCTCCCCGCGGCGGAACTGTTGACTGCCAACTCGCTGAGCCAAACTTCTCAGATTTTGATGAACCTGCTGGGCATGGCCGCAGCCGGCGCGGTCATTGGCGCCAAACACATTTACTGGCCTGCCTTTGGCGTCGATAGTCTGAGTTTTTTCCTTTCTATGACGATGATGCTCTTGATTCGTACCGCGGCCCCGGCGCTGGCTCGCGGGGAAACCACATGGCACGAAACATGGCAGGAAATCCGCGCCGGCGGGCTGGTGATTTTCCGTTCCCGGGTGTTGATGGGTGTGTTGGCAGGGGCGGCGCTGGCGATGTTGGGGGTAGGGGCGATCAACATTCTCTTTGTGCCCTTGTTGCTCGACAACTTGCACGTGGCGCCGACGTGGCTCAGCGCGGTGCAGGCAGCCCAAACCGCGGGGATGCTCCTCAGCGGCGGGGTAGCCGCGGCTCTGGCGGCCAAATGGCACCCCACGCGGGTGGTAAGCCTGGGGTTGGTGGGCGTAGGGGTGGGCATCGGCCTGATGGGTTGGGCCGCGCACTTGGCGCTCATCCTTGGTTTGCTGTTTATGGTCGGCTTGTTCGTGACCCCGCTGAACGCGGCCATCGCCACGCTGACCCAAACCGCGGTGGCCGAAACCCTGCGCGGACGGGTGGGCGCTTCCCTCAACATGCTGGTGACCACCGCCAACATTGCTTCCATGGCCATGGCCGGGGTGCTGGCCGACTGGCTGGGGGTGCGCTCGGTGTTCGTGTTGGCCGGGGTGGTGGTTGCGGTGGCCGGTTTTGTGGCCGCGTGGCTGTTTCGCGGCCTGGGGCAGGGGGAAGGGGCCGCGCCCGCTTCTGACGAGGCCCCTGGGTGAGCGTAGGGGTTGAGGTAAATAGGGGGTAACTGTTCAGCCTCTGGAAAATAGCCCACGGATGAACGCGGATGATGGCGGATAACCGCGGATTTTAGAGCGCCGAGGTCGCCAAAATGACGCCAACGGCCGCGTTCCGCTTCCCGTTTCCCGCATCCCGTTTCCTGTGCCTTCTGTGGTTTTCTGCCTGCGTCATCCGTAGCCTCTCTTTGAGGCTGAATAGTTACAATAGGGGGTGGTTACCTGGTTACCTGGTTGCCTGATTGGGCTGAGAGGTGGCACGCCTGCGTTCAGGGCGAATCGGCCGGAGGCAACTGAAAAGTGCGCACCAGAAACACGGCCATCTGCCCGCGGGTGACCGCGGTTTCCGGGCAGTACAGGGGCGGATCGGCGGAACAACCGCTGGTGATGCCTTCCTGATAGAGGGCCTCGATCCAGGGAGCAGCCCAGTAATCGGCAGGCACATCCTGGAAGGTGATCTGCTCCGGGGTGGGGGGCGAGTAATCGGCGCCTTTGAGCGCTCGGAGCAAGAAAACGGCCATCGCTGCCCGGCTGACGGCTTCGTCGGGGTGATAGGTGCCGTCGGGGTAGCCGGTGGTGATGCCATCTTGCCGCAGGGCTTCGATCCACCGTTCTGCCCAGTGGCCTTGGGCGTCGGGGAACACCGTGGTGACGTCGGGCGGCTCGTAAGCCTCGGGGTAGTGGATGCCGCGCTCCAAAAACACCGCCATCTCGGCGCGGGTCACCGCCTGGTCGGGGCAATAGCGCAGCGGGTCGACGGCGCACCCCTGGGTGATGCCGCTTTGGTAGAGGGAGAGCACGTCATCGTAGTAGTAGGGCGGCGGGCTGCCGTTGAAAGGGTGTACCGGCGGCATATCCGCAAAGATGGGCGTGACGTCGGTAAACGCGATGTTGGCCCAATTGGGGTCTTGCGGTGTCCATACCCCGTAGCGGTCGTCTTGCATGGCGTCGATGAGGCCGGGCTCGCCGCTGTCGGTGTCGGGGTAATAGAGCCGATAGTCCGCACCTTCGGGGCAGTTGACCAGGGAAGATTCGGCTTTGACTGTGTTGAAATAGATCAAGCCGCGGAAGCCGGGGTAAGCCGCCAGTTTGGCGAAGGTATCTCTGACCCATTGCGATTTGTTCTGGTTGGGGTCGGAGGGGTCGTCAGGCACGCCCACCGTGCCGGTTTGAGCGAGAAAGATCGGTTTGGCGTAAGAAAGGGCGCGCATCCGGTCTAAATAGGGCTTGATGGCGTTGTCGTAAGTATCCCAGGCGCGCCAAGGGGATTCTTCGGGGCAGCCGCCAAAGTTGTAGGCGCTGAAAGCCAACACGTCGACCACGTCGTCGCCGGGATAGTAGTTTTCGAACGCGCGTTCCGGCGTTTCGGGGTTGCTCCAGCCGTTGGGGGCAAATACCCACCGCACGTTGGCTCGCGGCACGCCCGCGTCGGAAAAAATTTGCACTAGGCGCCGGTACGCCGAGATAAACGTGGGCCCGTCGGAACTGTAAGATGCCCAATCGCCATTGGCCTCGGGGTAAGGCGCCAGAAAGGCGCGGTGGGTGTTGGGGTCTTCTTCGACCCAATTTTTGAAATAGCCGGCCCATGCCTGCAAGGTGGCGTCGCATTGCCCCGCGGCGATGGCCGTCAGCGTGGCGCAGTTGGGGTCGTATTGATCCCCTTCCCACTCGGCAGAAGGGCCAATGTTGACAAAGGGGACAAAGCCGTGGGAAGAAATGGCCTCCAGTTCGTGGGGCACGTTCCAGTCAGGGTGAAAGGTGAGGGAGATGAAATCACCGGCAAAGGTGATGCCGTTAGCGTTGTTGCGTTGTAGCCAGTTGGTCATGGCCACGATTTCGTCGATGCTGCTTTGCAAGTCATGCCCAGTGTAAACGCCCAGCATCACAGGCAGCGAGGTTGCCGCTTGCGCCGGGGGCGTGCTCTGCCGGTCGTGAAACCATAGGCTGCTAAGCCCCAACGCCGAGGCAAAGAAGGCAAAAAGGAAGACGCGTCGCCACTTTTTCATGGTTCTGCTCCTTCTTGGCAGGGAAACCACAGATTACGCAGATTAAGTAGAAAGACATTCACAGATTAGCACAGATTGGGCGAAAAACACTAAAAAGTCCACGCTCGTCCTCGCTTCTTGGCGGCCTTGGCGTCATCTTGGCGACCTTGGCGACCTAAAAATCCGTGCTATCCGTGGTCTATTCCCTTGTGGCTGAATAGTTACTCGAGGGTTCAACGCAGGCGCAGCCACGAGAGCCAGCCGCCGGGGGGGTGTCGGCTGGTGGGTTCTAACCGTTCGAAGGCGGCCAGCAGTAAAATTACCGCCAGCAGTAGGGCGCCCAGCCATTGGGTTGGGCTAAGGGCTTCGTGTAGCCAAATATACGAAAGTGCTAAGGTGACCAAAAGTTCCCCAAGCCCTAACAGCGCGGTTTGCATTCCGCCGATATGTTTGACCCCTAAGAACAGGGTCAGGCGGGAGAAAAAGGTGACCAACGTCAGCCCGGCCACCGGCCAGGCCGTAGCCCAGGTAGTGGGGAGCACCCGAGGCCCAAGCAATAAGAAGGCGGGTACCACCACCAGGCTCATAGCGGCCAAGGTATACAGGGTCACCGTGGGCGCGGGCACGTCGAAAAGCACCCGTTGGTTGATGGGCAGGTGAAGGGCATACAACGCCGCAGCCAAAAGCATCATGGCCATGCCCCACACGTCCAGATGGTGGGGGCTGCCCATGGTGAGCAAGGCCACTGCTGGCAGCGCCAGCGCCAGCCGCACTAAGGTTAATTTGCTGGGGGGTTGTTTGTCTAACCAAAGCCATAGCGCCACAAACACGGGGTAGAAAGCGTAGAGCAATTGCCCCAGCCCCGCGTCGATGCGCCCCAGTGCGCTGTAATAGAACAGCGACCCCACGCCGTTAATGCCTCCGGCCAGCAGACACCCGATCAGTCCTACCGGGTAGATGCGCAAAAAGGCCGGTTTGAAATAGGCCAGCAGCCCCCACAGCAGCAGGGTGGCCAACACGGTGCGCAACGCCACCACCGCTAACGGCGGCAAGCCGTTGAGGATAGCTTGTTTGCCAAAAATGGGCGCCATGCCTAAAAAGAGCGCCGAGAGGGTCGCAGCCCGCAGGCCGAGACGAGCGGTGGATGTGGCCATGGTGTTTTGCCCTCTGTGGCCTTGCCAGACGACTTGGCGGCGCCGCGCTTTTGATCTGCGATCTTGCAGGCTCGCAAGTTAGGCCAGCAGCGCCCGAATTTCATCTAACAAGTCGTCGGTCAGAAACTCGCCTTTTTGCAAGATTTTCTCGATGTGCCCTTCCAAAAATCGTTTTTCTGCCGGGGTCAGGGAGCGCGCAGTCACCGCGATGATAGGGATGTCTGCCGTGGCCGGGTCGTCGCGCAGGGTTTCGATCACTTTGAAGCCGTCGGCTTCGGGCATCATCAAGTCCAACAAGATCAAATCGGGGTGCTCGCGGCGGGCTAAAGCGATGGCCTCTTGGCCGTTTTGGGCTTCAGAGATGGTAAATTCGCCTAACGATTGTAGCACACGGCGCAGCAAAATGCGGGCGGGCTCGTGGTCGTCGACAATGGCGATATGGGGGGCGCGTTTTTCCAGAGGCAGCGAAGCCAGCGCGGCTTGCAGCCCATCTTGGGGAATTTCCATCGCTGCCTGGCTGCCAGGGGGTAGCCGCACGCTATGCGCCCAGTGCCGCCCTAAAATGTGCGATTCAATGGGCAAGGTGTGGCCGGTACCGTTGATCACGATGACGTCGTTGGCCTGCATGACGCCTTGCCGCGCCAGTTTGATCACGCCGGCCACGGCCACCGCAGTGGCCGGTTCCACCGACAGGCCTTCCATTTTAGCCAGGACGTGCATGGCCCGAAAGGCTTCTTCGTCGCCGACCGCGGCAAAGATGCCGCCGTGCTTTTTGACCTGGTGGTAGAGCATGGTGTAGACCCGGCCGGGGTCGCCGGTGGCCAACGTGGTGATACGGGTGTGCGGCAGGCGCACGGGTTCGGCCTGCTCGAGGTCTTGTTCCCAGGCCTGCACCATGGGCGCGCAGCCCGCGCTCTGGATGAGCGCCATGCGCGGGGGGTGGCCTACGAAGCCCATTTGTTGCAGTTCCGCGTAGCCTTTGTAAACCCCTAAGGGGCCCAACGCGCCGCTCACTGCTTGCACGAACCAGGTGGGCGTGCGCCAGGGGTGGCCGGTGCCGGGCGCGCCCAGACGCTCGGTGATCTGTTCGCTGATTTCGTAGGCCAAGGTCTTCATGGATTCGACGGTGGCCAAGGAGCGCGCCCCTTTGTCCAGATACAGGCCGCGCTGGCGGGCAAAGGCGGCCGCGACTTTTTTAGTCTGGTCGTACGTGCCCGACACTTTGATCACCTGCGCGCCGTAGATGGCAACTTCGCGCATCTTTTCGGCCGGCACCAGGCTGGTGACGAAAGCCCACAGTTTGATGCCCGCGCGGGCGGCATAGGCCGCGTAGGCGATGGCCACGTTGCCCGTAGAGGCGACCACCATCTCGGTGAGCCCGGCTTCTTTGAGCACCGCGATGGTCACCGCAGCCTGGCGGTCTTTGAACGACGAGGTGGGGTTCTGCCGTTCGTCTTTGAAGTAGAGGTGGGGGAGTTTGAGCATCATCCCCAGGCGGCGCAGGTGCAGCAAGGGGGTGCCGCCCTCCCCCATGGAGATGTCGGGGCGGGGGGCGGCTACGGGCAGCAGTTCGTGATAGCGCCAGAGGTCGAACGCGCGCTGGGGGAGCACCGCGGGCAGGGTGGTGGCTAAGGTGTGATAATCGTAGCGCGCGGCCAGCCACTCGCTGCCGCAGCGTTGGCAGTGGGTTTCCAGCGGGGCAAAGGGCTGCTGGTGGCCGCAATCTAAGCATTCGACGATGGGGTGGTTAGGTAAAGGGGGCATGGCGGGGGG
>JALUDX010000201.1 GCA_027053355.1 Anaerolineales bacterium | reverse complement strand
CCCCCCTTTTATTCCCCCCTCCCCTCTCCCGCAGCAGCGGGAGAGGGGAGGGGGGAAAGCCGCCGCCCTGAGCGAAGTCGAAGGGGGCCCTGAGCGAAGTCGAAGGGGGCGGCTTGGGGGGAGAGGAGAGGGCCTGAAAAGCAAGGGTCCTCAAAAAGCCTTGGCCTGACGCGATGAGATTATCGGCCAAGGAAGCAACGAGCGGGAGCGCGATTGATGTTGTGTTGAGCAATCACACCACGGGACAAAGTTCTGTCAGTCAATCAGGGCGCCGCGCTCAGGCGTTCAGGCGCTGATCGCAAATTTCCCGAAAGCCGCAACGCCAACAGCGCGCCGGGCTTTGGTGTGAACGCGCGGGCAAGCCTCTGCCGCGCTCCAAACGCCGCATTTCGGTCAGCGTCTCCAGCAGGGTCTCTTGCAACTGGGGGGTGAAATCGATGGGGATGGTGCGGTCGTTGTAGCGGAGCAGGCCGTAGGGCACCCGCTTGCCCAATTGCCGCTCCACCAGCAGGCAATAGGCGGCCAGTTGCAGCACATGGCTGTCGTAAGGCTCGCGCGGGGCGGGGGAAGATTTGACTTCCACCGGGATGATTTCGTCGTCGCGCTCGATCAGGTAATCTGGCCGGCCGGTCAACCCCAAGGCGCGGTCGTAGAGGGGCTTTTCCAGTTGGCGCTGCAGGCCGGTGTCGCTATACACCACCCGCCCCGCAGGTAGCCCCGCCTTTTGGCGGGTGCGGGCGCTCCACCAAAGCAAGAGCAAGCCGAGCAGAAGGGCAGCGCCTGCCAGGTAGAGCACGTTCAGCCTCCGCTGATTTGCCAGGCCCACCACGCGGCCAGCACGACCAGGCCCAGCAGCAGCAAGGCGACGCCCAACCCGCGCAACAACAACGCCCGCCACACCGCGCGGCCGTGGCGACGATGGTATGCCGTCCCGGCAAGCATTTCTTGCTGGTTGGCTGAAATTTCCCCCCGCCGGGCATAGCCCCAGGCGCGTTGGCAATAGAGGAACGTGCCGATTTCTGAGGCCCGAATGGTGCGCATGATGGTTAGCGGTTGGCGAGCAGGCGCTGCTCTGCGCGCTGCAAAGCCTCTTCGAGCATTTGCTGGCGCAGGCTCAGGGTCACATCGCCGCGGGTGCGCTCTAACAGGCTGCGGGCGATGTCGGTCAACCGGCGCAGGCCAAAAGTGACCGCGTCGGGGTAGTCCATGGTGACCAACACCGCGTAAATTTCGTCCATCAGCCCCAAGAGGCGTTCGATTTCTGGGGAATGACCGTGCCGCAGCAGGTCGAGCACCCGGCGGCGCAGTTCGCCCACGGCTTCGGCCAGCCCCCGCACGTAGGCCGCGGCCGGGATGTGCAAGGTTTCGGGGGAAGGCAGATCGCCGCCGTTGGTCAGTGCGTAGACGATGTTGGCCTCTGCGAACTCTTTGAGCGCATCTTGGGTATAGCCGGCGAAAAAGAGGTCGGGGTAGGCCGCCAAATCGGCGGCGATGGCCTCGACCAGATCCCGGGCGGTGGAAAGGTGGGCTGCCGCCTGGTCGTGGTCGTTGCGGTGCACCGCGCGGATGGCGTGGGCGCAGGCGCGGGTGATGCGGCGGGCGCGGGTCAAGGCGCGGTCGCGGGCCGCGGTGCGGGCTTCGAAGTCGCTGTGCAGGGTTTCGGCAACGCTTTCCAAAGAAGGCACAACTCATTCCTCTGGGGGCGGCGGGCGGAAGAGCGCGTCGGCCAGGTCGGGCTCGCCGGGGGTGGGGATGGCGCCGTGCACGGCCTCGTAGCGGGCGACGCTTTCGGTGAGGGCGCGGGCCAGCATTTTCGCGCTGAAGGGCGTCAGCAGCACCCGCACCTGCACTTGCGCGTGGGGGTCGCCGGGGAGGTAGCGCGCCAGATCCAGCAAAAATTCCGCATTGGTATGCGCCACGCGCGCCATGTTGGCATAGACCAGGGGCGTCTGCGGGGCCAGGAAGAAGTGCGGGGGCGCGGGCGTTTTGTCGCTCATCGTCGTGCAGCGCGGCCGGGTTTAGAAGGGGATTTCGTCTTCCGCGGCGGGCAAATCGTCTACCGGCGCGGCGTCGGAGGCGCTTTGGGCCAGGGCTTCGGCTTCTTCCCGGCTGCTGAGGAAGCGCACGGTGATAGCCCGCACCTCGAAGGACGTCCCCACAGTGCCGTCCTGGCGGGTCCACAAGCGGGGGCCGCCGGTGTTGGGGTCGGCAATCAGGCGGCCTTCGACCAGTACGCGCGAGCCTTTGCGCAGGTATTGGTTGGTGGTTTCCGCGGTTTTTCCCCAGGCAGACACGCGGAACCAAATCGTTTCTTTGACCTGTTCACCCTGCGCGTTGGTGTAAGTGCGATTGGTGGCAACGGAAAAATTGGTCACCGGGGTGCCGCTGGGGGTGTAACGCAGTTCTGGGTCGCGTCCCAGGTTACCGACGATGATGATACGCTGAAACATGATATCCTCCTTCTTTAGTACTGAACCCGAACAGGTGTCAGAAGAATTGTACCACGGCCGGTTGCGGCGCAGCGGGGCTCATTCTTCCTCGGCTTTCGGGGAAGGTGCTTCCTCAGCCCCGCCCCACCAGCGGGCTAAACGCTCGGCAATGGTGCGCTCGTAACCTTGCCGGGTGGGGCGGTAAAAGCGGACGCCTTGCAGGTGGTCGGGCAGGTATTGCTGGCGAAGGAAATGTCCTTCGGCCTGGTGGGGGTAGCGATAGCCGCGGCCGTGACCCAAGGCCGAGGCGTCGCGGCTGGGGTCTTTCAGGTGGCGGGGCACGTCGTCGGCTGTGCTCTGTTGGCGCACCGCGTCGCGGGCCGCGAAGTAAGCCTTGGTGCTGTTGGATTTGGGCGCGGTGGCCAGGTAGAGGGTGGCCTCGGCCAGGTGGTACACCCCTTCGGGCAGCCCTACCCATTCGAAAGCCTGGGCAGCCGCCGCGGCGACGGTGAGCGCCTGGGGGTCGGCCAGGCCGACATCTTCCGCGGCCAAAATCAGCAGCCGCCGGAGGATGAACCGCGGGTCTTCCCCGGCTTCGACCATTTTGGCCAACCAGTACAGCGCGGCGTCGGGGTCGGAGCCGCGCACCGACTTGATGAAGGCCGAGATGGTGTCGTAGTGTGCGTCGCCATTTTTGTCGTAAAGCACAGCCCGCTGCTGGATGGCCTGCTGAAACGCCTCCAGCGATAGGGTGTACCCGCCTTGCGCGTCGGGGGTAGCGGTTTCCAGCGCCATTTCCAGCGCGTTGAGCGCGGCGCGGGCGTCGCCGCGCGCGGCTTCGGCCAAAAAGGCCAACGCCTGGGGGGAAACGCGCACCTGCCGCGCGCCATAGCCCCGCTCAGGGTCGCGCAGCGCGGCCTGCAGAATGCGCAAAATGTGAGCCGCGCTCAACGCCTGCAACTGAAACACCCGTGACCGCGAGACCAGCGCGGGGATGACTTCGAAGTAGGGGTTTTCGGTGGTCGCGCCGATGAAGGTGATGGTGCCGTTTTCCACGTGGGGCAGCAGCGCGTCCTGTTGGGCTTTGTTCCAGCGGTGCACCTCGTCGACGAAAAGGATGGTGCGCTGACGGTGGTGCTGGCGGCGTTCACGCGCCTGGGCGATGATTTTGCGCAGGTCGGCTTTGCCGGCGAGCACCGCGGAAAGGGTGACGAAGTGCGCTTGGGTGTGATGGGCGATCAGGCGGGCTAACGTGGTCTTGCCGCAACCCGGCGGCCCCCAGAGGATGATGGACGAAAACAGGCGGTCGTTTTCGATGGCGCGGCGGAGCACTTTCCCGTCCCCCAAGATGTGCTCCTGGCCGACGAACTCGTCTAAGGTGCGCGGGCGCATCCGCTCGGCCAGGGGCGCGGCGGGGGGCGGCGCGGGGTCAGACATGAAAGGAAGCATGGGAAAAACCTGGCCAAAGGGGAAAAACGTCACCGCCCCGGCTGCACCTGGTAGCGTGGTTCGGGGGTGCGGTCGTCGTAGATGCTGAACGTGAGCCGCGGCGTGCCGTTCTCGAAGCGAACCTGCACCACTCCGACGTTGGGCTCTGCCAGGCGGAAATGAATGCGGTGCCCAACCAAAGGCGGCGTGTGCACGTGGCGGGCAGCGAACAGGGCTGGCTTGTTGAGCATCTGCTCAAAGGGCGAGGAGCAAAATTCCCACACGGTGAGCAACTCGCCATCGGGGGCGCGCAACGTGGCTTCTACCGCGTGGGCGCTGTGCAGGTCGCCGGTCAGGATGAACGTGTTGTGCGCTTTGTGAGCGGCCAGCAGGTGCAGCAACCGCCGCCGTTCGTCGGGGTAACCGTTCCACCGGTCGCGGGTAAAATCGCCCCACATTTCGAAGAGCACCGAGATGGAAGAAACGATGAACTTCAGCGGGAAGCGGTCTTTCACCTTCAGCAGCCAGTTTTCCAAGGCCTCCCACTGGGCGCGGTTGAGCAAGCGTTGTTTGTACACCCGCTGGGTACGGGTGTCGAGCACGAAAAAGGCGGCGGGGCCATAGGTGAAGGTGTAGGCAAAGGAGCCCTGGTCGGCCGGGAGCAGCAAAGGGCGGTCGTGGGCAATGCCGTCCGGCGGCAGAAGGAGCGGCGGCCCGTGCATGGCCTGGTGTTCCCAGTAGGCTTGAATCGCGGCCTGAATGCGGCGATGGCTCAGCCGCCGCGCCTCAGACGGAAAGCCCTTGAACCAGCGGATGATGGGGTGCCAGGGCGGAATGCGGCCTTCGTACCGTTCGGGCGATGTCCAGGCCCAATCGTCGTCCACTTCGTGGTCGTCTAAAATCATGAACACCGGCAGGCGCTGCATCAGGTTCCGCCAGGCGGGGTGCCCCCAAACGTGGCGGTACACAGCGCGGTAGTCCTCTTCCGTCAGGGCGACGTAGCCCAGGCCGTTGCCGTTCCATTCGTCCGCGTAGATTTGGTCGCCCAGCAAGAGCACAAAGCGGAGGTCTAAAGCCTGACGCAAGCCGTCCAGGTGGCGCAGGGTTTGGCCGTTGTTGCTGACGCCGGGGCGGAAGCACGAGCCAAAGGCAAAGGCAAAATCGCGTGGCTCGCCCGGCTGCGGTGCGGTGGTAAAGGAGGGGAACGCGCCTGCCGTGGGCCGGGGTGGCGTGTCGGTGAGGGTGAGGGCGTAGTGGTAGGTGGTTTCGGGGCGCAAGCCAGTGACCGCAACTCGGCCGGCAAAACCCGAGGAGGCCACCAGCAGGGCCGCACCGGCCAAGCGGGCATCGCTGAGGTCGGCTTGCCGACCCACCCAAGCGTGCAACATGCCGGGGCCGCTGGCCCGGGCCCACAGGTTCACCCGGTCGTGGCTCAGGCCGCCCACCAAGGGGCCGAGGACGAGCCGCTCGGCCATGGCTACACCACCCGCCACCGCAGGGGTTTGCCTTGCAGCGCGGCCAGCACCTCGGTGGCGATGTCTTCGGCCACGCGGGTTTGCGCTTCGCGGGTTTGCGCGCCGATGTGCGGGGTAGCGACCACGCGCGGGTGGGCGACCAATGGCGAAGCGCCCGGCGGCTCTTGAGCGAACACATCCAGCCCCGCGCCGCCCACGTGCCCGGCCTCCAACGCCTGATAAAGCGCGTCTTCGTCGATCACGCCCCCTCGCGCCGCGCAAATCATCAGCACACCGGGCTTCATCTTGGCAAACGCGGCAGCATCCAGCATTCCTCTCGTGTTGGGCGTGAGCGGCACGTGCAGGGTGATGACGTCGGCCTGCGCGTACAAAGCGTCTAACTCGGCCAAGGGCTCAGCCCCGCGGCGGGCGATTTCTTCCGCAGGGATCAACGGGTCATACCCCACCACCCGCATCCCCATGGCCTTGGCCAGTTGCCCCACTCGGCTGCCAATGCGCCCCATGCCGATGACGCCCAAGGTTTTGCCGTGTAGTTCCATCCCTTTGAGTTGTTTTTTGCGCCATTCGCCGCGCTTCATGCTCGCGTCGGCCTCGGGGATGCGCCGCGCCAGGGCAAACATCAGCCCCAGCGCCAACTCGGCTACGGCCTGGGTCGAAGCCTGCGGCGCATTGACCACGGTGACCCCGCGCGCCTTGGCGGCTTCTAAGTCGATGTTGTCTACACCGACGCCAGCCCGCCCGACCACTTTGAGGTTGGTGGCGGCCTCTAACACCGCGGCCGTGATTTTAGTGCGGCTGCGGACGATCACCGCGTGGTATTCGCCGATGACCTGCAACAGAGTTTCTGCATCGATGCCGTTGCGGTTGTCGACCTCGGCCTCACGGGCCAAAATGACCTCGCCTTCGGGGCGCAAGCCATCGGTAATCAAAACCTTCCAGCGCATGGGTCTGCTCCTTGAGGAGATGTGGTGATAGAATTGAAGGAACTGCACGAGAGGCTGAAGCGCCTGGGGCTTGAGGAAGTTTCCTCTGGGCGAGGTGTGCCTCGGCCAGCCTCTCTGCGTGGACTTCCTTGGCCTTCACGGGCTTCCCCTGGCTCAACGCCAGGGCCGATGGGTAACCATTCAGCCTTGAGAAAATCGGCCGCAGATGACGCGGATAGCAACGGATTCCCGCGGATTTTCGATACGCCAGGCCGCTAAGCAACGGAAGGGAGCGCGTTCAATCGGTGCTCCTCTGTGAAATTTGTGGATGTTTCTCCGCGAAATCGTAATTACCTACCCAGAAGCGCTGCAGTGGCTTTTCGCCCTCACCTTACCCCCGCTGCGCGCCCCCTCTCCCAATGGGAGAGGGGGCTGAGCCGCTCCCCTGAGCGAAGACGAAGGCTGCCCTGAGCGAAGTCGAAGGCTGCCCTGAGCGAAGTCGAAGGCTGCCCTGAGCGAAGTCGAAGGGAGGCGGCTCTGGGGGAGTGGTGAGGGCGAGCAAGGTGTAATGTTGTTTCATGGCAGAGTTATTGGAATATTGCTTGTCAACCTCGTTTTCGGCGCAGGGTAGGTAGTTACGTAATCTGTGGTTTTCTTCGCCGAGGCTGAACAGTTACTCCGATACTATTGTACTCCAATCTTGGGCGCTGTAGTGAGGTGAGAAATGGCGCAAGCATTTTTAGCAGGGCGTTTGGTGCTCATCACCGGCGGCTCCAGCGGCATTGGCCTGGCCTTGGCCCAGCAGGTAGCGGAAGCAGGTGCCCGGGTGGCGTTGGTCGCCCGCACCCCAGAGAAACTCACCGCCGCGGCGGCCTCTCTGCCCGGCGAGGAGCATCGCGCCTTCCCCTGCGATGTAGCCGACGCCGAGGCCGTGGCCGCCATGGCCGCACAAGTGGTGGAAACCATGGGGGTGCCCGATTGGGTGGTCAACTCGGCGGGCATTACGCACCCCGGCTATTTCGTCGACCTGCCGTTGGATGTGTTCTATCGCATGATCGAGGTCAATTATTACGGCACGGTACACGTCTGCAAGGCCTTCGCCCCCCAGATGGTCAGTCGCGGCAGCGGCCACATCGTCAACATTTCGTCGGTGGCCGGTTTTTTGGGCGTGTTTGGCTATTCGGCTTATGGCGCGAGCAAGTTCGCGGTGTGGGGGTTCACCGACGTGCTGCGTGCAGAGTTGAAGCCCCACGGCGTGCACGCGCACATTGTCTTCCCGCCTGACACCGATACCCCACAATTGCACGGGGAAATGCCCCTCAAGCCGCCCGAAACGCGGGTGCTGGCCGAGACCGGGGGGCTGATGACGCCGGACGAGGTAGCGCGGTCTGTGATTCGGGGCGTGCGCCGCGGGCGGTACGTCATTTTACCCAACAGCGAGGCGCTGTGGTTGTGGCGCGGCTCGCACCTGGCCGGCGCGTGGGTCTATCATGTGATGGACTGGATGCTCGCCCGTGCTCGGCGCACCCTCGCCCGCCGCCGACGAAAAGGCCAAAACCCATGAGCCTCGCCCCTACCGCCTCCCCCTGGCTGGCTGCGCTGCTGCTCTTCGCCATGCGGATGGTCGGCCTGACCCTGGACACCCTGCGCACGTTGCTGGTGTTACGCGGGCACAAGTTTTGGGCCTGGTGGGTAGCCTTTGTGCAGGCTTTTCTGTTCGTGATTGCGTTGACCTGGGTGGTGGCGGGGCTGAATCACCCCCTGGTCATCGCCGGTTACGCGTTGGGCTACGCCACCGGCGGCGTAGTAGGCATCGCCCTGGAACGGCGTTTGGGGCTGGGGCACGTGCACCTGCGCATCATCAGCCCCCGTCGCGGCGCGGCCGTCGCTCACCGGCTGCGAGAGGCCGGTTTTGCCATCACTGAAATACCGGCCACCGGCCGCGACGGCACGGTGGAACTGATCAACTGCGGCGTGGTGCGCCGCCAAATGCCCCAAGTGCTGGACATCGTGGATCAAACTGACCCTGAGGCTTTTGTCACGGTGGAAGTGGTCCGCCCGATGCGCCGGGGCATCTGGCGAGCCAGCGTGGGAGGCCGCTCATGAATTGGCAACCCCTCACCTGGGCTGCCTTGCTCTCGGCAGCCATCATCTTTGGCTTACGGGTGGTCGATGTATCCATCGCCACGGTGCGCATCTTAGCCATCATCCGCGGCCAACGGCTGATGGCCTGGCTGTTGGGCTTTTTTCAGGCTTTGGTATTCGTCGTGGCCATCCGTCAAATCTTTGCCAATCTGGATAACCTGTGGAACATGATTGGCTACGCGGCCGGCTTTGCCACCGGCACGGTGGTAGGTATGGCGTTAGAATCGTGGCTGGCCATGGGCTACGCCCACATGCGCATCATCAGCCCCGGCCGAGGCACCATCTTGGCCGAACGGCTGCGCGACGCGGGCTTTGCAGTCACCGAAGTGGCCGGCCGGGGCCGCCACGGCACGGTCAACATCCTCAACCTCACCGTGCCTCGCAAGCAAGCAGCCGAAGTGCGGCGCATTGTCACCGACTTTGACCCCAAAGCCTTTATCACTGTCGAAGACGTCCGCCCACTGCGTCGTGGCTATTTTCGTTCCTGAGCGTGGTCAACGCCCATGTTCACCTACCTTTCCCACGCTTCGCCTCTGCATCGCCTGAACCCGACCATGAAACTGGCAGCCATGGGGGTGGTCGCGTTGGCTGCTACCGCGGCCTTCGACCCCTTCATCCCCTCGCTGCTGCTGCTGGCCTTGTGGCTGACCGCCTGGCAGGTCGGGCGCATCCCCTGGCGGCAGATGTGGCGATGGAGCCTGCCGTTGCTGCTGCTCCCCTGGCCCATTGCCCTGTTCAACGCGCTCTACGCGGACCTCAGCCGCTACCCTCACCCCCACGTCCTCTGGCATTGGGGGCTGTGGACGCTGAGCACCGAAGGTTTGCGCGCCGGTTTGGGCGTGGGGCTACGGGTAGGGGTGTTCGTGGCGGCTTCGCTGCTTTTCGTAGCCACCACCGACCCCACCGATTTTGCCCTCAGCCTGGTGCAGAACTTGAAGGTGCCCGACCGCTTTGGCTATGGCGTGCTGGTTTCGTATCGCTTTTTGCCGCTGCTGCGACGGGAATTCGAGATTATCCGCCTGGCGCATCGGGTGCGGGGCGTGGGTGAGGGCCGCGGCTGGCGCGGCTGGCTGGAGAAAACCCGGCGCTATGCCATCCCTTTGTTGGCAGCCGCAGTGCGGAAATCGGAGCGTACCGCCTTGGCCATGGATGCCAAAGCCTTCGGCGCCCTGCCGCAGCGCACGTATTACCGGCTGATGCGCGTCCGACGGCAAGATTGGCTGTTCTTGCTGGCCTGGGTGGCTTACGTGGCCGCGGTGTATGCTTTGGCCTGGCACTTGGGGTGGGCCAACTTGCAATGGGTGCCGGGAAGTTGAGGCCGCGGCTACGGCCGGAGCATCGCCAGGCCGCCCAGGTATGGCCGCAGCACTTCGGGGATGACCACGCTGCCGTCGGGCTGCTGGTAGTTTTCCAAAATAGCAATGACCGTGCGCGGCAGGGCCAGCCCCGAGCCGTTGAGGGTGTGCACGAAGCGGGGTTTGCCGCCGCCCTCAGGCCGATAGCGGATGTTCGCGCGGCGGGCTTGAAAGTCACCCACGTTGGAGACGGAAGAGACCTCCAGCCATTCGTTGCTCCCCGGAGCCCACACTTCCAAATCGTAAGTCAGCCGCGCGGCAAAGCCCAAATCGCCGGTGCACAATTGCACCACCCGATAGGTCAACCCCAGGTCGCGCAGCACCTGCTCTGCATCGGCCAGCATCTTTTCCAGCACCTGGTCTGAGGCTTCGGGCAGGGTGTAGATGTACATTTCCACCTTGTCGAACTGATGGCCGCGCTTGATGCCGCGCACGTCGCGGCCGGCGCTCATTTTTTCGCGGCGGAAGCAAGGGGTATAGGCCGTGTAATAGCGGGGAAGGTCGCTCTCGGCAAAAGTTTCGTTCATGTGCATCCCGGTGAGAGGCACTTCGGCGGTGGGCACCCACCAGAAATCTTCTTCCGCATCGTGGTAAAGGTTGTCGCGGAATTTGGGCAACTGGCCCGAGGCAAAGAGCACGGCTTCTTTGACCATGAAAGGCGGGTAGATTTCGGTGTAGCCTTGTTCCCGGTGCAGGTCGAGCATCCAGGCGATGAGCGCGCGCTCCAGCCGCGCGCCCGCGCCTTTGAGGATGTAGAAGCGCGTGCCGCTCAGTTTGACCCCCCGCTCGAAATCAATGATGCCCAGGCGGGGGCCCAGTTCCCAGTGGGGGAGGGGCGTAAAGTCGAATTGGGGCTGGTCGCCTTCTTGCCGCAGCACCACGTTGTCGTGTTCGTCGCGGCCTTCGGGCACCTGCGCCGCAGGGATGTTGGGCACCCGGGCCAGCGCGTCGTGCAGGCGGGCTTCGGTCTCGCGCAGGGCCTGGTCTAAGGCCGCGATGCGCTCGCGCACCTGCCGCATGGCCGCGATTTTGGCTTCCCGGTCTGCGGCATCTTTGCTGCGGCCGATTTCTTTGGAAACCCGGTTGCGCTCGGCTTTGAGCGCCTCGCTCTCGCGCAGCAGGTCGCGGCGTTGGCGGTCTAAAGCAAGGATTTCGTCCACCATGGTTGGCGAGACCTGGCGTTTGCGCAGTGCGTCGCGGACGAGGTCGGGGTTTTCGCGAAACAGGCGGATGTCGAGCATGTTTCACCTCCGGGGTGAAGGGGATGGGGGTTACCTGGTTGCTTGGTTACCTGGTTGGCTGGTTACCTGGTTGGCTGGTTGCTTGGTTGCTTTTCTTGGCGATCTGGCGTTTCCCTGCGGCGCAGCGTTTCGCTGCGCCTTTTGGGGTTTGTTTCCTTGGCGGCCTTTGCGTCATCTTGGCGCCCTAAAATCCGCGGCTATCCGCCATCATCCGCGGACTATTCTCCCAAGGCTGAGCGGTTACGGGAAACGGCAAAGCGCCCCCCACGTGCAGGACGAGGGGGGCGCTCGTGGTGCCACCTGCTTTTGCAGCCTCAGGCTGCCTCTATCGCGCGATAACGGGCGCAAGCCGGAGCCTCTTACGGCCGACGACGGCCCCTCCGAGGTCGCCCGGCGCGGCGAGCCGCGCCCGCGAGGGGGATTTCACCGCCCGGCCGACCGCCTCGCACCAGCCGGCGGCTCGCTGTACGGCCTGCAGCGGCTACTTGGCCTCGCGTGGGGGTTGGTCTTGTTTTGCTGTCTGTCTGCTCAGCCTGGGCCACGAGAAACCGCAAATGGCGCAAAGAAAAACCCAGAGGTCGTGGGGCGCCGGGGTATTGGGAAGGGGATTCCTTCCACGCCGCAAACGCTTCGGGCTGAGCCACGACGGTTGAATTATACGGAAGCCGCGGCGTTTTGTCCAGGACGGATTTTGGAAACGGGCGACACAACTTTTGGGAACTCGCTGGCTTGGTCTGCATAACCGCTGCGGGAGCACGCAAAGGCTGCTGGTAGAAGAGGGAAAGATGCCGCTCTGCGCCTGACGCGGCACTCCTATCAGGTTTTTTGGCGTGCGGCGACAAGTCGCCTGTCCTGCGTGCATCGAAGGGCCTCTTTCCAAAGCATTGCCGAGGCACCGCACTCCAAAAAACGGTATTCAGGGGCGGACAGCCACCCCTGAACCTGAGCAAAGGAGGGATGGCGCGGCTACGGTCACGCGATAGCGTCGCCGTAGCGGGGGCAAGGAGAATCAAGAAACACGGGGTGCCGTCGCAAAACTCTAAACCCATTATCTGGGTTGATTATGCACTGGGTAGGTAAGAGCGAGGCGCGCGCCGGGGTCAAAAGAGGAGGGCCGTACAACCGGATTTTAGATGCGTTTGCCCTGTCTGCCCGTTGCATTTTGCTTGACAAAGGGGGCAAGGGGTGTTATGCTTACCGCGCATCGGAGGCACGGAATACCGCAGCCAAAGAGCATCACCCACGGCGGCGGCCACGGGGCCGGCGCCCAATTTTTTTGTAAGGAGATAGTTAGCATGTCTGAACGTTACATTGGTACGGTCAAATGGTTTAATGCCACCAAAGGGTTCGGCTTCATCGGCCGCGAGGATGGCGAGGACGTCTTCGTCCACTACACTGCGATCCAGATGGACGGCTACCGTTCCCTGGAAGAGGGCCAGAAGGTGGAATTTTCCATCGAAGAGGGCCCCAAAGGTCTGCAGGCTGCCAACGTGGTGCCTCTCTAAACCACAGCCAACCACACAAACACCCCACCTTCACGGTGGGGTGTTTTTTTGTTACAACTGTTCAGTCTCGGGGAAATAGGCCACAGATGAACGCGGATAATACGGATAGCCGCGGATTTGTGTGGGTAGTCGTGGGCTACTTGAGCCAGCGAGAGAGTACGTTGAGAAGCACGGTCAAAATCAGCGACAGCAACAACGAGGTCGCCAAGGGGAAGACGCAGGTGAAATTGCCCCGCTGATAGACCAGGTCGCCAGGCAGGCGACCCAAGGGCCAGCCCAGCCGGCTGAAGAGCACCACCAGCGCGCCCAGCACCATGAGCAGCGCGCCCAAAATCATCAACCAGCGTCCCAAGGGTGCCATGGGTAGCCTCCAGAGGCGCAAGCCAAGGCCGCCGCGCTTACAGCAGGCGCTCTTGTTTTTCCTCAGGGTAGGGGATGCCCAGATGTGCGTAAGCCGCGGGGGTGGCCATGCGTCCTTGGGCGGTGCGCTCCAAAAAGCCCAAGCGGAGCAGATACGGCTCCACCACTTCCATGATGGTATCGGGGGCTTCGCTTACCGACGCGGCAATGGTATTGAGCCCCACCGGGCCGCCCCGGTATTTTTCGATGATGGTGTGCAGCACCCGGCGGTCGACGTCGTCCAGGCCGAGGGGGTCGACGTTGAGCAAATCCAACGCCTCCGCGGCAACGGCTGCGGTAATCACGCCGTTGCCGCGCACCTGCGCGTAATCGCGCACGCGGCGCAGCAAGCGCAGGGCCACGCGGGGCGTGCCGCGGGCGCGGCGGGCGATTTCGGCCAGACCCTCTTCTTCGGCATCTACGCCCAACGCCTGGGTTGCCCGCCGCACGATGGTCACCATGGCGGGCTGCTCGTAATAATCCAGCCGATATACAGCGCCAAAGCGGGCGCGCAAAGGCGCGGTCACCAGCGCCAAGCGGGTGGTCGCGCCGACCACGGTAAAGCGCGGCAGGCGCAGGCGCACCGAACGCGCCCCCGGCCCCTTGCCGATCACGATATCCAGGGCAAAGTCTTCCATGGCCGGGTAGAGCACCTCTTCCACAGCCCGACCCAGCCGGTGCACTTCATCAATGAATAAGATGTCGCCAGCGCGCAAATTGGTGAGGATGGCCGCCAAGTCGCCAGCCCGCTCGATGGCCGGGCCCGAGGTGACCTTGATTTCCACCCCCATTTCGTTGGCTAAAATGTGGGCTAAGGTGGTCTTCCCCAGCCCGGGGGGGCCGTAAAAGAGCACGTGGTCTAACGGCTCGCCCCGCTGTTTGGCCGCCGCGATGAGAATGGCCAGGTTTTCTCGCACTTGCTCCTGGCCGACCAGGTCTTGCAGCCGCCGCGGGCGCAGCGCATAATCTTGCCGATCGCCCGATTGCGGTTGGGGATTGACCACGCGCGAATTCGCGTCCATGCCCACGATTATATCAGAAGCGCCCGTCTCCATCCCCCGTCATCCGCGGCTTTCCCCCAAGGCGGAACGGTTACCCGTGCACAGCAAGATCAGGTCGTTGACGTTGGTCTGGGTGGGGCCGGTGCGCAGCAAACCGCCAACCGCTTGCCAAAACGCGTAAGCGTCGTGTTGGCGGAGGTAAGCCGCGGGGGAAAGACCCCGCGCGCGGGCTCGGCGCAGGGTGTCTGCCTGGGCCACCGCGCCGGCTGCGTCGGTGGGGCCGTCGGTGCCGTCGGTGGCAAAGGCCACCAAATACGCGTCGCGCAGGCCGTCCAGGGCTTCCACCGCGGCCAGCGCCAGTTCTTGATTGCGCCCGCCACGGCCGTAACTTTCGCCCAAGGTGACCGTGGTTTCCCCGCCCAGCAGCAGGCAGGCCGGGCGGGGCAGGGGGCGCTCGCGTTCGGCCATTTCGCGCAGCACCGCGGCCAGGCCGCGGCCGATTTCCCGCGCCTCGCCTTGCAGCGCGGTGGCGGCAATGGCCGTGTGGAACCCTTCTTGCGCGGCCCGGTTGGCCGCGGCCTCGACGGCCTGCGCCACGTCGCCCACCACGCGATGATGCACGCTGTGGAAAAAGGCCGCGCCCGGCTTGGGGGTTTCGGGCACCTCGCCCCGCCGCCCACGGCGCAAAACCTCCCGCACCGCAGCAGGCACCCTTTCCACCAAGCCGTATCGCGCCAACACCGCCCACGCGTCGTCGAACGTGGTGGGGTCGGGCACCGCGGGGCCCGAGGCGATCACATCCAACAGGTTGCCCAACACATCGGACAACACCAAGGCCACCACCGTCGCGGGGGCGGCGGCCTGGGCCAGCCCGCCGCCTTTGACCGCGTCCAGGTGTTTGCGCACGGTGTTGACCTCCGCGATGGTCGCGCCCGAGGCCAAAAGCAACTGGGTGGTGCGCTGGAGGTCGGTGAGGGTGAGGGGTAGGCGGGGCGCGGCCATCAGGGCAGAGCCGCCGCCCGAAAGCAAAAGCAGCACCAAATCGTCGGCCTGAAGGCCGTGTACGGCTTGCAGCACCGCGGCCGCGGCGCGCTGGCTGCCCACCGTGGGCAGGGGGTGGCCGCCGAACACGGTGCGGAAGCCGGGCAACGTGCCTTCCGCATGGCCGGCTTTGGTGACCACCACCCCGCGGGCGATGCGCGGCCCGAGTAAGTCACGGGCGGCCTGCGCCATGGGGAACGCGGCTTTGCCTACCGCGAGCACCACCACCTGGCGGGCCGCGGCCAACGCGGCGCGGGTCGGCGGGTCGGGCGACTCCAGCGCGCGGCGCACCGCGCGGTAGGGGTCGACCGCGTCCAAAGCCGCGGCCAAAATGTCGCGCACCCGTGGGGGAAGGGGTAAACCTGCCAGGTTCATGGCATTTTCCGGTAAGGGGAAAGAAGGGAGCGGTTACTTGGTTGCCCTGGTTGCTTAGTTGCTTGGTTGCTTGGGGGCACCCTCTGTGCCTCTGGGCGAGGCACGCCTCGCCCCTACTCTGCTCTGCGCCTCTGCGTCAATCTTGGCGTCCTTTGAGCCCTTGGCGCCTCTCTGCGTCTCTGCCTTCTCTGTGCCTCTGGGCGAGGCACGCCTCGCCCCTACTCTGCTTTGCGCCTCTGCGTCAATCTTGGCGTTCTTTGAGCCCTTGGCGCCCTTGACGCCTCTCTGCATCGATCGCGTCAGCGGCACGGCGGCGCCGTCCATGGGCCATCGTTGGCGCATGACCTTGGCCCGAAAATCCCGCCCACGTTCGCGCGCGGCAAAGCCGCGTCCGCTGCACGCTGGGTTAGGTTTTTACGCCTCGGCTTCTAACAGCAAGCGAATGCTCTCAATAAAATCAGCGGTAGCCTCCACAAGTGGGGCTACTTCCTCCTCGCTCAGCGACACAAAGTCCAAATAATCCCCTTCTTGCCGCAAATCAAACAAACGATTGTAAAGACGTCCCTTCTCTTTCGATACCCGCCCCACTTTGACATAATGCCGATTGAACAACGCTTTGATGCCACTGTGCTTTTTGGCGCTCAACCCATCCTTGACAAGCAAAGCCGATACCGCATAAAACGCCGCGTAATAAAGCCGATTCGCACACGCATTCCAATGCTCCATGCCGGCCATCACCCGTGCTTCCTCTAACGTCTCCATCGCCCTCTGCATACGGTAATTTATCAATTCCCGAAGTTCCTTCTCCCTCATACTGCTATCCCGTCTTTCTCTACTTCCCGGCGTAACGGGACCACCTCATATCGCTTGGACAACCACACTTGCTTGCTCCGAATAATGCTGCTCAACACAGTATCTGTTTCCAATTCAATATCGTACAAGCGATCCTTGATTTCCATTTCAAGTTCTTTACTCACCGGACCGGGCAAGAGGATGAGGAAATCCCAGTCGGAGTCTCTGCGCGCCGTTCCCCTGGCACGGGAGCCGTAAAGGATCACCTCCGCTTTTGGAGCCAATTCCAGCACGGCTTCCTTCACCCGTTTCAGCAATTCATTTTTATCTATCACTGTATCTCTTTCCATCATGCGTTTCTCCATTTGCCTCTCTCCAACTCTTTTTCCTTCTCCACATTCCCCGCCATAATTATAACCGGTTCCACCCCAGAAGACCGAAACCTAACTCTGCCTTCTCTGTGCCTCTGGGCGAGGCACGCCTCGCCCCTACTCTGCTTTGCGCCTCTGCGTCAATCTTGGCGTCCTTTGAGCCCTTGGCGCCCTTGGCGCCTCTCTGCGTTTCTGCCTTCTCTGTGCCTCTGGGCGAGGCACGCCTCGCCCCTACTCTGCTCTGCGCCTCTGCGTTAATTAGCGGGCTTCGGCTTCCCAGCGGGCGATGAGGGCACGCTCTTCCGCGGTGAGGTCGGCACGGGCCAGCAAATCGGGGCGGCGCTCCCACGTGCGGCGCAGGGCCTGCTCGCGTCGCCAGCGGGCAATGCGTCCGTGGTCGCCCGAACGCAGCACCGCCGGGACTTCCCAGCCGCGGAACACCGCTGGCCGGGTGTAATGCGGGTACTCCAGCAGCCCCATCGCGTGGGAATCTTTGTGCGGCGCGTCGGGGTCGCCCAGCACCCCCGGCAGCAGGCGCACCACCGCGTCGAGCACCACCAGCGCGGCCAGTTCCCCGCCGGTGAGCACGTAATCGCCGATGGAAATTTCATCGCTGACCAAATGCTGCCGCACCCGCTCGTCCACCCCCTCGTAGCGGCCGCAGAGCAACGCCAGGTGGGGGTATTGCGCCAGTTCGGCCGCCACCGCGTGCGAAAAAGGCCGCCCCTGGGGGGTGAGCAAAATCACCGGCGCGGCCGGGGGCCGACCCAACACGCCCTCCACCGCGGCGAAAATCGGCTCCGGCTTCATCACCATCCCCCCGCCGCCGCCGTAAGGCTCATCGTCCACCACGTGGTGCTTGTCGGTCGCCCAATCGCGAATGTTGTGGACGTGCACCTCGGCCAGTCCACGCTGCCGCGCCCGCGCCAGGATGCTCAAATCCAGATACGGGTAAAAAACTTCCGGGAAAAGCGTAAACACATCGAAACGCATCGCACCCCTGCCTTACTCGTCGGGCACGCCGGGGTAGACGATTTCCACCACCTCGCCATGGTAGTTGATGCGTACCCGAAAGCCCAACATCCCCATATACGCCCGGTGTTCGACCGGGACACCCGCGGCGAGCACATCATCCACGCGCTGGCTGAGGTTCTTGAATTGCATTTCCAGCGCGGCCTTGCTGAAAGGGTCGGTCTGCCCCAGCAGTTGCGCGGCCTGGGCTGAGATTTCGTCTTCGTGCCCTTCGGCCAAGGCAAACAACTGCTGCAGCACCTGACGGTCGACGATTTCCGAAGGGATGTGGCGACGAAAGCCCGCGTCGTCCACCACGTAGCAGGGCTCATCCCCCACGTAGGCTACCTCTACGGCGCGGTCGTCTTCGTCGACCACCAGACCGGCAAACAGCGGTTCGCGTCGCATCAGTGAATCTCCACTCGGGTGCCAAGGTCTTTTTTGTAAGCGTATTGAGCGCCAAAGGGCACCACCGGCGTGGTCCACCGGTAAATCCACCGCGCGGCCATGGGGCTCAGGTTGATGCAGCCATGGGAGCGAGGCTTGCCAAAATCGTTGTGCCAGTAAGTGCCATGGAACGAGACGCCCACCTCTGTAATATAACACACCCACGGCACGCCGGGGAGGTCAAACTGGGGGGCGGCCCGGTTCCCCGCGGCCATGTGGCGGTAAGGGCGCTTGTGGTAAGTGGAAAAGGTGCCCGTCGGCGTGCCATAATACCCCATGCCGGTGGCTGCTTTGGCCGCGAACACCGCGCGGCGGCCTTCGTAAGCCGTCACGATTTGGCGAGCGAGATCGACCCGCAGGTGTTTTTCTTCCCGCGGCACATGGGGGGAAAGGGGGGCTACATCGGCCGGTGTCAACAGCCGAAGATGCCGCGCAGGAGCGTAGTATACCAGCCAATCCCACTTGTCATCCTGGATGCGATACCATGTTTCGCCCTGTTTGTCGGTGACCAGGCCGGTCACCCAATGGACGGTGGCGTAATAGAGGCGATATTCGGGCGAACGTGTGCGGAGCGGTGCGCTGTAGGCGTCGGTGTAGGGCACGGTCACCTCGGCCAAAATGCCGCCTTCGGGCACGGTTTGCGGCTGGTTGAGGCGCACTTCGACGGGCTGCACCCCGCCAGAATGCACATAGCCCAACCCCTCCAGCAGATACCAGACCCGGTTGTACGCTGGCTTCGGGCCGCCGATGACCGCCGCGCTCAGGGGGAACACCTCATCCCGCCAGAGGGTTTTCAGCCGTTTGGCAGTGAAAGCCGGCGCGTTGTACAGATTGACCCGCTCAAAGACAATGCGCCCCTGGAGCCCCTTTTTCAGGGAAGTCTGACGCAGGCCAAACGCGGGCAGCGCCAGCCCCAGCAAGCCGAGGCCGGTCAGTTTGAGGAAATCGCGGCGACTGAGGGACGAAGGGAAAGGCATAAGCATTCGCGGCGTTTTCACCGGCTGCCGGCGGGGGGACGCAGGCGCGCCCAGGGCCGGGAATTAGAGGGTGGGGGCAACTGTTCAGCCTTGGCAAGAAGAAACCACAGATTTCATAGATGAGCACAGATTAGGCGAAAAACACTAAAAAGCCCACGCTCGCCCTCACTTCTTGACGGCCTTGGTGTCATCTTGGCGACCTTGGCGATCTAAAAATCCGTGCGCATCCGTGGCTATCCGTGTTATCCGTGGTCTGTTTCCTTGTGGCTGAATAGTTACGGGTGGGGGAGGTCAGGCGGTGGTCAGGGCAGCCTTCAACGCCTGGCGCAACGACCGCGCGGGGATGACTTCCAGACCGGGCGGGGTTTTCAGCCGCCGGCCGATTTGTTTGGGCACGATGGCGGCTTTGAAACCCAAGTTGGCGGCTTCTTTCAGGCGGGCTTCCAGTTGGCTCACGCTGCGCAGTTCGCCCGAAAGGCCGATTTCGCCAACGAGCACCGCGTCGGCGCGCACGGCCTTGTCGCGCGCGGAGGAAGCCAGCGCCGCGGCCACCGCCAGGTCGGCGGCAGGCTCGCCCACCCGCAGCCCGCCCACCACGTTGACGAACACGTCCTGATCGCTCAGGCGCACGCCGGCGCGGCGGGTGAGCACCGCGGCCACCAACAGCAGGCGGTTGAAGTCCACGCCGTTGGCGGTGCGCCGCGGGTTGCCGAAGGCGGTGGGGTTGGTCAGGCCCTGAACTTCCACCAGCAGGGGGCGGGTGCCTTCCATGGTGACCGCAATCGCGGAGCCAGGCGCGTTGACCAGCCGCTCGGCGAGGAAGGCTTCCGAGGGGTTGCTCACTTCCACCAGGCCGCGCTCGTGCATCTCGAACACGCCCACCTCGCTGGTGGTGCCGAAGCGGTTTTTTACCGAGCGCAGCAGCCGATAAGCCTGGAAGCGGTCGCCTTCCAGATAGAGCACCGTATCCACGATGTGTTCCAGCACCCGTGGCCCGGCAATCACGCCCTCTTTGGTCACGTGGCCGACCAAGAACACGCTCAGCCCCTGGGTTTTGGCCACTTCCCGCAGGCGGCTGGCGCATTCCCGCACTTGGGAAACCGACCCCGCCGACGACTGCAGGTCGGGCAGGTACACCGTTTGAATGGAATCCACCACCAGCAGGCGGGGCTGGACGGTTTCCACATGGGCGAGGATGGCTTCCAGGTCGGTTTCGGTAACGAGATAGAGGTTTTCGGGGAAGGGGCGCTCGCTGCCGTCGGCGGCGCGCCACAGGCGTTGGGCGCGCATTTTGATTTGCCGCTCCGATTCTTCGCCCGAAACGTAGAGCACCCGCCCGACGGCGGCCATTTCCAACGCGGTTTGCAGCATGAGGGTGGATTTGCCGATGCCGGGGTCGCCGCCCACCAGCACCACCGAGCCGGGCACGATGCCGCCGCCCAACACCCGGGCAAACTCGCCGATGGGCAGGGGCAGCCGCTCGCCTAAGTCGCCTTCGATTTCGTGCAGGCGGCGGGGCTGGCTGCGGGCGCCGGCGCGGCGGCGGGCTTTGCTGCTGCTTTCGGGCACCACCACTTCTTCCACAAAGGCGTTCCACGCGCCGCACTGGGGGCAGCGCCCCAAGGGCTTGGGCGCCCGCTTGCCGCAGTTTTGGCAGACGTAGACGGTGTGGGGTTTGGCCATGGGGGAAGAGGGGGATTCGGGATTGGGGGATTCGGGATTTGGGGGATTGAGGTACGGGGCACTGGGCACCGGGTACCGGGCACCGGGCATCCCCTTACATTTCCTTGCGCTCCACTAAGGCGCCGCGCAGGGTGTTTTGGTCGGCATATTCCAGGTCGCCGCCCACGGGCAGGCCGCGGGCCAGGCGGGTCACTTTGATGCCCAAGGGCGCGAGCAAGCGGTGGAGGTACATCGCGGTGGCGTCGCCTTCCATGCTGGGGTTGGTGGCGATGATGACTTCGTGCACCCGGCCTGCTTGCACCCGCGCCAGCAGTTCGCGAATTTTGAGATCGTCGGGCCCGATGCCTTCGATGGGGGAAAGCGCGCCGTGCAGCACATGGTATTGGCCGCGGTAAACGCCCGTGCGCTCGATGGCCTCCACATCCAGCGGCTCTTCGACCACGCAAATCAGGCCGTCGTCGCGGTGGGGGTCACGGCACACAGGACAGAGGGGCTGCCCCGCTTCGGTGAAGTTGAAGCACTGCTGGCAATAGGCCACGTCGTTCAGCCCGCGGATGGCTTCGGCCAGGGTGTCGCGCAGCGCGGCGGACTGCTCGCGCAGCAGGTAGAAGGTGAGCCGCGAGGCGCTCTTGGGGCCGATGCCGGGCAGGGCGGCGAAGGCTTCGATGGCGCGTTGGATGGGTTCAGGGAGGGACATAGGTGGGGAAGGCAGTTGGCGGGTGGCGGGTGGCGGTTAGCGGATGGCAGATGGCAGGTGGCAGTTGGCGGATGGCAGTTGGCGGGGGGCGTTAGAAGGGAAGGCCGAGGCCGCTTAGGCCCTGGGTGATGCCGCCCAGGCGCTCTTCGCTCAGTTTTTGGGCGGCTTCCTGGGCGTTGTTGAAAGCGCTCACCAGCAGGTCTTGCAGCATTTCCGCGTCGCCCTCGGCCAGCAGTTCAGGGTCGATGGTCACGGAAACGCATTTCTGGTCGCCGGTGAGCACCACGGCAACCGCGCCGCCGCCTGCGGTGCCGGTCACGGTTTCTTCGGCCAGTTGCTGCTGGGCTTCGGCCAGTTGCTCTTGCATTTGCTGCAAAAGGGCCATGGGGTTGGGGCGAGCCCGTTTGGATGGACGGTATTTAGCCATAGATTCCTCCAGGGTGTCGAGGCTGGGATTGTACCACCTTCCCCCCTAATTCTACCGCTACCTGGGCCATGGGGTGTTGTTGCAGGATGTCGGGGTCGAATTCGCCTTTGGCGGGCAGCGGCTTGAAGCGGACGGTGACCGACCGGCCCAGCACGCCGCGCAGGGCCTGTTGCACGGTTTGCTGCCGCTCAGGTTTGAGGAGCAGCAATAGGCTGCTTTTGCCGCCCCGCAGGCCGATGACGACTTCGTGCCCTTGCACGCCCAAGGGGGCTGCCCGCTGTTGCTGAAGCAGCGACACTAAGGCGTGGTCTAATTGCTGCAACGCGTGCTTCCACGCGTCGCGCAGCATGGGCATAGTGAGGGGGGAAGGCGCTGCTGCCGCGGCTCCCGCGCCTGCGCCGTCCGGGGCCGCAGAGGGCGGGGGAGAAGAGGCGGACGAAGGCGGCGTAGAGGGCGCGCCGGTTTGCTGCGGGGGCGAAGAAGAAGCCGGCGCGGGCTGGGGCGACGCTGCCACGGCCTCCAGAAAAGCCAGTTCCAGGGGCAGACTGGGGTGCCAATCGGTGCGGCCTTCGGCTGCCGCGGCTTCGAAAGCCCGCATCGCACCCAGCAGGCGCGGCAGTTCGAAGGCCTGGGCCTGCTGCGCCACCAAAAGGCGCTCCTTCTCCGGCATATCCAGCAGATCCGCATTGTGGCTTTTGGCCAGCAGCACTTGCCGCAGGTAAGAGACCACCTGCCGCGCCAGTTGCCGGGGATCGGCGCCGCGATCCAGCGCCTGTTGGATGATTTCCAGCCCAGGGGTGAGGTCGCGCTGGGCCAACGCGCCGACCAGCGCAGCCACGGTTTGGTCGGTGGCCGTACCCAACACCTCACGCGCCAGGGTCACGGTGATCGGCCGTCCTGTCGAAGCCAACTGATCCAGCAGAGAGATGGCGTCGCGCAGGCTGCCCGTGGCTTGCCGAGCCAGCCAGGTCAGCGCCTCGGGCTCGGCCTCCAGGTGCTCTCCTTCCACAATGCGTTGCAGGTAGCCCACGATGTCGTCTACCGGGATGCGACGGAACTCGTAGCGCTGGCAGCGAGAAAGCACGGTGGCCGGGATTTTGTGCACTTCGGTGGTCGCCAGCACGAAAATCGCGTGCGCGGGCGGTTCTTCCAAGGTCTTCAACAAAGCGTTGAAGGCCGCGGTAGAAAGCATGTGCACTTCGTCGATGATGTACACCTTGTAGCGTCCCTGCACCGGGGCAAAGGCAATTTTGTCGCGCAACTGACGGATGTCGTCCACACCGGTGTTAGAGGCCGCATCGATTTCGATGATGTCCATGAAGCGGCCCTGGTTGATGGCCTGGCAATGGGCGCACTGGTTGCACGGCCGGTCGGCGGGGTCGGGCGCCAGGCAGTTGACCGCCTTGGCCAGCAGGCGGGCGGTGGTGGTTTTGCCCGTGCCCCGGGGGCCGGCGAAGAGATAGGCGTGAGCCACCCGCTCGGCCGCGGTGGCGTGGCGCAGGGTTTGCACCACGTGTTGCTGCCCGACGATTTCGTCCCACTCACGGGGACGCCATTTGCGGTAAAGGGCTTGCGACATGGTCACCTCGCTTTCGACGGCCAAAGCCGGATGGATGCGTGATAGGGGAGGCGGGATGCGGCCCTTGGCGTTTCAAAAAAACAGTGTAACCGTTCAGCCACAAGGAAATAGACCACGGATAACACGGAGCATCACGGATTTTCAGGTCGCCAAGGGCGCCAAGAGGACGCCAAGGTCGCCAAGAAGCGAAGGCGAACATTGGCTTTTTAGTGTTTTTTCGCTGGTTACCCGACACAAACTTGAGCAGACTTCTAACTTTTGCATTTACCCTCACCCCGCCCCCCTTTTATCCC
>JALUDX010000200.1 GCA_027053355.1 Anaerolineales bacterium | reverse complement strand
GGGATTGGGGGGGGATTGGGGGATTGGTTACTTGGTTACTTGGGTACTTTGGGGGATTGGTTGCTCGGGTGCTTTTCGGGGCCCTCGCAACGCTTTTGAAGCCTTTGACACCCTTTTGGCCCTTGGCGCCCTAAAAATCGCTGCCATTCACTCCTAATTCGCCATTCGCAACTCGCGATTGACGTCATCCGCGGGCTGTTTTCCCAGGGAAGAGAGAATCGGCGGAGCCAGTGCGTTCGCCTCGCGCCCCAATTTTAGCACGAAACGCGCACCGGGGGTTGCTGCCCCATGAAGGGCCTTGGCAAACGCGGCGCGCATAGCCCTTCAGTACTGGGCAAAGCGGGTAGCAAAAAACACAAGGTTGAGGTAAACTTGAAGTATCCGCCTTTGGGCGCGGCTCAAAGCGTGGTGTGTACACTCAAGGAGGCAAAGCATGAAAATCGGTCGGCTCTTGATTCTGGTTGCTCTCATTTTACTCATTGCCATGTTGGCCATCTTTTGGAAACTGCGCCAATCAGCCAAACCTGGCGCCCCTGGGGCTTCGGCATCCTCCCCTGCCGCTCAGCAGACCATCCCTGTGGTAGTCGCCGCGCAAGCCATTCACCGCGGCACAAAAATCACCGCTGACATGCTAACCACGGTGGATCTGCCCGCGGACAAGGTGCTGCAAACCCAGTTGACCAAACCTGAACAAGCCCTCGGCAAACGGGCTGTGCGCGACCTCAGCCAAGGCATGTTCCTCACCGAAGGCGACGTGGCCGAAAAACTCACCGTCGGCTCAGAGGGCTCGCTGGCTTCGCTGCAAATTCCTCCTGGCAGTGTTGCGTTGGCTATTCCGTTAGACCGCCTAAGCGGCGTAGCCTACGCCCTACAGCCCGGCGACCACGTGGCTGTGATTGCTACCTTCCCCTTTGTAGATGTCGATGAAGAGTTTCAGAGCATTCTACCCGACAAAGTTGCAGCCATCAAACCGCCACAAACCAGTGGGGGGCAAGAGAGCGGGCCAACGCTTACCGCGGAAGTGGGCGAAGGCAGTGGTGCGGTAGGCAAGACAGTCGAGGACGAAACATTGGGGATTTCACTCTACGCGGTGCCATCGGAACCGCAGCGCGCCCGCCTGAGCACACAAATGCTTATCAAAGACGCAGCCGTGCTCTATGTAGGCACTTTTCCCCGAGGCAGCAACATGACATTAGCAACCGCTGAGGAAGGCAACCCCCAACCACAGCAGGGCAATAAGCCCCAAGGCCAAAAACCTGCTGAAGCGTCTGCAGCCGTAGAGCAACAAAATGCTCCCGACGTCATTACCTTGGTGGTCACACCACAAGAGGCTGTGGTTCTCAAATACTTGCTCGACCGGCGGGTGCCATTCACCTTGGCCCTGCGTGCCGGCGGCGATGACAGCGACCTGAGCACCAACGCAGTCACCCTCTCTACCATTATAGATTCTTACGAGGTGGTGGTGCCCTCCAAGTTGCCTTACGACTTGAACCCGCGCATTGACAAAGTGCTCCCCACCCGTCTGCGGGGTGACGCTGTCGCCACCATGCCCCCTCAGTAAGGGACGAGGCGATGATGCCTTCAGCAAACACCATCCGCGTACTCATTGTTGACGATATTGCAGAAACGCGAGAAAACATCCGCCGACTATTGCAGTTTGAGCGGAACGTTGAGATTGTTGGCTCAGTGGGCAGTGGCCGTGAAGCCGTGGCCATAGCAGAAAAAAGCGATCCCGACGTGATCATTATGGACATCAACATGCCAGACATGGACGGGATCACCGCCACGGAACAGATTCGAGAACGCCTGCCTTACGCCCAGGTGGTCATTCTCACCGTACAAGACGACCCCAACTACATGCGTCGCGCCATGCTGGCAGGGGCTCGCGACTTTTTAGCCAAACCGCCCACCATTGACGAACTGGTCGCGGCAGTGCAGCGCGCGGGGCAGTTTGCCCACGCCGAACGCCAGCGGATAGGGGAGGTCAGTCAAGCAGCCACCCAAGCCGCCAGCGGCACACCAGGCATTCAGGGCAAAATTGTCACCCTCTACGCGCCTAAAGGCGGCTTAGGCTGCACCACCTTAGCCGTCAACCTGGCCGTTGCGCTGCATAGTCAAGATACGCCTACCGTCGTGGTAGATAGCAAAATACAATACGGCGACGTGGCGCTCTTCTTCAACGAGCATAGCAAATTTACCTTAGCCGACCTGCTACCACGCGCCGATGCCTTAGACGCAGAAGTCGTAGAAAACGTCCTCACCACCCACGAGGCCAGCGGGGTCAAAATCTTAGCCGCACCCGCCCGTTTGGAAGAAAGGGGCGACTTTACCGGCGACCAACTGGGGAAACTGCTCACCTTTTTGCGGCAACTGTTCGCTTACGTGGTGGTCGACACCGCCAGCCCATTAGAAGAAATGACCTTGGCCGCCATCGATGCCAGCGACTTGGTAATAACGCTGGTTGGGCAAGATATTCCTTCCATCAAAAACGCTCGGCTGTTCCTCAACTGGATGCGCGCCATGGAAGTCCCCGAAGAACACATCCTCATGGTAATGAACCGTTATGACAAACGGGTGGCCATCACGCCAGAACGGGTTGGGAACAGTTTTCGACACCCCGTAGTGCTAAGCATACCCGAAGACTATCGCCACGTATTGCCTGCCGTCAACAAAGGGCGCCCGGTGATTCAAGCAGATCGGGGCGCCCCCATCTCGCGCCAAATCATCAAACTGGCCGAACGCGTGCGCCGCCGCTTGAACGAATTAGAAACCGCGACAGCCGCCGTCTGACTTCCCGTTGACTTCCCTCCGCCCGAGAAGGGAGCAAAACCATGTCTCTACTCAAACGCATTGAACGAGGCGAGGCCGCCCCAGGGGCCACCAAGAGCACCTCTCGCTCGCGCCCCCCCCTCTCCCGGCCGGGCAATACACCGCGCGGCACGTTAGCCGACCTGAAAACCAGGGTCCAACAACGCTTGCTGGCCGAATTAGACCCCACATTGGATATTTCACAGGCTGACGAGGTGCGCCGCACCATCAACGACCTGTTCGAACAAATTTTGCAAGAAGAGAAAATCGTCCTTTCGCGGCCAGAGCGTCACCGGCTGTTTGAAGCCATTTCTGCCGAGATTTTAGGCTTCGGCCCCCTGCAACCCTTGCTGGACGATGAGGCCATCACCGAAATCATGGTCAACGGCCCCAAACACGTCTATGTAGAGCGACACGGCAAAATCGAAAAAGCCTCCGTCGCATTCGAAGACAACGAACACGTTATGCGCATTATCGAGCGCATCGTAGCGCCCTTAGGGCGACGGGTGGACGAATCAAGCCCTTATGTTGACGCCCGTTTGCCCGACGGCTCGCGCGTCAATATTGTCATCCCGCCCATCTCATTAGTGGGGCCGGTGATCACCATCCGCAAATTCTTCAAAACCCCGCTCACGGTGCAGGACTTGATCAACTTCGGCTCGATTACCACAGAGGCTATGCAATTCCTAGAAGCCTGCGTCAAAGCGCGGCTGAACATTATCATCTCGGGCGGCACAGGGTCTGGTAAAACCACCTTACTGAACATCCTCTCAGGCTTCATCCCGGCAGAAGAACGGATCGTCACCATTGAAAACGCAGCCGAGTTGCAATTGCGGCAAGAACACGTAATTACTTTGGAATCGCGACCGCCCAACATTGAAGGCAAGGGGGAAGTGACCATCCGCCACCTGGTCATCAACGCACTGCGAATGCGGCCAGACCGCATTATCGTGGGCGAGGTACGCGGCGCCGAGGCGCTGGATATGCTCCAGGCCATGAACACAGGACACGAAGGCTCGATGACCACAGTGCACTCTAATAGCCCCCGCGACACCCTTTCGCGCTTAGAAACCATGACCATGATGGCCGGTATGGAACTGCCCGTCCGCGCGATTCGCGAGCAAATCGCCTCGGCCATCGACCTGGTAGTACACCAATCGCGTATGCGCGACGGCACGCGCAAAGTGGTCGCCATCACCGAAATTGCGGGCATGGAAGGCGACGTCATCAGCATGACCGACCTGTTCACCTTCCGCCATGGCGGCTATCGCGATGGCAAAGTATTTGGCCAATTGGTACCCACCGGGCTGCGCCCCAAATTTATGGACAAAATTGAAGCCGCGGGCATCCACCTTCCTGCCTCGGTTTTCGGCATCGGCAAGCGGCACTAAGGCCGCTCGGCAGGAGCAACTATGGGCAACATCAACCCACTTTGGATTTTGGCTATTGGCAGTGGCATCGCCCTGACGTTGTTAATTGTGGGGCTGGTGCTCACTTACCGCGCCAACCGCGCCTTGGTAGAAGACCGAGTGGAACGCTTTTTGGGGGAAGAAACCCTCACAGAACTGCAAGAAGAACGCAAAAGCCGAAAAAAAAGCGAAAGCGGCGCTTTAGACCGTCACCTGGAACGTTTTGCATGGTGGGACAGCGTCTCGCAGCAACTGGCACAGGCCGACGTGCGCCTGCGGCCCGCAGAATACATTTTGGCACGGCTGGGCACCACCGCAGCCGGCGCTGCTTTTGGCTACCTGCTGGGCGCCGGCGGGTTGCTGTTTACTCTCACCGGGCTGATCTTGGGCTACTACGGCTTACCCATCTTCCTCAAAATGCGCCGCCACAAACGCCTAACCCAATTCAACAACCAGTTGCCCGACATGCTTAACTTGATGGTCAACAGCCTTCGGGCAGGTTATTCCACTTTGCAAGCCTTAGAAGCCGTAAGTCGAGAACTCTCGCCTCCCATTTCTACCGAGTTCCAGCGGGTGGTGCGAGAAATTCAAGTCGGCATCCCCATGGAACAAGCGTTAGACAACTTGCTACGCCGCATCCCCAGCGACGACCTAGATTTGGTGATCACCGCCATGAACATTCAACGTGAAGTAGGCGGCAACCTGGCCGATATTTTAGAGACCATCTCCGAGACCATCCGGGAGCGCGTGCGGCTCAAAGGTGAAATCCGTGTCCTTACTTCGCAAGTGCGTTTCTCGGGCACCGCGCTGTCGTTACTGCCCATCGCGCTCTTTTTCCTCATCTATCGTATGAACCCTCATTACATGGGGCAACTGGTTCACCCCGACAACCCAGCAATGAAACCCGTGGGCTACTGCATTATCGGCACGGGGATTATTTTGATTACCGCAGGTTACTTCGTCATGCAGAAAATTGCCAACATTGAGGTTTGAGGTATTATGTGGATTTTGTGGCTTTTATTGGCCGTGCTGGTGGTGGGCGCGATCGTACTGGCCATCATTGGCTTACGTCAACAAGAAGAAGATAACGACCCCCTGCAAGAACGACTGGCCGAATACATCGACAGCGGCCGAGAAATTCAATCGTTAGAAGAGGTCGAACTTTCTCAACCGTTCACCCAACGGGTGGTGATGCCCCTGGCGCGCTCCTTAGGGCAACTCGCCCTGCGGTTTACACCGCAAAGCGTGCTCCAAAACACCCAACGCAACTTGGAACTGGCCGGGCGCCCGCAAGGGGTAGAAGCCCCTACCTTTGTAGCGCTGCATTTTGTCGGCGCGTTGCTCTTTGGCGGCCTGATCTTCTTTCTGCTGGGCATCTCGCACAACCCTGGAATACGAAAACAAGCCCTATTACTAACCGTGATTTTTGGCGTTTTGGGCTTTTTCTTCCCCGATTTGTGGCTGCAAAGCAAAATCAAACGACGACAACAGAATATCCTCAAAGCCATGCCCGACGCCTTAGATCTGCTGACCATTTGCGTTGGTGCAGGGCTGGGGTTCGACAACGCTATGCAAAAAGTGGTCGACAAATGGGATAACGAACTGGCCTTTGAATTTGGGCGCGTGCTGCGCGAAATTCAACTGGGCAAAAGCCGACGCGAAGCCCTGCGCGATATGGCCGAACGGGTCGGCGTGCCGGAAATGTCCAGTTTTGTAGCCGCCATCATTCAAAGCGAACAATTGGGGGTCAGCCTGGGTAATGTGTTGCAAATTCAAGCCGAAAACATGCGCATCAAGCGCCGCCAGCGCGCTGAAGAGGCCGCCCAAAAAGCCCCGGTGAAAATGCTCTTCCCTCTGGCTTTTTTGGTCATGCCGGCCCTGTTCTTAGTGCTTTTGGGCCCGGCGGTGATGATCATCGTCCAACTATTTTCTTCTGGTGAATTCTAAACCCCTCGCCTATCGGCTCTACCAGGCCGTGTGGATGGCAACCGATTGGCTGTTTCCGCCCCGGTGTGTGGGTTGCGGGGAGGTAGGGGCGCGCTTTTGCACACAATGCATGGCCGCAGCCCCGCGGCTCAGCCCGCCCTTGTGTGTGCGCTGCGGGCAGGAACTGGACACGCCGGCTGCCGACGGCTTGTGTTCCCGTTGTCGCCGTCGCCCACCAGCCTTTTCTGCAGCCCGCGCCTGGGCACACATGGAAGGCAGCGTGCAGCGCGCGGTGCATCGGCTCAAATATCGCCGCGATTTGGGGCTTGGCGAAGCCTTAGCCCGCCCCCTGCTCGCGCTGGCAGAAGAGACGGGGTGGGCTATCGAAAGCGTGCTGCCGGTGCCTCTCAGCCCGTCACGCCGCCGCCAGCGAGGGTACAATCAGGCTGCGCTGCTGGCTTACCCGGTGGCGTTGGGGCTGGGTGTGCCCTATTTGGGGAAGGCGCTCATCCGCGCCCGCGAAACCCGCTCACAGGTGGGCTTAAGCGTGGCCGAGCGGTGGGCCAATGTGGCCGGGGCTTTCCACACGGTGCAACCCGAGGCCATAGCGGGGAAAACACTCCTACTGATCGATGACGTGATGACCACCGGCGCAACGTTAGACGCGGCCGCCCAGGCACTGTTGGCCGCGGGCGCCCGCCAGGTCTATGCCCTAACCGTAGCCAGGGCACTCTTACACTGGAAACATCTGGGGGATTTGTAACTGTTCAGCCTAAAATAGCCCGCAAATGAACGCGGTTGATTGCGGATAGACGCGAGATTTTAGGCCGCCAAGGCGTCGCCGAGAAACGCCGGGCGCCCAGAGAAGCACGAAGCAACCAAGCACCAGGCAACGCATCCCGCCTCCCGCCACCCCCTTCTCAGGAGCCCGAGGCCTTCTGCCGCCAGAACAAGGCAATGGCCACCCCGGCCAGCAGCAGCAACGTGCCGCTCAGCCCGCCAAACAGCAGCCAGGCTTGATCCCACGTGCGGGCTTGGGGCACGTAAAGCGGGCGCTGCTGGCGCAGTTGTTCGCCAAAGCGCTGCACAAAGCCCGCGTCGACCTCTACGGGCACCAGCGAGGCGTGCAGTTGGGCTTCTAACGCCGCCACTTCCTCGGGGGGGAGGTCGCGTTTAGGCCACCAGGGCATGGTTTTCCTCCGCGGGGTAGGCCACCAAGCCCACGGTGCCGGGGCCTAAGTGCACGGTTACAGCAATCGAAAGGGAGGTGCGGATGAGTTCTCGCAAGTCGAGGGACTGCTGCGCCATCTCGGCGAGCCGCGCTGCATCTCGCGGGGCGCGAGCGTGCACGACGGCCACGTGCGCCGGCCGGCCTTGCATTTCTTCTTTGACCCGTTGCACCACGTAGGCCAGCGCCCGCGCCCGGGTGCGCACCCGCCCCTGCGCCACCAGGAGCCCCTCTTCCAACGTGATGATCGGTTTGATGCGCAAAGCCGAGGCCACAAAAGCCTGCATGGCCTTGACCCGCCCGCTCAGGCGCGGATACTCCAGGTTGTCCACCATGAGCACCACCCGCACGGCCTCTCGGATGGCGCGCAGCCGCGCCAGAATCGCCTCGACCCCGGCCTGGCGCTCGGCCAGCAGCCGCGCCTCACGGCACATAAAGGCCAGCGCGGCTGCCCCGGCCAGGCTATCGAAGGGCACGACCCGAATTTTGCCGGCCAGCCTGCGGGCTGCCAGCACTGCCGATTCATAAGTTCCTGACAACTTGCTGCTCACGTGGATAGAAAGCACCGTGTCGCCCGGTTGTGCGATGCGGGTGTAGAGGGCTTCCATCTGCTGCGGCGTGGCTTGTGAAGTCTTGGGAATCATTTTCCGCTCGGCGATGAGGCGATAAAAGCCTTCGTCGTCTAAATCGACATCCTGGACAAAAGTATCGTTGCCGAAGTGAATGCGAAAAGGCACCACGTGGATGCGGTATTTTTCAACCCAGCCTGGGGGGAAGTCGGCCGTGCCGTCGGTGACGATGTGAAACATCTCAAGCCTCTTGGTCTTCCGCGGCGGCGCGCAGTTCAGCGCGCAGGGCGATCAGGGTGCGGTGATACAAACTCTTGACCGCGCCCTCGCTGCGGCCTAAAATCTGGCCGATTTCCGCGTTGGAGAGGCGGTCGACGAATTTCAGAATCAAAAGTTCCTGCCGGTCGGGGGGCAAACGACGGATGACCTGCAGCAAGCGTTCTTCCTCTTCGCGGCGCACCACCTGGCGCTCGGGGCTGGGGGTGGTGGCGCGGGGCGGGTTCCAGGGCTCGTCGTCTAAGGCAATTTCTTTGCGCCGGCTTTGGTCGCGGTGCCAATTGGCCACCAAGTTGTGGGCGATGCGGTAAAGATAAGCCGCAAAGGGCAAGCCGCGCTCTTCGTAATGATGAATATGCTGCAACGCCCGATAAAACACCCGGGCGGTCAAATCTTCGGCCTCTTGAGGGTGCCCGATGCGGTAATACACATAGTTGTAAATGCGCTGCACGTAACGCTCGTAAAGCACCCCAAAGGCTTCACGGTCGCCGGTGCGGGCTCGAGCCAGGGCTTCGTTATCTGAAATCTGCGCTTCCGGCGCTTGCTTGTCCATTAAAACCCATCCCACGGCAAAAAGTTGCTCTGTTTTCGGGGTGAGGAAGGCGTCGCCTGCCGGGCAAAGCGCCCGGCGGTGGCATAATCTTCGTATCTGCTCAGCCTCAGCAGAGGGAAACCGCAGATTCCACAAATTCCGCGTAATTACCTACGTGGTGGCAAAACGCCTCTGTCGGCTGTGTTTTCTTTGGAGTGCGGCGACGAGTCGCCGCTTTCCAAAGCGGTGCCAAGGCACCGCACTCCAAAAAGCGCTTGCAAAGGGAAATACGCTCCGTGTCTTCTGTGTTCTCCGTGTTCTCTGTGTGAGCATTTACAGCCATAAGGCTACCCGCAGCGCTTCTGGGCAGGTAATTACGATTCCGCAGACAAAAACGGAGGGCAGGAGGGCGTTCCGCCCCTCGGTGGCGCTTAGCGCCCAAAAAATCCGCGGGGATCCGCGGCATCCGCGGCTAATTTCCTCAAGGCTAGATGGTTACAAGTATTCTACCGCGTTATGATACACTTAACCTGTCTTTCTTGGGCAAGAGAAGGCGCAACGATGGCGCAAAAGTTCTTACGGAGGTCTAACGATGCGAATTATCGTAGATGCCATGGGCAGCGACCGGCACCCGGGCCCTGAAATTCAGGCCGCGGTAGAGGCAGTGCGGCTTTTCGGCGATGAGATCATTTTGGTAGGCAAAGAAGACGTGCTGCGCCCCCGGCTGGAGGCGCTGGGGCCCGACGCGGCAAAGGTGCAGGTGGTGCACGCGCCCGAAGTGTTGGCTATGACCGACAAACCTGCGACTTCGGCGCGGCGCAAGGCGCAAAACTCCATGGCCGTGGGCATGACCTTGCTGAAAGAGGGCCGGGGCGAAGCCTTCGTCACCGCGGGCAACACCGGGGGCGCTATGGCCAACGCGCTGTTCCGTTTGGGGCGGCTGCGGGGAGTCAAACGCCCGGCGCTGGCCACCCGCTTCCCCACCCGCAAGGGGTTCTGCGTGGTGCTGGATATCGGCGCCAACGCGGAATGCAAGCCCGAATATCTGCTCCAATTCGCGGTGATGGGCTCGATCTACGCGGCGCACGTTTTAGGCGTCCAGAACCCGCGGGTAGGGCTGCTTTCCAACGGCGAAGAGGCCGGCAAAGGCAACGACCTGGTCAAGGCCACCTACCCTTTACTGGAAAAAAGCGGCCTGAATTTCATCGGCAATGTGGAAGGCAAAGAGTTGTTCAACGGCGACGCCGACGTGGTGGTCACCGATGGCTTCACGGGCAACGTGTTGCTCAAAGGGTCTGAGGCCGTGACCACACTCATCATCGACACCCTCAAAGAGCACCTGATGGCTTCGCCACGTACCAAACTGGGCGCGCTGCTGGCCAAGCCCGCGTTCGCAGCCCTGAAAGGGATGCTCGACCCCAGCGAAACCGGGGCTGCTCCCCTAATGGGCGTCAATGGCCTGGTGTTCATCGGGCATGGGCGCTCCGATGCGCGGGCCATGCTCAGCGCCATCCGGGCGGCGCGGCAGGCCGTAGACCACGACCTGCTGGAGAAACTGGCCGCGGGCATTGAAGCCCGGCTGCCCATGATGCAGGTTTCGCGGTCCCTCTAAAACGCTACGGCGGCGCAACGACGGAAAAATCTTTCTGTGGTTTTCAGCCTGCGTGTGCTGCGGTTGCTCTTTGCCCTCCCAAAGACATCCCAAGTCACTGTTCAGCCTTTGGGAAACAGCCCACGGATGAACGCGGATGATGGATGATGGCGGATAGACGCGGATTTTAGGGCGCCAAGCGACGAAGTAACCCGACGCCCCCCATTTCCTCGGCCCTTCGCCGCTTCCCCCGTCCCGCATTCCACCCTTACTCCCTGCTTTCTGTGTCTTCTGTGGTTTTCAGCCGGCGTGCGCCGCAGTTTCTCTTTACCCTCCCAAAGAAGACAATCCCAACAAGAGGTGATTTTATGCGTGTGATTACCAACGAAAAATTCATCGCCCGCAACGCCAAGATCGGACGCTACGCCAGCATGAGCGCCATCATCATCTTGGGCGCGGGGGTGTATCTGACCTTTGCCCGGCCTGATCTGGTCACCCTGACGTTCGCGCTGCTCATCGCGGGGTTCGTGCTTTCGCAAGTGGGCATTTATTTCGGCAACCGCTGGGCCAAACCGCCGCGGTTGGATATCCAAATCACCAAGGCGCTGAAAGGGTTGGGTCGCGATTACACCCTTTACCATTACAGCACCCCGGCATCGCATTTGCTGGTGGGCCCAGGCGGTGTGTTCGTGATTGTGCCTCGCTTTCAGCGGGGGAACATCACCTACCGCAAGGGGAAATGGCGACAGCACGGCGGCCTGATGCTCTGGTATTGGCGCATTTTCGCGCAAGAAGGCATTGGCCGCCCCGACCTGGAAATTCAAGCCGAAACCGAAGCGGTCGACAAGGCACTGCGGCAAGCCCTCACGGACGAAGACTACGAGGCGCTGCAACCCATCAAACCCATTTTGGTGTTCACCAGCCCCCGCGCGGTGCTCGAAGATGTGGCCGAAGCGCCCGTGCCCACGGTGAAAATCGAAGACCTGAAAGCCACGGTCAAACGCTTGGCCAAAGGCACCCGCTTGACAGCCGAGCAACTCAAACGGATCCGGTCGGCCTTGGCGCCCGAAGCATAACCGCCGCTTTGCCTGTGCGCTCGCGGCCTCAACCCTGAGGCCGCGGCTCTTCCCTTTCCGCCTGGTCACTCGCCAGGCGGCTTTTTTATCCATTTTTTACGCTGCCCGTGTCGCGTAAAGAAACAATGCTGCTAAAATGGAAATGGAAGGAAAAGGTTCTTCCACGGCGCCAGGCAAAAAGGCGCTTATCTGTGCTCTTTACCACTCAAAAACTGTAAGGAGGAGTAAGATGCGACGCACACTTTACCTTTTGTTAGGCTTGCTGCTGATTGCCGGCATGGTGCTGGCAGGCTGCGGTGGCAAGTCGGCTTCTTCTGGCACTACCGGTGGCAACACCGGCGGCAAGAAGGAAGTCACCGTCACCATCGGCTTTACGGAGTCGCAAACCGGCAAGTACAACGTCGACTCCACAGCCCAAACGCAAGGTTTCAAACTATGGATGGAGCAGGTCAACAACGCTGGGGGAATCAAGTTAAGCGACGGCACGATCGTGAAGTTCAAGGCCGTCTCTTACGACGATGAAAGCAAGGCCGACAAAGTTCAACAACTGTATACCCGCCTGGCCACGGAAGACAAGGCCGATTTCCTGATCAGCCCTTATTCCAGCGGCCTGACCGCCTCGGCTGCGGTGGTGTCTGAGCAATACGGCAAGATCATGCTGGCCACCGGCGCGGCTTCTGATTCCATTTTCAAGAAGGGCTACGAGCGAGTGTACCAACTCTACACTCCGGCCAGCCGCTACCTGACCGGTGCGGTGGACATGCTGAAGGCCAACGCGCCCGACCTGAAAAAGGTGGCCTTTGTGTATGAGAACAGCAAGTTCTCCACCGCGGTGGTGACCGCGGCCAAAGAATACGCGGCCAAGCAAGGCTACGACGTGGTGCTCTTCGAAGGCTACGACAAAGACACCACCGACTTCGGCGCGTTCATCAACAAGATTCAAGACAGCGGCGCCGAGGCCGTGCTCGGCGGTGGGCACTTCCAGGACGGCTCGACCTTTGCCCGCCAGATTTTCGAGAAGAAACTGCCCATCAAGTTCCTGGCACTGTTGGTTGCGCCGCCCAACCCCAAGTTTGCGGAACTGGGCGACGCGGCTCTGGGCGTGGTCGGCCCGAGCCAGTGGGAAGCCGCCGCGGCCTACACCCCCGATGCAGCCAAAGCCGCCGGCCTGACCTGGTTTGGCCCCAGCAGCGCGGACTTCGCTAAAGCCTACAAAGACAAATACGGCGAAGAGGCCGGTTACCACGCGGCCGGTGGCTACGCGGCCGGCGTGGTGCTGCAAAAGGCTATCATCGACGCCGACTCGGTGGACGCCGCGAAGGTCAAAGCCGCGCTGGACAAGATGGACCTCCTCACCTTCTTCGGCCACATCAAGTTCAACACCTCTGACGCCCACGGCCTGCAGATCGGCCACGAGATGGTCTACATCCAGTGGCAAAAGAAAGACGGCAAGATGGTGAAAGAGGTCGTCTGGCCGAAAGAAGGCGCCACCGCCGACCTGCTCTTCCCCCTGAAACACTAAACGCTGCTGCCCCACCCCAGCGGGTTAGCCCCCGCTGGGGTGGGCTTTTACCCCCAACCAGCACACGCGCGGCGCGTAAAGGCCGGGCGTGGGAGATGGGAAGTCTTTCAGCACCTGTATCTCCCCCTCTCTGCGCAATCTGCGGGTTCCCTTACCAAGGCTAAGCAGGTAGCATCTCTCTCTGTGGAGCGTTCCTATGGAAGCCATCTTACGGTCCCTGATCGACGGCTTGCTTTTAGGTTTTGTGTATGGCATTGCCGCCATGGGGCTGACCCTGATTTGGGGCGTGATGAACGTCATCAACCTGTCCCACGGCTCGCTCATCTCGTTGGGCATGTTCAGCCTCTACTTTCTGTTCACCGGGCTGGGCGTGCACCCTTATGTGGCGATCGTCATTACCGCGGTATTAGGTTTGTTATTGGGCATGATCATTTACGCGGTGGCCGTGCACCGTATTATCAATGCCCCTCACCTCTCAACGCTACTCGCCACGTATTCGGTCAACATGATTATTTTGGGGATAGGCACGGCCATTCTGACCACCTCGCCCTACAACGTGCCTTTCGACCTGGGCAGCATCAAATTTGCCGCTTCGGTGGTGCCCACCACCCGACTGATCGCTGCAATTGTCGCCATGTTGGTGGCTGGCGGGCTTTATCTCTTCCTTCAATACAGCCGTTTGGGACGCTATATTCGGGCTGTCACCGATAACCGCGACGCCGCCGAGATTGTGGGCATCCCCTCGGCCCAAATTTTGGCCCTGAGTTTTGGCTTAGGCACCATGTTGGCGGCCATTTCTGGGGCGCTGATTGCCACCTTCTTCCCCTTCACCATTTTGGCCGGCGGGGCCTACGAACTCAAAAGTTTCGTAATCGGCGTGTTGGGTGGCCTGGGCAACCCCGTGGGGTCGCTGTTCGGCGGTTTGATTTTGGGTGTCATCGAGGGATTGGTGCCCTTGGCTATGCCCACCACGTGGACACCGGTGCTGGAATTCGTGCTCTTTGTGCTCATCCTGCTGGTGCGCCCCACCGGCTTGTTCGGAGGAAGCGAATGAAGTCCCTACGCCAACACACCAGTTTATGGCTGAGCCTGGGCGCCATCATCTTGATAGGTGCCTGGCCCCTCGTGACCGGGAGCGCGTTGAGCCGCGAGACCATGTTTACCGTGCTGCGGTCGGTGGCGCTGGCCTCGAGTTTGAACATCCTGTTAGGCTACACCGGGTATGTAAGTTTCGGCCATGTGGTCTTCTTTGGCCTGGGTGGCTATGTGGGCTTTTACCTGATTGCCGCTCAGGGTTGGAATTTGTGGCCGGCCATGCTCATGGGCGGGCTGGCCGCGGGCCTGCTGGCCTACTTGGTGGGCGCAGCCATTTTGCGCTTGCGAGGCGCTTATTTCGCGCTGGCCACCATCGGCATCAACGAAGCCGTGCGCGCCTTCATCAACAACTTCGAGCCTTTTGGCGGCCCTACGGGCATGACCCTCAATTTCAAACTCTACAAAGTCTACGGCGGGCCGGGCGCGGCTTTGCAACTTTCGTTTTACATCATGATCGGCCTGACGCTGCTCGTCGTACTGCTCAGTTACTGGGTACGGGTCTCCAAATTCGGCCTGGGGCTGCTGGCCATCCGGGAAGACGAAGACGCAGCCGAAATCATGGGCGTGACCGCCCCCTCAGCCAAAACGTGGGCTTTTGTACTCTCGGCCATTATACCGGGGATGATCGGTACCGTGTTTTTCTTCAAAAACGGCACCATCGAACCCGGCCTGGCCTTCCCGCTGCACACTTCCATCGAAATGATCGTGATGATCATGCTCGGCGGGCAGGGCACCGTATTCGGCCCGATTTTGGGCGCCGCGGGCTACGAAGCCCTGCGCGATTACCTGCTGGTCAGCCCGTTGTTCAAAAACCTACAACTGGCCATCTCGGGCATCCTGCTGTTGCTCATCGTGCTCTTCATCCCGCGCGGGCTGGTCGGTTGGCTGCGCCAACGCTACGCTAAGGTTCGGAGGTGGTTGATATGATTCTCCAAGTACAAGGCGTGACCAAACGCTTTGGCGGCCTGCAGGCCCTCACCAAGGTGACCTTTGACCTGCCCGAAGGCCAAATTTTAGGCCTCATCGGCCCCAACGGCGCGGGGAAAACCACCCTCTTCAACGTCATCGACGGCGTCTATACCCCTGAAGAAGGCCGCATCATCTTCTTGGGTGAAGATGTAACCGGCAAAAAGCCCTACTACTTGGCACACAAAGGGCTGGCTCGCACCCACCAAATCGTCCGCCCGCTCAACGAACTGACCGTGCGCGAAAACATCATGGTTGGCGCCTGCTTCGGCCACGCCAATGCCGACTTGGGCGAAGCTGCCAATATCGCAGATGAAGTGATGGAATTTGTCGGTCTGAGCGACAAAGCCGAATTGCTGGCCGGCAGCCTCAACGTGGCGCAGAAAAAACGCCTGGAAATGGCTCGCGCCGTGGCCGCCCGGCCCAAACTCCTGCTGCTGGATGAAGTACTGGCCGGCCTCAACCCCTCTGAAATCGCCAAAATGGTCGATACCGTGCTCGCCATTCGCGACCGCGGCATCACCATCATCATGATCGAACACGTGATGAGTGCCATCATGAACGTTTCAGACCGCATTCTGGTGCTGGACTTTGGCAAACTCATCGCCGAAGGGACGCCCGAAGAAATCGCCCAAAACGAAAAAGTCATCCAGGCTTACCTGGGCGACCCCAAACTGGCCGAACGCCTGATGCAAGGCGACTAACCCACCACACACGAGGAAATGCGTATGGCTATTCTGGAATTACGCGACGTCACTTCTGGCTACGGCGAAGTTCAAATCTTGTGGGGCATCAGCCTTGCCCTTCAAAAAGGCAGCATGACCTCTCTGGTCGGTGCCAACGGCGCGGGCAAAACCACCCTGCTGCGCACCATCGTCGGGCTCAACCGCCCCTGGCAAGGGCAGGTCATCTTCGAAGGAGAAGACGTGAGCAAACTGCCGCCCCACGCCAAAGCCGAGCGCGGGTTGATTCTGGTGCCAGAAGGGCGACAACTCTTCACCCACATGACCGTGTTAGAAAACTTAGCCATGGGGGCGTCGCCTAAACGCGCCCGCGCAGACTACAAGCGCAACCTGGAACTGGTGTTCGATATGTTCCCCCGCCTCAAAGACCGTCAAGACCAGAAAGCGGGCACCATGAGCGGAGGCGAACAGCAAATGCTGGCTGTGGCGCGGGGTCTGATGGCCTCGCCCAAAGTGCTGATGATCGACGAACTTTCACTGGGGCTGGCGCCCTTCCTGGTGCTGCAACTCTTCGAAAGTCTGAAGAAACTACGCCAAACAGGCATCACCGTCCTCCTGGTAGAACAGAACGTGCAGATGGCGCTGGCTGTGACCGACTATGCCTACGTGTTGGCCGAAGGACGCGTTGAAATCGAAGGCCCCTCTAAAACCGTCGCCAGCAACCCCGACGTGCAGAAAGCCTATTTAGGTTTGTAAACCTCCCGCCCCCAAAGCCCTGCATTACCAAAAATGCAGGGCTTTTTTGCAGCAGGCGCTTCTCCCTTCCCCACCAGATGACAAGCTACACAATGCTGCTATCAGTTGTGTCACTTTTCACAAAGCGAAAAATAAGGTATACTATTCGTAGAAAGACACGCTCTGCTCACGACGACTAAGCCGCTTCGCGGCGCTCTGCCCAAGGAGGTTACCCATGTTAGTCGGCGCTCGCATGTCCCACCCTGTGATTACCGTTCCGCCCGATATGCCGGTAGTTGACGCGCTCAATCTCATGCGCGCGGAACACATCCGCCGCGCGCCTGTGGTCAAAGGCAACAAACTGGTCGGTATTGTCTCCGACAAAGATTTGCTCAATGCCTCCCCTTCGGCGGCCACTACCCTCAGCATTTGGGAAATCAACTACCTGCTCAGCAAAATCAAAGTGGAAGAAGTAATGACGCGCGAAGTCATCACCGTCACCGTTGATACGCCGATTGAAGAAGCCGCGCGCATCATGGCCGACAACAAAATCGGCGGGCTGCCTGTAATGAAAGACGGCAAACTGGTGGGCATCATCACCGAGACCGACCTTTTCAAGGTGATGTTAGAGATGATGGGCGCGCGAGCCAGTGGCGTCCGAGTATCCATTTTAGTGCCCGATGTGCGGGGCGAACTGGCCCAACTTACCAAAGCCATCACCGACGCCGGCGGCAACATCGTTTCGTTAGGCACCTTCGCGGGAGAAGACCCCACCACCGCGCTCATCACCATCAAGGTTCAGGGGTTAAGCGAAGAACAGGTGAAAAAAGCCTTAGAAGGCATGGTCGAAAAATTTGAAGACATCCGCACCATCCCCCCGGCCTAAAAGGTCAACGAATGCCTTTCCCCACGGCGGCTTCTTTTCAGCAAGAAGCCGCCGTGTTTTTTCACCCAGAAGGCCCGCCTCTTCCAACAACACGTTGCCCCTGTGCCCTGGGGGCGCCTTCTAATACGACCTTGATGTTTTTCTTATGCGGCTCTTACACTTCGCGGCTAAAGTAAACATGGCGTAAACATGGCGCGCCCGGGGGGGGCGCTGGCGCGCGTGCGAGGCAGAACCCTGCCACTTCCCCCAAGAAACCGCCGCGCCCCTCGCCGCGGCGCCACCCGAGCGAAACACCAGGCGCGGAAGTTCCCCCTTCCGCCATTTTACCCAAGGAGAGTGAACCATGAACCTGGAAAAATACACGCAAAAATCGCGTGAAGCCATTTTCAATGCCCAACGGCTGGCGCAAGAACTCCATCATCAGACCATTGAACCCGCCCACCTGCTGCTGGCCCTGCTGCAGCAGGAAGAGGGCGTGGTGCCGGCCATCGTGACCAAGATCGCGGGCAGCGTCGAAGCCCTGCGCAACGACGTGCGCAACGACCTGGAACGCCGCCCGAAGATTCACGGCGCGGCCACCGAAGTGGGGCTGGCGCGGCCCACTGCCGACGTGCTGGCCGCGGCCGAGCGCTACGCCCGCGGGATGCAGGATGATTACGTCTCCACCGAGCACATCCTGCTCGCGCTCACTGAAAGCGTCGAAGGCCAGCGCCTGCAGCGTTACGGCATCACCAAAGACGCCATCCTCAAAGCCCTGGTGGAAATCCGCGGCACCCAGCGGGTGACTTCCGAAAACCCCGAAGCCACCTACCAGGCGCTGGAAAAGTACGGCCGTGACCTCACCGCCTTGGCCCGCCAGGGCAAACTCGACCCGGTCATCGGCCGGGACGAGGAAATTCGGCGGGTGATCCAAATTCTTTCCCGCCGCACCAAGAACAACCCCGCGCTGGTCGGCGAACCCGGCGTGGGCAAGACCGCCATCGTCGAAGGGCTTGCCCAGCGCATCGTCAATGGCGATGTGCCCGAAGGGCTGAAGCATAAGCGGCTTATCCAGTTGGACTTGGGTTCCCTGATTGCCGGCGCGAAATACCGCGGCGAATTTGAGGAACGGCTGAAAGCCGTGCTCAAGGAAATCGCCGATTCCAACGGTGAGATCATCCTCTTCATCGACGAGATGCATACCGTGGTCGGCGCGGGCAAAGCCGAAGGCGCGATGGACGCGGGCAACATGCTCAAGCCCATGCTCGCCCGCGGGGAACTGCGCATGATCGGCGCCACCACCTTGGACGAATACCGCAAGTACATCGAAAAAGACCCCGCGCTGGAGCGCCGCTTCCAGCCGGTGATGGTAGACGAGCCCACGGTGGAAGAGACCATCAGCATCCTGCGCGGGCTGAAGGAGCGGTACGAGGTGTACCACGGGGTGCGCATCACCGACGCGGCAGTGATTGCCGCGGCCACCCTCAGCCACCGCTACATCACCGACCGCTTCTTGCCCGACAAGGCCATCGACCTGATCGACGAGGCCGCCGCCCGGCTGCGCACCGAGATCGACTCCAAGCCCGAAGTGCTGGACGAAATCGAACGCCAAATTTTGCAACTGGAAATTGAACGCGAAGCCCTGAAGAAAGAAAAGGATCGCGCCTCCAAAGAGCGGCTCAAGGCCATTGAAAAGGAACTGGCCGAACTGCAAGAAAAGGCCGAAGCCGTGCGGGCGCGCTGGCTTGCAGAGAAAGAAGCCATCGAAGAACTGCATCGCGTCAAAGAGCAAATCGAACAAACCCGCGTGGAGATCGAGCGCGCGGAGCGCCAAGCCGATTTGGAAAAGGTCGCCCGCCTGCGCTACGGCGTGCTGCGCGAACTGGAAGAAAAACTCAAGGCGCAGGAAGAAAAACTGCGCGAACTGCAAAAAGAAGGCGCCCTGCTCAAAGAAGAGGTAGACGCGGAAGAAATCGCCAAAGTGGTCTCTTCGTGGACGGGCATCCCGGTTTCCCGCCTGCTGGAAAGCGAGCGCGAAAAACTGCTGCACATGGAAGAGCGTCTGCACCAGCGGGTGGTGGGGCAAGACCACGCCATCGAGGCCGTAGCCAACGCGGTGCGCCGCTCGCGCGCCGGCCTGCAAGACCCCAACCGCCCCATCGGCTCCTTCATCTTCCTCGGCCCCACGGGCGTGGGCAAGACCGAACTGGCGCGCGCTTTGGCCGAATTCCTGTTCGACGACGAGCACGCGATGATTCGCATCGACATGAGCGAATATCAAGAAAAGCACACCGTGTCGCGGCTCATCGGCGCGCCGCCCGGCTATGTGGGGCATGAGGAAGGCGGCCAACTGACGGAAGCCGTGCGGCGGCGGCCTTACAGCGTGGTGCTCTTCGACGAAATCGAAAAAGCCCACCGCGAAGTGTTCAACGTGCTGCTGCAACTGCTGGACGATGGCCGCCTGACCGACGGCAAAGGCCGCACGGTGGACTTCCGCAACACCATCGTGATCATGACCAGCAACCTGGGCAGCGAACTGTGGCTGGAAGGCCGCCGCGATGTGCCGCGCGACGAGATCAACCGCATCCTGCAGCGCCACTTCCGCCCCGAATTCCTCAACCGCGTAGACGACATCATCGTCTTCCACCCCCTGAGCCGGGAAGACCTGGTGCAGATCGTAGACATCCAACTGCGTCGGCTGAACCAACTGCTGGAAAGCCGCGGCTTCAAACTGGAAGTGACCGATGCAGCGAAGGAATACTTAGCCGAAGTGGGCTACGACCCCGACTTTGGCGCCCGCCCGCTGAAGCGCGCCATCCAGCGCGAACTGCAAGACCCGCTGGCGCTGAAGATCTTGGCCGGCGAGTTCACCGAGGGCGACACCATCCGGGTGGATCGCGGCCCCGAAGGGCTAACCTTCACCGCCGTGGCCGAAGCCGAGGTGGTGGCATAAGAGATAAAAACCTGTCAGGCCGAAGAGGCCTGACAGGTTTTTTTGTGTAGGGGCACAGCGGCGCTGTGCCCTTACACCTTCGCGCGGAGGTATAATCATCCAGGTTTTAGTTTCAACCTGCCGCTTGGCGTAGGGGAAAACATCGCGCGTGGCTGCCTCTAAATCAAAACCTCATTTCAACAACTCAAACGCCTTGAGCCCGAAAGGAGCAGAAGATGAAAAAGGCTGCGATTTTAGGCACGGGCGTGCTGGTGGTCTTCCTGCTGGCTCTGGCAGGGTGGCAGTGGATGCACGTTTCCAGTCCGACCCCTGTGCAAGCGCGCGGAGACATCGAGAACGACATTTTACAGCAGATGGCGGCATTCAACCAACGGTGGTGGAAAACGCTGCCGGGCAAAGGCGCCTGGCTGTACAGGAGTCGTGAGGTTGAAAACCCTTTGGGGAAGGGGCGAGAGCCAGATACCGGCTGGCCTATTTTTCGGGCTTACCGGGAAACCCATTAGTACAAGTTCGGCCCACAAGGCCATGTCATTGCAATGGTGGGGCGGGCTTCCTCGGAGGAAGGCCCGTACGTCTATCGTTATGGATGGACGCCCGGCCGCGATTTCCGGGATCCCCCTTTCATGGGCAAATCGAAAGACATGCCGCCCCCACCCGCCACCTGGCCTGAACATCCGGTTTTGGATTTATGCGTAGGCACGGCTCGACGTCTGCGCTCGCAGGCCACCACCTTCACCCTCCGCGTGCTTTCTCCTGGAGAACAGGGTGTGGAGGCAGGGCAATGGGGCGTGGTGGTGCGCGTAGAAGATCGTCGCGTGCTCATACCCGATATATCTCAAAAATATGCCACAGTAGGCGTAGAGTACGTTTGCGTGTGGGAAAAAGCCGCCGCACGCCCGGTGTCTCAAACCCAATTTTATGTCTTAGAAAATGGAAAACGAGTTCGCTATGTCCGCTTTGCTAACTATGAAGCGAAATGGGTGACGAAACCGCCGGCCGAATTCGACACTTTCTTAGAGGGAGGGCACCGATGAAAAGACAGATCGTGCGCTTTGCGGTTGGATAGGTGGTGTGACTCGCTTTCGCTCTGGCAAGCATGGGCATCGTTCCCGTGTGAACCTTCTCCGAACATCGGGGGTGTAAATTCTTGGGTGCAAAAACGCGGTTCGGTAGTAACTGTTCAGCCTTTGGGAAATAGCCCGCGGATGAACGCGGATGATGACGGGTAGACGCGGATTTGGGGCTGCCAAGAGAGGCAACTAAGTAACCAGGTAACCACCCCTCCTCAGCCCCTTGCCGCATCCCGCATCCCGTCCTTACTTCCTCACTCAACCCCCACCCGCCACAGGGGGCAATCATGCTATAATCCCGTCACCATGTTAGACGATGGCGCTTTGAGCGAACCCCCGTTAGAGGAACTGGAAGAAGCCGAAACCACTGCCGCTCACCGCGGCTCGCGGCAGATTGCGCGGGCCGCGGGCGTGGTGATGGCCGCTTTCGTCCTCAGCAACGTGGTGGGGTTGGTGCGGCAAATTTTGGTTTCCCAGGCCTTTGGCACCGGTGCGGCCATCGACGCGTTCAACGCGGCCTCCCGGCTGCCCGATTTGCTGTTCAACCTGGTAGCAGGGGGCGCATTAGGCTCGGCGTTCATCCCCACGTTCACGGGCTTTTTGGCGCGCGGCCAGCGCGCCCGCGCCTGGCGGCTGGCCTCTTCCATCGCCAATCTGGTGGCCTTGGTGTTGGCGCTGACCAGCGCCTTAGCCTGGCTGTGGGCGCCAGCCATCGTGCGCTACGCGTTGGCGCCGGGTTTTTCCCCTTCCCAACAGGCGCTCACCGTTTCCCTACTCCGCATTTTGCTCATTTCGCCCCTCGTCTTCGGCCTTAGTGGCCTGACCATGGGGATACTCAACGCGCACCAGAAATTCCTGCTGGCTGCGCTGGCGCCCACCATGTATTGGTTGGGGATGATCTTCGGCGTGGTGGTGTGGGCGCCGCGGTGGGGCATTTTCGGCCTGGCCTGGGGCGCGGTGTTGGGCGCGGCGCTGCACCTGGCCGTGCAACTGCCGGGGTTGTGGCAGCTGCCGGGCAAACTTTACACCTTCACCTTGGGCCTGCGCGACGCGGCCGTGCGGGAAGTAGGGCGCCTGATGGCCCCGCGTGTGCTCGGCGTGGCCATCGTGCAACTGAACTTCTGGATCAACGTGGTGTTGGCCTCCTCCCAACCCAAGGGCAGCCTGACCGCCATCCAGGTGGCCTGGGCGGTGATGACCATGCCGCAGGTGGTCATTGCCCAGGCCATTGCCATTGCTGCGCTGCCCACGTTTTCGGCGCAGGTCGCCCAAGGCAAAATCAAGGCCATGCGTCGCTCTTTGGCCGACACCCTGCGGGGTGTGGTGCTGCTGGCGCTGCCTGCCGCGGTGGGGCTGATTCTGCTGCGCCGGCCCGTGGTAGCGCTGCTCTTCCAGCGGGGCGCTTTCGACGCCCATTCCACCGCGTTGGTCGCCTGGGCGCTGCTGTGGTATACCTTAGGGCTGGTTTCGCACTCGGTGGTCGAAATCGTGGCCCGCGCTTTTTACGCCCTGCACGACACCAAGACCCCGGTGCTCATCGGCGGCGCGGCCATGAGCCTCAACGTCGCCCTCAGCCTGGCCTGCGTAGCCCTGTTCCGCGGCTGGGGCTGGATGCCCCACGGCGGCCTGGCTCTGGCCAACACCATTGCCACCACTCTGGAAATGACCGGCCTGCTGCTCGTGATGCGCCGCCGCCTGCACGGGTTGGAACGCGCCCATCTCGGGCAAGGCGTTTTCCAGGCCGCGCTGGCCAGCACGGTCATGGGGCTGGTGGTGGCGGCCGCGTGGCAGGTGGCCGCGCATTGGCCCTTGGCCTTGGGGTTGAGCGGTGTGATCTTGCTGGCCGCGGTGGCCTACGCCGCGGTGCTGCTGCTCTTCCGCAACCGCGAAATCTCGAGCCTGGTGCAATGGCTGCTCGCCAAACGACCGGCTTAAATTGCAACGGCTCAGCCTCAAAGAGACACTGCGGAGGACGCAGACAGAAAACCACAAAAGGCACAGGAAACGGGATGCGGAACGCGGCCGCGTCATTTTGGCGACCTCGGCGCCCTAAAATCCGCGTCGATCTGTCATCATCCGCGTTCATCCGCGGCCTATTCTCCCAAGGCCGAACGGTTACAAACACAGAAGAGCGAACTGATTACCCGACACAAAATCAATCGTGCCCTGGCCGTTGTCTCATTGGCCGGCAGAACTCATCTCGTCATGCCAAATCTTTACAAAAATCTTGCTTTTCACACCCTCTCCTCTCCCCCCAAGCCGCCCCCTTCGTCTTCGCTCAGGGCAGCCTTCGTCTTCGCTCA
>JALUDX010000199.1:20198-23878 GCA_027053355.1 Anaerolineales bacterium | reverse complement strand
GGGCTGGGGTGTGGGGCTGGGCGGGGGTGTGGGCGTAAGGGCAGGTGTAGACGCGGCGCAGGCGGCCAGCAGCAGGGCGGCAGCAAGGAGCACGAGCAAAGCGGTCAGGCGGCGCATGGGTTTCCTCCCGTGGTTCAAGGCAAAAGGGGCGTCGGGTATATTGTACCCCAGGGGCGCGGCCGTAGTTTTGGAGTGCGGCGCTCCAGCGCCGCTTTCCAAAAGGGCGAACGGCCGTTCGCCCCTACAGGGGCACCGCACGCCAAAGCGGGCGGCGAGGCACGCCTCGCCCCTACCCTGCCGCCTTCTGTGCCTTCTGTGCTTTCTGTGGTTTCCCCGCCTTACCCCAAAAACGCACGGGCTTTGTAGGGGCGAACGGCCGTTCGCCCCTACCTACCGTGCAACCTTCTGTGTTTTCGGTGGTCTTTCTGTGTCTTCTGTGGTTTCCCCGCCTTACCCCAAAGACGCACGGGCTTTGTAGGGGCGCATGGCCGTGCGGCCCTACCCTACGACCTTCTGTGTTTTCGGTGGTCTTTCTGTGTCTTCTGTGGTTTCCCTGCCTTACCCCAAAAACACGCGGGCTTTCGTAGGGGCGAACGGCCGTTCGCCCCTACAGGGGCACCGCGCGCCAAAGCGGGCGAGGCACGCCTCGCCCCTACCCTGCCGCCTTCTGTGTTTTCTGTGGCGCTTCTGTGCTTTCTGTGTTCCCCGCGCCGTTCCCAAAACCCGCGAAGGTTCGTGGGGCGCAAGCGGCGGGGGTGAAATATACCCCACCCTGCTTGCTACCTCCCCTTGGGACGCGGCATCAGCCCTTGCTTCCAGGCCAGCACCGCGGCCTGGGTGCGGTCGCTCAGGTGTAATTTGGCGAGGATGTTGCTGACGTGCGTCTTGACGGTGCCTTCGCTGACCACTAAGCGGGCGGCGATTTCGGCATTGCTCAACCCCTCGGCAATCAGGCGCAGCACTTCCAGTTCCCGGTCGGTCAGGTCGGCAAAGGGCTGGGGGCGTTGGGGCGCGGCACCCGGCTGTTGCACCTCGCGCAGGAGACGGGCGGCCACCCGTGGATGGAGCACCGCTTCGCCCTGCACGGCCTTGCGCACTGCAGCGATCAACTCGGCAGGCGTGGCGTCTTTGAGCAGATAAGACGCGGCGCCTGCGCGCACGGCTGGGAGCACGTGCTCGTCGTCGTCATACGAAGTCAGCACGACCACTTGGGTGCCAGGGCTCAGGCGGCGGATTTTGCGCGTCGCCGCGACGCCGTCCATGTCGGGCATGTTCAAGTCCATCAACACCACGTCGGGCGTGTGGCGCGCCGCCTTTTGCACGGCCTCTTGCCCCGAGGCGGCCTCACCGACGATGCGCACATCGGGTTGCATCTCCAAAAAAGCCCGCACGCCTCGCCGTACCACCGCGTGGTCGTCGGCAATCAGCACGGTAATGGCGCCCGCTGAGGAGGTCATGGTTTTTCTCCTTCTGGCAAAGGGAGTTGAACTTCCACGCAAGTGCCCTTGCCTGCTGCGCTCCTCAGGTCGAAGCGACCGCCAAGGCGGGTGACGCGTTCCCGCATGTTTTGCAGCCCCTGCCCGTGCTGGGGTGTTTCTTGCGGGGCAAAACCCGCGCCGTTGTCGGCCACGCTCAGGCGGACAGCGCGCCCCTTCTGCGTCAGGTCGAGCACCACTTTGTCCGCCTGGCTGTGGCGCTCGATGTTGGCCAGGCTTTCTTGCACCACCCGAAAGAGCACGTGTTCTGCGGCCGGGGGAAGGGGGGCCGGCAGCGAAAAAGTGCGGTGCACCCGGATGCCGGTGCGGGCTTCCCACCCGGCGATGTAGGCTTCTAAAGCCTGCGCTAAGGTCTTCTCTTGCAAATCCGGGGGACGCTGCTGATGGAGCAGATGGGCGAGTTCGCGTTGCGCCTGGTGCAGCAGGGCCAGCCCTTCGTCGAAATGTGCCTGGGCTTGGGGTGGGGCTTGCGCCCATTGCTCTTTAGCGACGGTCAGTTGCATCGCGGCGGCAAACAGTTGCTGCTTGACCGCGTCGTGCAGTTCGCGGCTCAGGCGCTGCCGCTCCTCCAGAGAGGCCAGTTCCCGCTCCGCGTGGAGCAGGCCGCGTAAACGGTCGGCCATGCCGTCCAGGCGCTGGGCCAAGGCAGCGAGTTCGTCGCTGCCCGTGTCGGCGATGGCGGCGTCGAAATCCCCGCGCGCCCAGGCTTCGGAGACGCTCGCGATACGGCGCAGCCGGCGCACCAAGGCGCGGGAAAGCAGCCACCCGGCCACGGTGCCCGTGGCCAGTTCCGCGGGGGCAATCAGCAGGCCCAGCAGCAGGAGGATGACGATGAAATCGAGCCCCCGCTTCCAGGGGTTGATGGGCCGGTAGAGGAACACCAGCCAGCCGCTTCGTTGCTCCGCCGCGGCCCACGGCACGGCAATCAGGCAGAGCGAATCGCGCGGGGTGACCTGGGGCGCGTTTCGGGGGAGGCGCGGCGGGTCGTACGCGGCAAAGGCGGATTCCCAGGGCTGGCCGACAGCCTGGCCTGGGGTGTCGGCCGGGAAAAGAGCGACGACCCGGCCTTCTGCGTCGACCAGCGCGGCGCGCGGGATGTCGCGGGCCGAGAAATCGACAGACACTTCCAGGAATTCCCCAGCCTGGCCGCGCACGGTGCCCTTTTGGAAGAAGGCCTGCAGCCAGGCCGCGGCGCGTTGGGGCGGGGCTAAGGGCGGCGGGTTGAGATTGAAACGCGTTTGCAGGGTGGGCGCGGCGCTTTCCCAGCCGCGGCAGCCCTGGCTGGCCCACAGCATGAGGGCAGCCCCGCCGATGACCGCGAGGGTCGCCAATGAGACCAGCGTGACTAAGGCATAGGAGAGGTTGATCTTTTGCGCTAACGAGAGCCTGAAGCGCATGGCGGGCAGCCTTTATCAACCGCGGATTGTGCGGGCGGAAGGCCGAACAGTTACGCGCGTTTTCGTTCTTCTTCGTAGGCCAAGTAGGAATAGACCACCGCGAGCGCCGCCGAGAGCAGCACCAGGCCAAGGCCGCCCCATAGCAGCGGCGTCCCAAAGACACCGGCCGCGGTCACCACACCGCTCAGGATGAAGGCCGGGGCAGCAAGGCGGTGTGTCTTTTCCCACACGGTGGTGCTCGAAAGCGTCCACGGCGTGCGTATGCCCACAAACCAGTTGGGGCGCGCTTTGCGGAGAAGCAGCCCCGTGAGCACGAATATCGCCCCCAGCCCCGGCGCTAACGCTCGCCCCAGCGGCAGGCGGTAGCCCAAATTCCAGGCCAGCGTGAGGAAGTCCACATAGGCAAGAAAGGCCACCAGACCGACCACGAAAACATTGTAGGTCGAGCGGAAGGCCGCATAGTTCCGCCGCCGCGGGTCGATGAGCGGCAAAAACCACAGCAGCGCCGCAATGCCCGCGGTCAAAAGCAAGGGGAACAACGCGCCCCACGGCCGCGACATGGTGCCGTTGGGCGTGTTGTCAGCACCCCAGTGGGTGACCATTACCGTGGGCAGGTGGCCGTATACCGCGGCCGTTACCGCGGCCATGGCTGCCCACAGCGCCGCTGTGCACCAGAGAGCCGTTTTGTTGCTCACGAGCCACCTCCTTCCTGCTCATGGTTCCTCCGCAGGGACGGATGGCCGCGCGGCCGCCGCGCTCGCGGCCTGACCTGGCCCCGCTCCGGCGA
>JALUDX010000199.1:0-20098 GCA_027053355.1 Anaerolineales bacterium | reverse complement strand
GGGAAAGTCACTTCCGTTTGCGGCGCTTTTTGTGCCTTTTGCGCTTGCCGCCCGAGGCGGTTTGGGGTTTGCTCTGGGCTGCGGCTTCTTCTGCAGGGGCTTCTGCGGCGTTCTCGCGGCGCTGCTGGGCGGCAGAGCGCACTTCGACCAGGCCGCTGCTTTGCAGTTTGAACATGTTGGTGATCACGCCAGCGCGAATATCGCCCAGCAATCCTTGGAAGAGTTCGTAGGCTTTGCCTTTGTATTCCACCAACGGGTCGCGCTGGGCGTAAGCCTCTAAGCCGATGGCAATGCGCAAAGCCTCGATTTTGGTGAGGTATTCCACCCAGGCGCTGGAAATGACTTGAAGCAGCAGCATCCGGTAACGCTCGGTGAGGGCCTGCCGCCCCAGTTCGGCGATCAGGGTTTCCCGCAGATCGGCGGGGAAGCGCCCCAAAGGCGTCTCTTCGTGGGCGGCGTAAGTGGCTTCGCCCAAGGCGCGACGCAGCCCGCGCTGGGCGCGGGGGCTCAATTGCTTGGGCGGCACGCCTTGCAGGCGCACCAGTTCGGTTTCGCCCAGGTCTATTTGGATGGCGTCTTGGGCTTCTTGCAGATGCTGCAGCACGTCTTCGGTGAGGGCTTCGGTATCTTGATGTTCTATTGCCTGGGCTGCGCGGTAGATGTAGCGGAAGCGGACGATGGTCTCTTGTTTGCGCCGATGGGTTTTGCGGTCGAAGGCGGTGCGGGTGCCCTGCTGGATGCTCAGCAACACCGCGATGATGTCGTTGGGGGTGAAGCCGCGGCCCTGGGCGCCGAATCGCTGGGCAGCGATGCGTTCCAGCAGTTGGTCGAGGTCGCGGAACACCTGCCCCGGGTTGTTTTCGTCGCCCAAGAGGCGGGCTTCCCGGCGGGCTAAGTGGTTTTCGATGGCCTGCTCGACGGCTTCGCGCACCTCAGGCCAGGATTCCAACGCGGTCAGTTCCCGCAGGCTCAGGTCGGTTTCGCCCAGCACCCGCTGCACCACGGTCAACATGCGCCGCACGGTGGTAGTGAAAAGATAGTCGTCGATCAGGCTGGCGAGGTCTTCGTGGGCCGCGTCGGTGTTTTCGCCCCAGGCTTTGAGGTCGGCGGTGCTCACTTTGAGGGGCAAGCGGAGCACGCTTTCCATTTCAGCCCGCAGGGCTGCCGGTTGGCCGCGGTGTTCCTCGATTAGGCCGGGCAGCAGGTCGAGCAAGTCTTCCAGCGCGGCGGTGCGTTCTTCGGCTTGCGCGTCGTGGGCTTCCAACAGGGCTTCTAAGCGCCGCTGCAGGTAATGGCGCAGGTGGTCGTGTTCCGCCCGGACGGCCTCGCGGGCCAGGTCGGCGAGGGCTTTTTTGGCCGCGGCCAGGTCGGTGAAGGCCGCTTCGGGCAGGCTGTCGAGCAAGATTTGCAGGGTGTAGGAGGGGTAATAGCCGTGGCGCAACGCCAAGGTGGGCTGGACGTCTTCCAGATAGGCCAGCAGCGCCCAGGGGCCGTCTTCCTGCGCCAGGGCTTCGGGCACCCGGCGTTCGATTTCCTGACGCAGCAGTTCGGTGACGTCTTCGCTGAGGTCGTCTTTGGTGAAGATGCGGTCGCGCTGGCTGTAGATTTGGGCGCGCTGTTTGTTGAGCACGTCGTCGTATTCTAAGGTGTGCTTCCGCTGGTCGAAGTTGAAGCCTTCGACGCGGGTCTGCGCCTGCTCGATGACCCGGTTGACGATGGGGTGCTCCAAGGGCACCATGTCGTCCATGCGGAAGCGGCGCATGATGCCGTCCAGTTGGTCGCCGCCAAAGCGCCGCACCAGTTCGTCTTCCAGGGAAAGGAAGAAACGGGAAGAGCCGGGGTCGCCCTGGCGCGCGGCGCGGCCTCGCAACTGGTTGTCGATGCGCCGCGATTCGTGCCGTTCGGAACCGATGACATGCAGGCCGCCCAAGGCTTTGACCTGGTGCATCTTTTCTACATGGTCGAGGAAAAAGCGGATCTCTGCGTCGTAAATGCCGTATTGCTCGGGGGAAAGGCCCTGCAATGCCTGGTATTGGGCGTCCAAATCCATGTCGTAGGGGTCGTGGTAGCCGGCGCGTTTGAGCACCCGCACCACCGCGCTGTGGATTTCTTCGGCCAGTTCGCCGCCCAGTTTGATGTCGACGCCGCGACCGGCCATGTTGGTGGCGATAGTCACCGCACCGAAGGCGCCCGCGCCGGCGATGATCTGGCTTTCTTCCGCGTGCTTGCGCGCGTTCAAAACCTGGTGCGGCACCCCGGCGCGGAGCACGTCCAGCAGGCGCTCGCGCACTTCCGCCCAACGGGCTTGCTCGGTGGGCGTGGGGTAGAGCAGGGGCTTCAGCCGTTCTAAGTTTTCGGGCTTTTCGGGGTTGAGGGGCAGGCGCAGGTTGTGCTCGCGGACGAAGGCGCGCAGTTCGCCGTCGCGCAGTTTCTCCAAGGGGCGGTAAAGGGGCTCCAATTCGGGGTGCATCACGCCTTCGGCTTCGCCGCGGGCCTCTAAAAACGCGTCGCGCAGCAGCAACACCTGCATCAGGCGGCGCACCATGGCCGCGCTCAAGCGCCGCGAAAGTTGCTCCGAGAGTTCCACCGAGGTGGTGCCCACCAAAAGCGGCCGCCCCTGGGTGTGAAAGCGCAAAATTTCGCGCACCACGGCGCGGAATTTGGCCTCTTCGGTGCGGTAGATGACGTCGTGGTAGTCTTTCCGCTTGTAATAAATCGCCTCGCGTTCGGGGTCGTCGCGGTGGGCGTAGTAGGTGTAGCGATAGCCCTCCTCGTCGGTGGCCTCCAGGGCTTGCAGGTCTGCGGTGGGGCCGTTGGCCCGATATTCCAGGTTGGTGGGGATGACCACCACTTCCAGTTTGTAAATTTCGTCGAATTCTTCGGATTCGGTGGCCGCGGTGCCCGTCATACCGGCCAGTTTGTCGTACATGCGGAAGTAGTTTTGGATGGTGATGGTGGCGTAGGTGACGTTTTCCGGCTGAATGCGCACGCCTTCTTTGGCCTCCACGGCCTGGTGCAGGCCGTCGGACCAGCGGCGGCCGGGCATCAGGCGGCCTGTGTGCTCGTCGATGATGATGACCTTGCCTGCCTGCACCAGGTAATCTTTGTTTTTCTTGAAGAGGAACTGCGCCCGCAGGGCTTGTTCCAGGTAGCCCCAGAGTTGTTCCTGGCGGGGGGTGAGGTCTTCGGGGCGCTCGGGGTCGCGTAGGGGCTCGCCGAGGCGCTCTTCCACTTTGGCTTCGCCCGCGTCGGTGAGGGTGACGGTGCGGTCGCGCTCGTTGATTTCCACGTCCTCGTCGGCTTTGAGGGTGCGCACGATTTGCGCCATGGTGCGGTACCAATCCGCGGCCTCGCTGGATGGCCCCGAGATGATGAGCGGGGTGCGGGCTTCGTCGATGAGGACGTTGTCGATTTCGTCGATGATGGCGTAGGGGTGGCCGCGCTGCACCCGCTCTTCCAGCCGCATGGCCATGTTGTCGCGCAGGTAATCGAAGCCAAACTCGTTGTTGGTGCCGTAGGTGATGTCCGCGTTGTAGGCCTCGCGGCGGGGGACCATGCGCAGTTGGTGCTGGTCTTCTTGCGGTGAGGTTTTGCTGAGGTCGACCATGAAGGCTTTTTTGCCGTGCTCGGTGCGGGAAGCCATCTGCAGCACGCCGATGGAGAGGCCGAGCAGGTCGTAGATAGGCGCCATCCAGCGGGCGTCGCGGCGGGCCAGGTAATCGTTCACCGTGACCAGATGCACGCCTTTGCCTACGGGGATGCCGTTCAGGGGTTTGAATTCCCACTTTTCGGGGTCGTCGCCCCACCGCTGGCGGGCGGCCTCTTCCCACGCGGGGTTGAGGGCTAAGGCGTTGAGGTAAATGGGCAGGGTAGCGACTAAGGTTTTACCTTCACCGGTCTTCATTTCGGCCACCTTGCCCTGGTGCAGCACCACGCCGCCGATGAGTTGGACGTCGTAATGGCGCAAGCCGATGGTGCGCTTGCTTGCCTCGCGCACCACTGCGAAAGCGTCGGGCAGAATATCGTTTAAGGTTTCGCCCGCGGCCAGGCGGCGGCGGAAAGTGTCGGTCTGCTGCCGCAAGGCTTCGTCGCTGAAGTCTTCGTAGCGCTTTTCCAGCGCGTTGATGCGTTCGACCCACGGCAGATATTGCTTGAGCACTTTGCGGGTGGGGTCACCCGCGAAGGTTTTGACCAATTTGCGGAGCATAACACCTCGTTCTCGTTAGACAAAAGGTAACCATTCAGCCACAAGGGAATAGACCACGGATAACACGGATGCCACGGATGCGCACGGATTTTTGGGTTGCCCAAGCCGCCAAAATGCCATCAAGTGCCAAGACAAGAAACGAAGGGAAGCGTTGCGTTTTTTGTGTTTTTCGCTCAATCTGTGCTCATCTGTGAACTCTGCGGATGTCTTTCTGCGTAATCTGCGTAATCTGTGGTTTCTCTTGCCAGGGCTGAATAGTTACGACAAAAGAGGGATACGCGGGTAGATTATAGCACGCCTCAGGCCGGACCGCCTTGCAGCGGACGAGTGCCGCAAAGGCGGCGGGCAGCGGAAAGTTTTGTCTTTTCTCCAGAACTCATGTTATAATGGTGACTGAAACGGTCAACCTCTGTCCCTATGGTGGGCAAAAAATCGACAAGGAGCACAAATGAGCACCATAGATTCTGAATTCGAACGTCGTTTAGAAGAAGACCGCCGCAAGATCAAAGAATTGCAGGCGGAGCGCGCTCGCGAGGCTGCGGCTAAGGAAGCCGCCGAGCGTGCGGAACGTCAACGCCGCGCCCAAGAGGCGTTGAGATTATTGGAAGGCGAAGCCGAGAGCGCCTCAGCCCAGGCCGCGAAAGCCAAGGCGGAGGCGGAGGCAAAAGCCAAGGCCGCTGCCCGTCCCTCGCTGCCTGCCGAGTATGCCGTTCAGCCCGGCGACACGCTGAGCGCCATTGCCTTGAAGTTCTACGGCAATGCGGCTTTGTGGCGAGAAATTTTCAAAGCCAATAAGCGCGTGATCGGTGACGACCCTGGCAAGATTTTTGTCGGGCAGAAACTCCGCATTCCCAAATTAGATTGACGAAGGCGCAGGATGGCAGAGCAATTAGATTTAGCCCAACTCTTTGATTTCGTAACCCGCTCGCTGGAGCAAAAGCGCCCAGAACTCAACCAGGCGGACACGTACAACCATGACCATGGCGATCACATCATTGAAGTGTTCGAACTGATCACCCAGGTCGCCAAAGAAAACCCCGGACTGGATGCAGGGCAACTGCTGGAAAAGGCCAGCGAGCGTCTGCGAGAAAAGCAGACGGGTACGGCGCAGGTGTATGCGCAAAACCTGGCCCAGGGCGCGCCGCAATTGCGCGGCAAACCAGTGACGCAGCAAACTTTGCCTTTGTTGATGCAAGCGCTTTTGGGAGGAGGCGCCGCGCAGCAACAGGCTACCCAGCCCTCGTCGCAGGGCAGTGGTGACGCTTTGGGTGGCTTGTTAGGAGCGCTGATGGGCGGCGAGCAGGCTCCTGCTCAAGCGCAGCACAAGACTGCACCTTCGGGCTCGGCGGGCGGCGATTTGCTGGGCGGGCTACTGGGCGCACTGATGGGCGGGGGCCAACAGCAAGCCGCAGGGGGGCAGCAGGGCGGCCTGAGTGATGGCATCGACCTTGGCGACATTATGCGCATGGGCTCGGCCTTCATGCAGGCTTCGCAAAGTGGCAAGAGCACGACCCAGGCCGCGTTGGAAGCCCTGGCTGCGGCCAGCAACGTCGGCCAGACGCCGCACCGCGCTCAATCGGCTACCTTGGTGATGCAGGCGTTGATGCAGGCCGCACAAATGATGGGCGGCAAGAAATAACGCCGACAAGCGGACGCCTTTTTACCAAAACCTCACCGCAACGCCCCGTGCTGGGGGGCGTTGCGGTTTTTTGTTGTGGCCGGTAACCGTTCAGCCGCTCTTTTCCTGATCAGGCGGGGCGGCCTAAAGTTGCCCCTTGGTGGAAGGAATGCGGCTGCCGCGGCGGGGTTCTAACGCGGTGGCTGCGTCCAGGGCGCGGGCCAGGGCCTTGAATAGGGCCTCGGCCTGGTGGTGGTCGTCGCGGCCGTAGAGCACGCGGGCGTGCAAGTTGCCGCGCGCGGTTGCGGCGAAGGATTCCAGAAAGTGGGGCCACAGGCTGTTGGGGATGTCCCCCACGCTGGGGCCGTGCCATTGGGCCTGTACCACCGCGTAAGGCCGGCCGGAGAGATCCACAGCTACGAAGGCTAAGGTCTCGTCCATGGGCGCGTACGCGTGCCCCATGCGGACGATGCCCCGCCGGTCGCCCAAGGCTTGGTCGAAGGCCATGCCCAAGGTGAGGGCTACATCCTCCACGGTGTGATGGGGGCCCACATCCAAGTCGCCTTGGGCTTCGACGGTGAGGTCGAACAGCCCGTGCACGGCCAGATGGCGTAGCATGTGGTCGAGGAAGGGCAACCCGGTAGCGACGGTGTGTCGGCCTGTGCCGTCCAGGGCCAGCGTCACGCGCACCTGGGTTTCAGCAGTCTGGCGTTGGATTTCGGCCTGGCGCATGGGAGCGTCTCCTTTCTCACGCGGGAGCAGCAACCAACCCGCTGATGACCAGCACCTCGGCGTTGTACACCGCGCCGCCGGCCGCGCCGCGCACGGTGTTGTGGGAGACCACCACGAACTTCAGATCCCAGATGGGGTCGGGGCGCACCCGCCCCACCACCGTGGTCATGCCGCCGCCGGTGGAGGCGTCTAAGCGGGGCTGCGGGCGGTCGGGGTCCCGCCGCACCACGATCACCGGCCGGGGCGTGGAGGGCAGGTCGCGGGCGATTTCCGGGGGTTGGTAGGCTTCTAAGGCGCGGATGGCCTCTTCGGTATCCGCCGGGGGGCGTTTCAGCGCCACGGAAACTACCACGGTGTGGCCGTCCACCACCGGTACCCGGTTGGTGTGCGCGGAGATGCGGAAGTCGGCCAACCGGATGCCTTCGGGCGTGACCGCGCCCAGGATTTTGCGCGGCTCCCATTCCACTTTGGCTTCCTCGCCGCCGATGTAGGGGATGACGTTGCCCGCGATGTCCAAGGCCGCTACGCCGGGGTAGCCCGCGCCCGAGATGGCCTGCATGGAGACGGCGAAGACCTGCCGCAGGCCGAAGGCGTCGTCTAAGGCTTTGAGGGCCACGCTCAGGCCGCTGCTGGTGCAGTTGGAATTGGTTACGATGCCTCCCTTCCAGCCGCGGTTGGCCTGCTGTTGGCGCAGCACGGCGATGTGGTCGGCGTTGATTTCGGGTAGCAGGATGGGCACATCGGGCTCGCGGCGGAAGGCCGAGGCGTTGGAGCACACCCACACGCCGCAGGAGGCCAGTTGGGGCTCGATTTCGCGGGCCACATCGCTGGGCAGGGCGGAAAAGGCCAGGGCTGCACCGTTCAGGTTTTCGGGTGCTGTGGGCACTAAGGGCATTTCCGCGGCCCAGGCGGGCAGGGGCTCGCTGAGCAGCCAGTGGACGGCTTCGCCGTAACGCTGCCCATCGCGGCGCGCCGAGCCGGTGAGGGCCACCACGCGGAACCAGGGGTGACCGTCGAGCAGGCTGATGAAGCGCTGGCCCACCGTGCCGGTGGCGCCCAAGATGGCGACGGGGATGGGGGCGTGGGAGACTTGGGGAGTTGAGGGATTGAGGGATTGGGAGATTGGGGACATGGGATGCCTCGGGGGGCTTGGTTGCCTGGTTGGCTGGTGGACTGGTTACTTGGTGGGCTGGTTGCCCGGTGCAGGGATGCCCGGTTGCTCAGTTGCTCGGTGGGGCGTTTGGGCGGAGCACTTGGAGCAGGCGGGCGGCGCGTTGGGCCTGGTCGGCGTCCAGGGTGGCGAGGGGCACGCCGAGTTGATGGGCCGTGGCGATGTAGAAGGCGTCGGCGCCACGCACACCCAGGTCGGCGGCGAGGTCGGCGGCCTTTTGGACGAGGTTCGCGTCCATAGCAACCAAACGCAGGTGGGGCAGGCGTTGCAGCGCTTGGGTCGCCCGTTTCGTCAGGTTCGGCTGCCCCGTGCGGCGGGAAATGGCCGCGGCCACCTCGACCAGCAGCAGCGTCGGGGCCAAAAAGGTGGTTCCGTCCCTCCGCTGCTCGTCCAGCCAGGCGCGGCTCAGGGCATGAAAGGCGTCGCCCTCCACCAGCCGGGCTACCCAGAGGCTGGCGTCCACCACGATGGCTTTCATTGCCGTACCTCGGCCAGGGCCTCCACGCTGGTTTGCGCGCCGCTCCAGCGTTTCCCGATTTCGGCGGCCAGGGCGTCTAAGGTTTCCCAGGCGCTTTCGTCGGCCTCCCCGTCGGGGGAAACCGGCACAATGAGGGCCACCATCCGACCGCGGTAGGTGATGCGCACCTTTTGCCCTTCTTCCCGCACCAGGCGCAGGATGGCCCCGGTGTGGCGCTTCAGTTCGCGGATGCCGACGGTTTTCATCGTGTCCTCCGAAGTGATTACAGATGTGATCACTTGGAGTGTACCACATCCCCGCCTTTCGTCAACCCATGCACCGCGCGCACGGCGTTTTCGGCATCCGCGGCGGTGACGGCAAAACTGATGGCGACTTCGGAAGAGCCTTGCGCGATGGCGACCACGTTGACGCCCACGTCGCCCAACGCGGTAAACACCCGCCCGGCCACGCCGTGGGTGTGCTGCATTCCCGCACCGACCACGGTGACGATGCTGATGTTGGGGGTCAGCGCCACGCGGTCGATGTCGCGGCGTGCGATTTCCGCGGCAAACGCGTCTTCCAACGCGGCGACCACGCGGGGGGCCGCTGCCGCAGGTACGGCAAAGGTGATGCTTTGTTCCGATGAGGCCTGGGTGATGAGCACCACGCTGGTGCCCGTATCGGCCACGGCCTGGAACGTGCGGGCTGCGACCCCGGGCACCCCCAACATCCCCCGGCCTTCGACAGTGAGCAGCGCCAGGTCTCGGATCAGGGTCACGGCCTTGCCCGTGCCGGGCGTGGTTTCGCTTTCGGCCACGATCAAAGTGTCGGGGCCGTCAGGGTCGAAAGTGTTGCGCACCCGCAGGGGGATGCCGCGCTCGACCACCGGCCGGATGGTCTTGGGGTGCAGCACCTTGGCGCCGAAGTAGGCCAGTTCGGCTACCTCGCGGTACGAAAGGCGGGGCAGGGTGCGGGCCTCGGGCACGATGCGCGGGTCGGCGCTCATCACGCCGTCGACGTCGGTGTAGATGTGCACTTCCGCGGCATCCAAGGCTGCACCCAGCAGCGCGGCGGTGAAATCGCTCCCCCCGCGGCCCAAGGTGGTGGTGATGCCCTCGGACGTCGCGCCGATGAAGCCGGTAACCACGGGGGTGACGCCGGCCTCCAGCAGGGGGCGCAGCCGCTTGCGGATGCGGGGCGTGGATGCGGCCAGGTCGGGCTGGGCGCTCTGGAAGGTGGCGTCGGTGACGATGATTTCTGCCGCGTCGACAGCCTGGGCAGGCACGCCGTGGGCCTCCAGCACCGCGGCCAGCAAGGGCGCGCTCATCCGCTCGCCCAACGAGGCCACCGCGTCGCAAGCGCGGGGGGTGACTTCGCCCAGCACCGCGATGGCCTCCACCAGGCGGCGGAAGGTCTCGACGTGCTGCCGTACTGCGTCCAGCGCTGGCGAGCGGTCGTCGGGGGGAAGCAGGGCTGCCGCGATGGCCTGGTGCGCGGCCAAGATGCGCTCTACAGCCTGGTTGCGCGCCTGACCGTGGGCATTTTGCGCCGCGTCGCGGGTGGTTTGGAGCAGCAGGTCGGTGATGCCGCTGAGGGCGGAAGTCACGACCACTACGGGGCCGTGGGTTGTGCGGCTGCGGCGTACCACCGCGGCGGCCTGCCGCATGGCTTGGGGCGTGCCGACGGATGTGCCGCCGAATTTGAGGATGAGGGGATGAGTCATAGTGGGCCTCGTTACCTGGGGAGCGGTTGCTTGGTTGCTTCTAAGGCTGTGATGAGCCGGTCGGTATCCTGGGGCCGGCCGACGGAGATGCGGATGTGGTCTTCCAGGCCGGGGGTGGCGAAATAGCGAACCAGGATGCCGTGTTCCTCGGCTAAGCGCCGGCGCAGGGCCGAGGCAGCGCGGCCTTCCACCCGGCAGAGGATGAAGTTGGCCCGGCTGGCGTAGGGTTCCAGGTAGGGAATGGCTTGCAAAGCGTGGAAGAGGCGCTCCCGCTCGTGGCGCAGGTGGGCGACGACCAGGCGGCGCTCGTCTAAGTCGTTCAGGGTGGCGCAGGCGGCTTCCTGGGCGGCCACGTTGACATTGTAGGGTTGCTTGGCCTTCCACAAGGTGGGCATCAGCCAGGCTGGGAAGGCGCCGTAGCCCACCCGCAGCCCGGCCAGCCCGGCCCACTTGCTGAAGGTGCGCAGCACCACCAGGTTGTCCCGTTGGGGCACCTGGGTGATGCGGCTGACCGAGCGGCCCAAGTCGTCGTCGGCAAATTCAATGTAGGCTTCGTCGAGTACTACGAGGGTAGGTAAGTCGAGCAGGGCGTCGAGCACCTCGGGGGAGGGCAGGGAGCCGTCGGGGTTGTTGGGTGTGGCGAGGAAGAGCAGTTTGGGCCGGTGTTCGGCCGCCGCGCGGCGGATGGCGTCGAGGTCCAAGGAAGTCGCGAATTGCGATTCGCGATTGGCGCGCCGCGGCACTTTTACCACCCGCGCCGCGTTGAGCCGGGCGTCGAAGGCGTACATGCCAAAGGTGGGCGGGCAGGTAAGCACCGCGTCGCCCGGCTCCAGCATGACGCGCATGAGCAGGTCGATGAGTTCGTCCGCGCCGGCCCCGGCCAGCAGGTGTTCCGCGGGCACGCGGGTGAAGGCGGCCAGGGCGGTGCGCAGGGCGCGGCTTTCGGGGTCGGGGTAGATGTGGGCGTAGCGCAGGTCGGCTAAGGCGCGGCGGGCCAGAGGCGAGGGGCCGTAGGGGTTCTCGTTAGCGTCCAGTTTGACGATCGCTTCGGGAGCGCGCCCCAGTTGGGCGGCGCGCACCTCAAAGGGCAGCACCGGCTGATAGGGCGGCAGGGCGTTCAGGTGGGGGCGGGGAGGAGGGGGCATGTGGAAGCCTCGGAAATGAAAAGTCGTTATGAGGTAAGGTATAATGAAAGTAACTATAAGCGTTTTTCTGCGAAATCTGCGTAATCTATGTTAATGAAACAGGTAGCCGTAAGTTGTGCGATCGGAGGTGCAAAATGCCTGTGCGGGAAGAACAGCGGGTTAAAGCGTGGGTGCGGGAAGCGTTGGCTGAGATGCTTCAAGAGCGGCATTCGGAGTTTTATGCTTTAATCCGTGAAGTGCTTGAAGATATGGCCTTGGGACGCGCTATTCACGAGGGGCACCAGCGGGATTACGTGGACGAGAAGGAAATCAAATCGCTTCTGAACTCAAATGCTTCAGAGCCATGAAGTTGCGTTTTGAGCATCGTTTCTACCGGGATCTCAAGCGTGTGCGCGATAAGGGGGTGTTGAATGGAGTGAGTGCGTTGATAGAGGAAGCCAAAAACGCTTCTTCCGTACAGGATATCCGTGGGCTTGTGAAGTTGCAGGGGTATCGGAATTACTATCGCGTCCGTGTGGGAGACTGGCGGGTGGGTTTGGTCATCGAGGGAGAGGTGGTAATCTTCGTGCGTATTCTGCATCGGAAGGACATCTATCGTTACTTCCCGTGAGCCAGGTGTGTGAACATTCACCTGACCGAGTCGGAGATGTATAAGCCGGAGCCCGAAAGGAGTGCCTATGGAAGGAAAACGTCTCCTTGGACTGGCCCTCAGCGGTCTGCTGTTGGGCTTGGTGGTGGTTGCGGGAGGCATTGCCGCCTTTACGGCCACCCACCCGTATTGGTTTGCCGATTGGTGGGCCGATACGGTTCTGGATAACCACTATCATCATGTGCCTTGTGACCAGTTGCCCTCGGAGGCCGAGATTCGTCGGGTGATGCAGGCGCATCAAGATGTGCTCCAGCAGATCGAGGCCCTGGATCCCTACGGGATGGAGTTGGAAAGCGGCGCCATTGGGGTGGACATTGTGCCGTGTGCGCCGGGGCATGCCAGCCTGACTTTTTGGTATCTTTCTCACCGTCAGCGGGTGGCCATCGAGCGGATCATCGGCAGCGATACTTTCTTCGGCGTGCCGTACAACTTGGAGAACCGCTGAAGGCGTCTGCCTGCCGAACCGCTATTCGCTATTCGCTATTCGCTATTCGCTATTCGCTCCCTCGCACCCTCGCCGCGTACGCGTGCGCGTCCAGGCCCTCCGCGTCGGCGATGACGGCCGCGGTGGGGGCTAAGCGGGCTGCACTCGCTTCGTCCAACGCCACCAGGCTGACGATTTTCACGAAATCCCACACGTTGAGGGGAGAGGCAAACCGGGCTGAGCCGCCCGTGGGCATCACATGGCTGGGCCCGGCCACGTAGTCGCCCAGGACTTCGCAGGAATGCTCGCCCAAGAAGATGCCGCCTGCGTTGGTGATGCCCTCGGCCAGGCGCCAGGGGTCGCGTACCGAGAGGGCCAAGTGTTCGGGCGCGTAGGCGTTGGCCCAGGCCACGGCCTCGTCCAGGTCGGCAGTGAGCACGATGCCGCTGCGGTGGGCGAGGGAGGCGGTAATGACCTCCGCTCGGTTTTGCATAGCCAGTTGGCGCTGCGCCTCGGCCTGCACGGCTTGGGCCAGCCTCCGCGAAGGGGTGAGCAAGATGGCCGCGGCCAGCACGTCGTGTTCGGCCTGGGCCAGCAAATCCGCAGCCACCCAGGCTGGATTGGCGCTGTCGTCGGCGATGATCACGGTTTCGGTGGGCCCGGCCAGGCCGTCGATGCCCACCACGCCGAACACGCGGCGCTTCGCCAAGGTGACGAACAGGTTGCCGGGGCCGAAGATTTTATCCACCGCGGGGACGCTCTCGGTGCCGTAGGCTAAGGCTCCGATGGCCTGCGCACCGCCTAAGGTGTAGACCGCGTCCACGTTGGCGATAGCACAGGCGGCCAACACCGCCGGGTTCGCATAGCCAAATTCGGGCAGGTTGTGACGGTTGGGCGGGGTCACCACGACTACTTCCGGCACCCCGGCCACCCGCGCGGGGATGGCGCTCATGAGCACCGTGGAGGGCAGGGGCGCGGTGCCGCCGGGCACGTAGAGCCCTACTCGCGGGATGGGGCGGATGAGTTGCCCCATGGTGCCGCCCATGGCCTGGCTCACCCACGAAGTCAGCGGCTGTTGGCGGTGAAACGCGGCCACCCGCTCGGCCGCGGCCTCTAACGCGGCGCGCAACCCCGCGGGGAGGGAGGCCAATGCCTGCTGCCACCGCTCGCGGGGCACGCTGAAACGGTCGAGGTCGACGCGATCCAACCGCGCCGTCCACGCAGCCAGGGCCTGATCGCCGCGCTGGCGCACATCCGCCAAGATGCGGGCTACGGCTTCCTCGGGCGTGAGCGGCTCGCCGAACACCTGGGCGATGCCCTCCAGCACCCGCTGGCTCACCGGGAACTCATCGGGCGGCGTGCGTTGGAGGATGGTCTCGCGGGCGGTGGGGACGTCGTAGATCTTCAACATAACTTCGCTCCTCACGAACCCCTCGCAAATCCTAAATCCTAAATCCTAAATCCTAAATCCTAAATCGCTTGTCGCATTGCGGTTTAAGATTTGCGATTGAGGATTTGCGATTGAGGGGGCGTCTCGGCGTCGTGCAGCGCCTCCAACATCGCTTTGTACCGCGGGGGCTCTTCTTCGAAGATGTAGGTCACCGGGGTGACGATGATGCCGCTGCCGCCGATGGCGCGTAGGTCGGCGATGGCGGCGGGGAGTTGGTCGCGGCGCACCACGATGGTCACCGCGTGCCAGGGTTCGCCTTCGCGCACGAAAACCGGACTGATGGTGGGCCCCTGCAGGCCGCTGATGGTCGGACGGCTGAAGATACGTTCCACTACGGCTTCGGTACTTTCCCCCCGCATGTTGGCGATGACCAGCAGGTTTTCCTGCGCGCGGAGGTGGGCTTCGACGTATTCCAGCAGACGCCGCGCCATTTCCAACACCTCGGCGCGCCGGCGCAGGGCCTGGCGGTTGGCGATGAGCACGGCCTGGGAGGCCAAAATCGCGCCATCGGTCAGGGGGCGCAGGCGGTTGTCGCGCAGCGTCTGGCCGCTGGAGACCAGGTCGCTAATCATGTCCGCGTAGCCGATGGCTGGGGCGGTTTCCAAAGTGCCCTCCGCGGCAATCAGGCGGTGGGGCACGCTGTGCCGGTCGAGAAACGCGCCGGTCAGGCGGGGGAACTTGGTCACCACCCGCAAGGGGCGGCCCAACGTCTGGGCGTAGGTCTTCAACTCGGCCACGGTGCGCGCGGGCCAGGCCTCGGGCACGGCCAGGGTGAGGGTGCTGTGCCCAAAACCCAAGGCGTCGTGGAGCACCAGCACCTGCCCGTTCTCGCCGCGCTTTTCTGCCACCAGATCCAGGCCGGTGACCCCGAAATCCACGCTGCCGTCGCGCACGCTGACCACGATGTCGCCAGCGCGCTGGAAGAGCACGGTCAGCCCCGGCAGGGCAGGGATGCGGGCGCTGTATTGGCGGGGGTTGGTTTTGTCTACTCGCAGGCCGGCCTCGGCCAGGAAGCGGAGTGCCTGCTCGGCCAGCCTGCCTTTGGAGGGCAAAGAAAGTCGGATGTCGGTGCGCATGTTTGGGGTTGCCTCGTTTTCGTTTTAGGGAATGTCGCTGCTCAGCCTTATCCGTTACAAACGAAAAACCCCCGGCATAGGCGGGGGTGGTGAGCGAAGAGCCTGCTGAGCGACGCGCGGCCTTAGCCTCCACCCGCTGTGGGGGAAGTGGTGGTGCCGTGATGGTGGGTACGCGCCGCGTTCAGCATGATGCTATTATAACATAGCCGGCTGCAGTGGGTGACTGGGCTTTGTAAAAGTTCCGTAAACGAGTGCGGCGTCGCTGACTCGGTAGAAAGCGGCCGCAACCCGAAAATATGGCGGCTTTTCACTTGACAAAGAACGCATGTTCTGATATTATGGGGGCAGGCTGTTGTGACCCGTTGTTTTAGACCCTAACGGCAGTCAGATGTCCTGCCGAACCCGCGTGGAAGTTTCTATGTAAAAACAAAGGAGTTGCTCATGCCCCGCAAGCCTCGTAACACTCCTGGCCCAATGGATAAAAAAATTTTAGAGGCCATACGGTATTGGTGGGACACTTTTGGTATCCCGCCAACTGTACGTGAAATTCAACAATACGTGAAAGCCTCGTCTACCTCGGTGGTAGATTATCACCTACGCCAATTGGAAAAATGGGGCTACATTGCCCGAGAGGGCGGTCGCCGCGGGCAGCGTCGCGCGCGCAATATCCGGTTGTTGAAGTGGCCGCGCGAAGTGACTCCCGGTGGCACCGAAGAATCGCTGGCCGCGTTTCAACGGCGCAAGGTGCGGGCGACCGCGCGTCACCAAGCGCCCGTTGCTGCGGTGAGCGCGGAGACGCGCCCCATGGCCACCTTGCCTTTGGCCGGGCGCATCGTGGCCAGCGCGCCCATTCCTTCCTTCCCCGAGGGCTTTACGGCAGAAGATACGCTGGAAATCCCCCTGGCTTTGCTGCCCAGCGACACCAGCCGCCTGTACGCGCTGGAGGTGCAGGGCAATTCCATGATCGACGCGCTTATTGGTGACGGCGATATCGTGGTCATGCAAGAAACCAAAGAAGCCGCGCCGGGCGAGTTGGTCGCCGTGTGGCTGAAAAGCACCAACGAAAGCACCCTCAAGAAGTTCCAACCTGTGTACGACCAGGAAGATCGCCTGCAAAAAGTCGTCCTCAAACCGGCCAACCCCACCATGCAGCCCATTGAAATCGACGACATCGCGGACATAGAAATCATGGGCAGGGTGGTGCTGGTGATCCGTCGTCCGGGCGACAAGGCGTGGCGGCCGCGCATGAAAGTTTGAAGCGCCTGCCTTCCGCGCCTATGAGCGTACCCTGGCAGACCGCCCCCGTTCCCCCGCGGCGTAAAAGCAAACCACCCCCGGCTGTGCTAACCGGGGGTGGTGGTTTGTTTAAGGAAGGCGTCGGGCTAAGCGTCTGCCCACTGCAGCGTTTTGTCGCGCAGGGAGCGGTTCAGTAGGTCGGCATGTTCCACCGTGACCGGGAAAGCCAGCAGCGGCTCCAGGCTGACCCCTTCCTCAGAGAAGAGCACGAAGTTGTAAACGAACAGGCCGCGATCCAGGTCGACGGTGTAAACGAAGACCTCGCTGTTTTGCAAGTACTCAGCGGTGGCTTGGTCTTGCAGCGCGGCGGTCAGCCCACCGGCAGCGAAAATGCGCACGTGCAGCACAATGTCGGCAGGGATGTCCGCGGCCGCGATGGCCTTGAGCAAATCGAGGAAGATGGCCTTGGTCTCTTCGATGGGCGTTTCGCCGCCGAACATGAGCACAATGGCTTCGGGCTGGAAGGCGGCCAGCGCCTGGGCGGTTTCGGCTTCGTTCCCGGCTTCGGCGATGAAATGCGCGGCCTGAGCGCCGGTTTCGCGGATGTAAGCGGCTTCGGCCGCGGCGCTGGTGGCCGCGCAAATGATGTTGCGCGGGGAAACAAAGGCTACTTTCGCGTAGTCGACGAGCATTTGGGCGCCGACGATACCCCCGGTCAGGGCGCGCAGGTAAATTTCTTCGCCAAATGTGGTTTTTGCCATGATAACCTCCTTCGGCTGATGGCGTGAGCGGTCTTTCGAGCAGCGCTATTGTAGCCGCATTCCCGACCGGTGACAAGAGGTGGCGGTAATTTCTTAGAAAACGCTCATAAAAAATAGGGAGTTGGGGAAGAGAGGGAATTCTGGAAGTCGTCTGCGCCCGATTTCCCCGAAGCCGAACGGGTGCTGTGGTACAATGCCCTCGATCCCTTTTGTGGAGGCCGTCGTTATGCAGATTTGCAGCCGATGTCATGCCGAATCGCCCGACACCGCGCGCTATTGTGCGCGCTGCGGTGCAGATTTGCAGGAATGGAGCACCCGCGCGGTGGCTTTGCGTCGGTATCGCGAAAACCCGCGCGTCGAGGCCGTGCGGGTAGTGGTCGCGGCGGATGCGTGCCCCGCGTGTCTGAGCGTGGCGGGTACGTACCCGAAAGACCAGGTGCCCGCGCTGCCGGTGGAAGGTTGCAGTCATCTGGGAGGTTGCCGTTGCACTTACGAACCCCTTTACGCCTATCCTACTTTCGTCCCGGGCTAAAGATGCGGCCGTGTTCTTGATTGACTTTCATGTGCATACTTCGGCTTCGCCCGACTGTCTGACGTCGCCGGCTGCGGCGTTGGCCGCGGCGCGGGCGCGGGGGCTAAGCCGCCTGGTGATTACCGACCACAACACCATTGCCGGCGCCCTGGCCGCCGCCCGGCTGGCGCCAGACTTTGTGATCGTGGGCGAAGAGGTGATGACCACCGAGGGGGAATTGCTGTGCTACTTTCTCCGCGAGACCATCCCGCCGGGGCTTTCACCTGAAGAGACGATTGCCCGCGCACGCGGCCAGGGCGCGGTGGTGGCGGTGGCGCACCCTTTCGACACCCGCCGCAAAGGGCACTGGCAGCCCGCTGCGCTGCGCCGCATCGCCCCCCTGGTGGACGCGCTCGAAGGCTTCAACGCCCGCTGTTTTTCGGCCCGCGCGAACCAGCAAGCCTTGGCCTTTGCGCAGGAAAGGGGACTGCCTGCCCTGGCCGGCTCTGACGCCCACACCGCGTGGGAAATCGGCCGCACCGCGACCGTGCTGCCTCCCTTCGGCCACGCGGCAGGGCTGCGCGCGGCCTTGCGGCAGGCGCACTTGCGGCCGCGCCGCGCGCCTTATTGGGTGGTGCTGGCTTCCCGGTATGCGGCTTGGCGACAAAGGAAGCGCGGTGCTTGAGAAACCGAGCCTACGCGTGGGCGTGCTGACCCTTTGGCTGCGGTTGCCCGGCTGTGGCTCTTTGAAGGAAAAACGTCGCCGTTTGCGCCCGCTTTTGAGCCGATTGCGGCGCGAGTTCAACGCTTCGGTCGCCGAGGTGGCAGCCCAAGATGCCTGGCAAGACGCGGTGATCGCCTGCGCCTGGGTGGGCACCGATGCGGTTTACGTGCAACGCGCGCTGCAGGGCCTGCGCGGCTGGCTCGAAACCCATTGGCCTGAAGGCTGGGTGGTGGAAGAACGTTTCGAGGTCTACTGACGAGAGGGATTGAGGATTTCGTTACTGTTTAGCCTCGAAAAGACACTCGGGTGACGCAGCCAGAAAACCACAAAAGACACAGAAAATTAGGGAGGCGGGAAACGGGAGGCGGCCGTTGGCGTCATCTTGGCGACCTCGGCGCCCAAAATGCGTGTCTATCTGCCATCATCCGCGGGCTGTTTTCCACAGACTGGATAGTTACGATTTGGTATAATATAGACGCAGAATTTGTAACGCGAACGCTGGGGAGAAGATATAGCCTCGCCCCTATAGATGACTTTTTTAGCCTTTTACCCCCGCGTTTCTCCCACAAAGGTGGTCCCAAATGCGCGAAAAAACTCAAGAAAAAACTGAGACCATTGCCCTTGCCTTTTCCCGCGCCGGGCACAGACTTTTTCTGGCCACAAGGAGTCTTGTGTTTTTGGGAACATTTGCCAGCCTTATTGCCGGCTGTACATTCAAAGACGGAGTAAATGCAACAAAAGATTGGTTTATACAAATGGGCCAACGTGCCGAAGAAATAATACATAGTAATTTTGAAGTGCACAAATTACCAACAGCCCGGGTGCCTACAACACCAACCCTGACACAGGCAACCCCTACTGTTGTACAAGTATCACAAACTCCAAAACCTTTACCAACTAGAAAACCAACCTCAACGCCAACCCCTACCAAAACCCCCACACCAACCCCAAAACCAACCAGCACGCCAACCCCCACTGAAACTGCAACCCCAACGGCAACGGCTACGGAAGGTGTTAGTGCTGTAGAAAGTTATAGGGTATTCAACCAGTTAATGGATCAGGAATATGAAAACTTAAAAAAAGGCAAAACTTTTCGGTTTAAGGGAGCCGGAACAACAAATATTAATCAACTTGCAAAGCATTTTGTAGATAATCTTTTAACGGGAATGTTAGAAGATGCAACAGGTAAAAAGTTCCCTGCTGGTTTCTTTTCTGTAATTACTGATGATGAATGGGGGCCTAAGTTAAAGCCAGTGTTAATTGGGCCATTACATGTGGTTGTGGTACAAAAAAGGCCTATGATAATGGAAAAGAGAATTGGAGGGGTGCCATTTGCCCGCAAAGCCCCGCCATTTGTATGGCATATACAAAAAAATGCACATGGGCATATAAATACTGTTGTGCAAGGACTTGGAGATACAAAGGATTTTATAGGCTTAGGTGGGGATCTGGCTGGTCTACAGAATAGCTCTGGTGATGAATATTTAGGTCTTATAAATAGCCATTCTCAAAATGAGTTTGATACATATTACATGGTACCTAATGCAAATGCAGGCATCACTATATATAGATATAAAGTAAATACAGATGCAGTTCCTGATTCGTTTAAATATAAAACTACAATTAGATCAGTAGGTAAATTTACTTTTGATAGAGCAACTTTAAAAAAATTAAAAGGTTTAAAGCCTGGAGTTCCAAAGGATTATCAACAAATAAAGCAGATATTCCAGGAAAAAGGAATGTATTTTACTGACAAAGCGCAACTTACAAAAGCCTTTGATGGAATAATGGGAACTGCAATGGCAATAGGTTTACATTAATGCTTATGTTATAATTTTATATGCAATCTATATACCCTAAACTAAATCCTATAAGACTTGGATTGTATTTTTTACTATTTTTAGTTATTTCTATATTCTTTACAAAATCACAAGTTTTTATACCACATATCTCTGCATGTACACATTATGTTTATGAATGTTGTAATGGAAAAAATTGTCAGGGTGGTGATTGTTATGTTATAAACAATTTAGGAATTGACAATGAGAATGATTGTAAAACTGAATGTCATAAAATGGGCAAATATTGCTGTACCAAATGCGCAGACGAATGCCAATCTGACTCTCAATGCGGCTCCGGCTGTACTTGTATCGACGACTCGAACGGCAACTATTGCTACTGCCCAGGCGGTGGCAGTGGCGGCGGGGGAGGTGG
>JALUDX010000198.1 GCA_027053355.1 Anaerolineales bacterium | reverse complement strand
GGGGATAAAAGGGGGGCGGGGTGAGGGTAAAGGCAAAAGTTAGAAGTCTGCTCAAGTTTGTGTCGGGTAACCAGAATTTTTTCTGTGTTTTCTGTGAATTTCTGTGTCTTCTGTGGTTTTTTTCTTCAATCGGTGGATGATCTTTTTCAACGGAGGTTGTCGTGGACAAAGCACGTGAAGCCGTCATTCTCAGCGCGGTGCGGACGCCGATGGGGCGTTTTCGCGGCGCGCTGGCGCCGCTGCCCGCGGTGAGACTGGGCGTGGCGGTGGTGCGCGAAGCGGTTGCCCGCGCGGGCATCCCCGACCCCGCGGCCATCGACGAGGTGGTGATGGGTAATGTGGTCACCGCGGGCGAAGGGCAAAACCCGGCGCGGCAGGCCGCGATTTTCGGCGGTTTGCCCCCCACGGTGGGTGCGTTTACCGTCAACAAGGTGTGCGGCTCGGGGCTGAAGGCAGTGATGCTGGCCGCGCAGGCCGTCCGCGCCGGCGACGCCAGCCTGTACGTGGCCGGCGGCATGGAAAGCATGAGCAACGCGCCCTTCCTCTTTTGGGCGCGGCGCGGCGAATTGCGCTACGGCCACGGCCAACTCACCGACGCCCTGCTCAAAGATGGCCTTTGGTGCCCCTTTGAAGACTGGCACATGGGCGATGGCGCGGAGTTCATCGCCGAGCAATTCGGCATTACCCGTCAGGAATTGGACGAATTTGCCTATGCCAGCCACATGAAGGCCATCGCGGCCATAGATTCCGGCAAGTTCAAGGCCGAAATCGTGCCGGTGGAAGTGCCCGGCCGCAAGGGCAAGGTCACGGTGGTGGATACCGACGAAACGCCCCGCCGCGACACCTCCCTTGAGGCGCTGGCCAAACTGCGGCCTGCGTTCAAGCCCGATGGCGTTGTCACCGCGGGCAATTCGCCGGGGCTGAACGACGGCGCGGCCGCGCTGGTGGTCTCCAGCCTTGCCTATGCCGAGGAAATCGGCGCGCAGCCCCTCGCCCGCATCGTGGCCTATGGCTACGCCGCAGTGGAGCCTAAGTGGATTTTCTCCGCCCCGGCCAAGGCCATCCCCAAAGTGCTGGCCAAGGCGGGCTGGACGCTGGACGATGTGGATTTGATAGAACTGAACGAAGCCTTTGCCGCGCAGGTGCTTGCCAATGGCAAGGAACTGGCGCCCATGGGCTGGGATTGGGCGAAGGTGAACGTCCACGGCGGCGCGATTGCCCTCGGCCACCCGATAGGCGCCAGCGGCGCGCGCATCCTCACCACCCTGATTTACGCCCTGAAGGAGCGGGGGCTGAAGCGCGGCATTGCCGCCCTCTGCCTCGGCGGCGGCGAGGCGGTGGGGATGGCGGTAGAGATGGTGGAGTAGTAACTCGTTAGGTCGTTGCGTCGTAACGACCTAACGACCCAACGACCTAACGCAATGCACAAAGGAGGTTCCCATGATCAAAAAAATCTTCGTCGTCGGTGCGGGCACCATGGGCAACGGCATTGCCCAGACGGCCGCGGTTTCGGGCTACGAAGTCACGATGATGGACGTGGTGCCCGAACAAATCGAGCGCGCCAAAAAGACGATTGACAAATCTACAGCCAAATTGTTGGAAAAAGGCAAAATCACCCCTGAGCAGCGGGAAGCCGCGCTCAATATCCACACCACCGATAGCCTCACCGAGGCCGCCGACGCCGATTTGGTGATTGAAGCCGCAACCGAAAACCCTTCCATCAAACTGGACATTTTCCGCGACTTGGACGGCATCACCCGCCCCGACGCCATTTTGGCGTCCAACACTTCATCCATCCCGATCACCAAAATTGGCTCGGTCACCCAGCGCCCCGACAAGGTCATCGGGATGCACTTCATGAACCCGGTGCCGCTGATGCGGCTGGTGGAGGTGATCCGCGGCTTGGCCACTTCGGACGAAACCACGCAAACCGTGGTTGAAGTCGCCAAGACCATGGGCAAAGTGCCGGTAGAAGCCAACGACCGCCCCGGCTTCATCTCCAACCGCATTTTGTGCCCGATGATCAACGAAGCGGTGTTCGCGCTGGAAGAGGGCGTTGGCTCCATTGAAGCCATCGACACCGTGATGAAACTGGGCATGAACCACCCCATGGGGCCCCTTTACCTCGCCGACCTTATCGGCGTGGATGTGGTGTTGTATGTGATGGAAGTGCTCCAGCGCGACCTGGGCGACGACAAATACCGCCCGGCCTACCTGCTCCGCCAGATGGTGGATGCCGGCTACTTAGGCCGCAAGAGCGGCATCGGCTTTTACGATTACCGCGAAAACCCCAAAGGCGTGCCCAACCCGTTAGTGGAACGCTAAGGGGGCCTGCCGCGGCCGCGGCTACAACCGCCATCCGCAGGCGCCACATTCCCCGGCAGGCCATTTTTCCCGTTTCTCAAAACCTTCCCAAAACTTTGGCTCCGTGCTAAACTTGGGCGTCGTCCGTAGGGCGACGCCCAAATTCCGCTTCTGGCACCCTCCGCCGGAGGCAATCCCGTGGAAAAGGAGGTACCATGCGTCCGTACGAAATCGTTTTCATCGCCCATCCCGACCTGGACGAAAGCGCCTTAGAGGCCACCATCGAAAAGGTCAAAGGATGGATCACCGCCCAAGGCGGTGAAATCACCAAAGTGGATCCGTGGGGGAAACGCCGGCTGGCTTATGCCATCCGCAAGCGCCGTGAAGGCTACTATGTGCTCATCGAAGCCAACATGCCCCCCAACAGCGTCGCCGAATTAGAACGCAACATGCGCCTGCACGAGCCGATCATGCGTTTCTTGGTTACCCGCCTCGACGAATAGCCCTTGGGCACCTTCTGTTTCAACCTCAAATGTCTCTGGCGTGGGAAGGAGTGAATGATGAGCCGAGGTTTGAACAAAGTCATGCTTATTGGTCGTTTGGGCCGCGACCCCGAGATGCGCTACACCCCATCGGGGCGAGCGGTGACCACCTTCAACGTGGCGACCAGCCGTAGTTGGAACACCTCCAACGGCGAACGGCGCACAGAAACCGAGTGGTTCCGCGTGGTTGCCTGGGGCAATCTGGCTGAAATTTGCAATCAACTTTTGCACAAAGGCCAGCAAGTTTACATCGAAGGCCGCCTCAAAAACCATCGCTGGCAAGACGAAGAGGGCAACCAGCATGTCCGCACCGAAATCGTGGCCAACGAAATGATCATTTTGGGCGACCGCGACCGCCGCCACCTACAAGGCGACAACGGCGAAACCACCCACAGCACCGCGGCCGAGGCCGAAGCGCCCCCCGCTGCGGAAAGCAAGCCCTCTGACGAAGAGGAATTCCCTTTCTAAAATCCCGGCACGGGCAAACCGCCCGCACGATTTGCAAGGAGTGACCTATGGCCGACAACCAACGCCGACGCTATTACAGCCGTCCGAAAGTTTGTCAGTTTTGCGTCGAAAAAATAGACCACATCGATTACAAGCAAGTCGAGTTGCTGCGCCGCTACATTACTGAAGACGGCAAAATCCGCCCCCGGCGGCAGACCGGCACATGCGCCAAACATCAACGCCAACTGGCGCGGGCCATCAAACGCGCCCGCCACTTGGCGCTGCTCCCCTTTGTAGCCGAAATTTCGGTTCGTTGAACCCCACCCGCTCGTACCCTTGGGCATAGGGGCAGCCGCTCCCTATGCCCTTTTTGCAACCGTTGGGGGAACGCCTGACGGTCTGCCATTTTGTGGCCATTTTGATTGGCCTACCCTCCCGGAGAACATCGATGGCCAAACGGAAAAAACAACCCAAAGCCTCAGAACTTAGCCGTAAACACCATTATGTATCCAAACGGATGCAGCGTCAGCGACGGATGCTCCTCGCCGGCGGCGGCGCCTTTCTTTTGCTGGTTCTGGGCATCGTGGGCTGGGGCATCCTCAACCAAACCGTACTGCTCAAACGCAAGCCGGTGGCGCGCGTCAATCAGCAGGTGATCACCGTGGGCGAATTTCAACAGCGGGTTCGTTTCCAACGGGCGGTCGACGTGATGCAGATTGAGCGTATGCTCGACAGCCTTCAGGCCATGATGCAAAACCCCATGCTCGCCGGTTATTTTACCCAGCAAATCCAGAGCCTCACGCAGCAATTGGATGCGCCCGAGCAACTGGGGCAGAACGTCCTCGACGCTCTCATTGACGAAAAGTTGATCGTTCAAAAAGCCAAAGCCATGGGCATCACCGTGACCGACGCGGAAGTAGAGAAATCTTTGCAAGAATCTTTTGGATATCATCCCGACGGCACGCCGACGCCCACTGCCACGCTGCCGCCCATACCCACGTCGACGCTTTCGCCCACCCAATTGGCCTTGCTCCCGCCCACGGCTACCCCGACAGCCACACCCACCGCTGCTGCTTCACCGACGGCCACCCTCGCGGCCTCGCCGACGGCGGTTCCTCCCACGCCCACCCCTTACACCAAAGAAGCCTTCGAAAAAGCGTATCAGCAATACCTGAGTCGCATCCAAGAATTAGCCCAGGTGGATGAGCGTGTGCTGCGGGAGATCGTGCGTACCCAATTGTATCGGCAAAAACTTTATGAGCAAGTGACCAAAGACACCCCCCGCACTCGCGAAGAGGTTTGGGCACGGCACATTCTGGTCAAAGACGAAAAAACAGCCCAAGAAGTGCGCCAAAAACTGCTCGCCGGTGGCGATTGGCAAAAACTCGCCGCCGAATACTCCCAAGACCCCGGCAGCAAAGACAAAGGCGGCGATGTTGGGTGGTTTGGCCGTGGTCAGATGGCTGCACCCTTCGAAAAGGCCGCGTTTAGCCTCAAAATCGGCGAAATCAGCGAGCCGGTGCAAACCCGTTTTGGCTGGCACATCATCCAGGTGTTAGGCCATGAAGACCGCCCCTTGGCCGACTACGAATACCAGCAGGCCAGGCAAGCCGCCTTCAAGCAATGGCTGAAACAGGCCAAAGCCGAGGCCGACATCGAAATTTTCGATACCTGGAAGCGATTCGTACCTGACAAGCCTACCCTCTCGCCCCAGTTACAGCAAGAGGTCAAGCAATTCCTCGATCTCTTCTCGCAAATGCAGCAACCCCAGTTGCCGCCTCAGCCGCAACCTCAGCAGCAGCCTTAGCCGGAGGGGGCCGCAGGCCTGGCAGAAAATTTATGCTGGAACCGACGCCACCGCGGCGGCAGATTTGCCCCGCGGTGGTTTGTTGCTTGCTGGCCTTGACGGAAGGGGAAAAGGAGGATCGAGGGGCGCCCTTGTAGAAGCGCTGCGGGCCTGTCAATGCTCACCCAGAGAGGACACGGAGAGCCGTTCCCTTTGCCAGCGCTTTTGGAGTGTAGTGCCTGGGCGCCGCTTTGGAAAGCGGCCCTTCGATGCACTCAGGACAGGCGACTCGTCGCCGCACTCCAAAGAACTGCCGACAGAGGCGTTTTGCCACCCCGTAGGTAATTACGGGGATTTTGGTAACTACCTGCCCTGCGCCGAAAACGAGGTTGACAAGCAGTATTCCAATAACTCTGCCATGCCATGAAACAACATTACACCTTGCTCGCCCTCACCACTCCCCCAGAGCCGGCCCCTTCGACTTCGCTCAGGGTAGTGGCTCAGCCCCCTCTCCTCTCCCAATGGGAGAGGAGAGGGGGCGCGCAGCGGGGGTAAGGTGAGGGCGAAAAGCCACTGCAGCGCTTCTGGGTAGGTAATTACGGATTTTGTGTTTTTTGCTCAATCTGTGCTCATCTGTGAAATCTGCGTCATCTGCGGTTCCTCCTCGCCAAGGCTGAACAGTGACCGCAACTTGCAATTCGTCACTCCTTCCGCCTTACGTTATAATTTCGGCATGACTTCTTCTTCCCCTTCCCTCTCGCATTTGGACGCGCAAGGCCGGGCGCGCATGGTGCACGTCGGCCACAAGCCTGATACCGAACGGGTGGCCGTGGCCAAGGGCGAAGTGCACATGCGGCCGGAAACCCTCGCACTCATCCAGCAGGGCGCGCTAAAAAAGGGTGATGTTTTAGCCGTCGCCGAAATTGCCGGGGTGATGGCGGCCAAGCGCACCAGCGACCTGATCCCCCTTTGCCACCCCTTGCCCATCACCCAGGCCACGGTAGAGATCGCCCTGCGCCCCGACTTGCCCGGTGTGGAAATTACGGCCACGGTGCGTACCGTGGCTAAAACCGGTGTGGAAATGGAAGCCCTGACCGCGGTGTCGGTAGCCGCGCTCACCGTGTACGACATGGCCAAAGCCGCAGAAAAGACCATGCGCATCACCAACATCCGCTTGGTGCGCAAACACGGCGGCCAAAGCGGCGACGTGATCAACGAATGACCATGGCTCCTTACCGCGTCCTCCTCTTCGCCACCCTGCGCGACCTGGCCAACACCGCGACCGCCACGGTGGAACTGCCCCCCGCAGCCACGGTAGGCCAGTTGCGCGCCGCGTTGGTGCAAAAATACCCCGCGTTGGCCGACTACATGCCCGCGGCCATTGTCGCGGTCAACCACGCCTTCACCACCGACGATACCCCCCTCACGCCAGACGACGAAATCGCCGCCTTTCCCCCTGTGAGCGGCGGCTAACCCCTCGCGGAGCACGCCATGCCTCAAGTCACCGTCATCTTCTTTGCCTCTTTGCGCCAGATTACCGGCACGCCCCGCATCACTTTGGAAATCCCCGCAGGCACCACCGTTGGGGAATTGAAGCAGCGGCTGCTGCAGCGTTACCCCGACCTGGAAAAATCCTTCCAGGGTATTGTGACCACCATCGGCGAGGTCACCGCGACCGACGACGAAATCGTGCCCGATGGCGCAGAGATCGCCCTCTTCCACCCCATTGCCGGCGGCCATGCCGCGCCTGAGCCCCCCACCCTGATTTTGCTCACCGAAGACGAAATCGACCTCACCGCGGTGCTGCAAAGCATCACCCAGCCCACCACGGGCGCGGTGGTCTTTTTCACCGGCGTGGTGCGGGGGCTGACCCACCAGCAGACCACGGCCTATCTGGAATACGAAGCCTACCCCGCGATGGCCGAGGCCAAAATGCAGCAGATTGCGGCGGAAATTCGGGCCCGCTGGCCCAAGGTGGAAGGCGTTGCCTTGGTGCAGCGCGTGGGGCGGCTGACGGTGGGCGCACCCACCACGTTGGTGGCCTGCGCCGCACCGCACCGTCACGACGGTGCCTTCGAGGCTGCACGCTATGGCATCGACCGCCTGAAAGAAATCGTGCCCGTGTGGAAGAAAGAAGTGGGCCCCGATGGCTCGGCTTGGGTCACCGGGCATTACCGCCCCACCCCTGCAGATGAACCCCCTTCCCCCACGAGGTGAACATGCGTTCGCTCTGGCGTTGTTCTTCTTGCGGCGCGCCCTACCCCGAAGAAGGGCTGCCTCACCGCTGCCCCCGTTGCGGCGGCGTGTTCGACCGCGCCGAAATGCCTGCTTTCGACCCCCAGGCCGTAGACGATTCACAGCCGGGCATTTGGCGCTTCCGCCACGCCTTTGCCCTGCCGCCTAGCGCGCCGGTGGTGACCTTGGGCGAAGGCCGCACCGCGTTGGTTTCTGACCATGTGTTTGGCCGCGACGTGGCCTTCAAACTGGAGTTTACCAACCCCACCGGCTCCCACAAAGACCGTGGGGTCGCGCTGCTGGCCTCTTTCCTCAAAAGCCGGGGGGTGACCCGGGCGGTGGAAGATTCTTCGGGCAACGCGGGTGCGGCTTTTGCCGCCTATGCCGCGCGCGCCGGCATCCAAGCCCGCATTTACACCCCGGCCTACGCGTCGGTGCTCAAGCGGGGCCAGATGCGCATTTACGGGGCTGAAGTGATCCCGGTCGAAGGGCCCCGCTCGGCCGCGGCCGAGGCCGCGCAGCACGACGCGGAGCAGGGCATCCCCTATGCCAGCCATGCCTTTTTGCCCGCGCCGCTGGACGGCTACGCCACCATCGCCTACGAAATTTACGAACAGATGGGCGCGCCCGGCTCGGTGGTCGCGCCGGTAGGCCATGGCGGCCTGCTTTTGGGCATGGCGCGCGGCTTTTTGGCTTTGCACAAGGCCGGGGTGCTCCCCAAAATGCCGCGCTTGTTTGGCGTGCAGGCCTTGGCTTGCGCGCCCGTGTGGGCCGTGGCGCGCGGCGGCCGCGAGGCCCTGGGTTGGGTGACCGACCAGGTGCCTACCGCGGCCGAGGGCGTGCGCGTCCGCTGGCCTGTGTGGGGCGATACTTTGCTTCGCACCATCGAGGCCTATGACGGCACTTTTTTAGTAGTCGAAGAGGAAGCCATCCTCCCGGCGCGGGACGCGTTAGCCCGCCGCGGGTTCTTCGTCGAGCCGACCTCAGCCTTAGTGTGGGACGCGCTGCGCCAAATCGCCAACTGTGCGCCCGACCCCATTGTGGCTGTGTTGACCGGCATTGGTTTCAAAGCCCCCTATATTCCCCCGGAAGGAGAAACGACCCCATGAGCGAGCGTGTTGTGATCACCGGCATGGGCACCATCAACCCCCTCGGCCACACCGTGGCCGAAACCTGGGAGGCCGCGACCGCGGGCGTCTCGGGCGTGGGGCCCATCACCCTTTTCGACCCTGAGCGCCTCAAAGTGCACATCGCCGCGGAGGTCAAGAACTTCGACCCCACCACGGTCATCAACCGCAAAGAGGCGCGGCGTATGAGCCGCTTCGAGCAATTGGCGCTGGTTGCCGCTCACGAGGCCATCGCCCAGGCCGGGCTGCAGGTGGAGAAAGAAGACCCCTACCGGATTGCCATCATCGTGGCTTCGGCCATCGGCGGCCTCGAAAAACTGGAAGAAAACGTTATCATTGCCGTCGAGCGCGACCCCTCGCGCATCAGCCCTTTCGTCATTCCCATGATGATGGCGAACGGCGCTGCGTCGCTGATTGCCATGCACTACGGCTTCTGGGGCCCTTCGTTCTCTACGGTTTCGGCCTGTGCGTCGGGCAACGATGCCATCGGCGTGGCTTGGAACATGGTGCGTTCCGGCATGGTCGACGTGGCCATCACCGGCGGCAGCGAGGCCACGGTGACGTTTACCGGCGTGGGCGCGTTCGACCGCCTGGGCGCGCTCTCGCGTCGCAACGACGACTGGAGCATGACCCCCCAGCCTTTCGACAAAAACCGCGATGGCCTGGTGATGGGCGAAGGCGCGGGCATTTTGGTCTTGGAAAGTGAAAGGCACGCGCGGGCCCGCGGGGCTGAAATTTTAGCCGAACTCGCGGCTTATGGCGCCACGGCTGACGCTTTTCACGTCACCGCGCCGCACCCCGAAGGCGCCCACGGCGCTCAGGCTATTCTGCTGGCCTTGCAGACCGCCGGCGTTTCCCCCGACGAGGTGGATTACATCAACGCCCATGGCACCGCGACCCAACTCAATGACCAGGCCGAGACCAAGGCCATCAAACGGGCGTTTGGCCCGCGGGCATACCACATCCCCATCTCTTCGACCAAATCGATGACCGGCCACATGATGGGCTCCACCGGCGCGTTGGAAGCCATTTTCTGCGTGCAGGCTATCCGCCATGGCGTGGTGCCGCCGACCATCCATTATCAGACCCCCGACCCCGAATGCGACCTGGATTACATTCCCAACGAAGCGCGCGAATGGCCGGTGCGGGTGGCGGTGAGCAATGCCTTTGGCTTTGGCGGCCACAATGCGATTTTGGTGCTGCGCGCTTACCAGTGAGCCCCCTTCCCCCTGAGCGAGCCGAGCATGAACACCGAAACGCCCCAACAGTTTGCCCGGCGTCTGGGTTTGTCGTTCCGTGATTGGCGCCTGCTCATGCGGGCGCTGACCCACACTTCTTACCTGAACGAGCACCCCGAGGCGCTGGAAGACAACGAGCGCCTGGAATTTTTGGGCGACGCGATTTTGGATTTCGTCGTCGGGGAATGGCTGTACCATCGTTTCCCCGAAATGCGGGAAGGCGACCTGACCCGCCTGCGCGCCGCCCTAGTTTGCCGGGAGCAACTGGGTGAGTTTGCCCGCGCGGTGGGCCTGCAACGGGCGCTGCTTTTGGGTCGGGGCGCGGAGAGCAACGATGGCCGCTACCGCGACACGTTGCTTTCCGCGACTTTCGAGGCCCTGGTGGGGGCGCTTTATCTGGATCAGGGGCTGGAGGCCGTGCGCGCCTTTGTGTTGCCCTTGCTCCCCGCAACCGTAGAGCACATCCTCAGCGAGCATTTGGACGAAGACCCCAAGAGCCGCTTGCAAGCCTGGGCTCAAGGCCAGGGGTACGGCGCGCCGGTTTACCGCACGGTGCACGTCGAAGGCCCGGAGCACCAGCGGGAATTCACCGTTGAGGTGCTGCTCAACGGCGAGCCGTGGGGCCGGGGCAGCGGCCCCAGCAAGCGTGAGGCCACCAAGGCCGCGGCCCGTGAGGCGCTGCAGCGGGTCGAAACACACCTGGCTGCGCGGTAAGGCCATGAACCGCCGTTGGCCTACGCTCACTTCGCTGCGCCCTATCGTGCCGGTGGTCGTCGGCGTTGCGGCGGTGTGGGCGCTTTTTTTTACCTGGTATCTGTGGGGAATTTACCACGGTGACCCCCTGCGCGGGCTGCATGTGGCCTCGGTCTCGACCTACCCTTACGACGGCCAATTCGTATATTACATCGCCCAAGAACTGCGGCCTGCGCAGGTCGCGCCGCGATTAGACGTGCCAGCGTATCGGTATCAGCGCATTTCGTTGCCTTTGCTCAGCCGCCTGGCGTGCGGGGGGAAGGGGGCTTGCCTGCCATGGGCGATTTATGCCTGGGACGCCCTGAGCCACCTGATAGCCGTAGGGCTGCTGGCGGGTTGGCTGCAGCGGCGAGGGCACAGCCCCTGGTGGGCGCTCACGGGCTACGGGCTTTGGCCGGGGTTGGTGGCGGCTTTTTTGGCCGGGTTACCCGAACCGCTCACCTACGCGTGGGTGATCGTGGCGTTGGTGGCTGCGGAACGCGAACGCCCGGCCGCCATGGCTTTGGCCTACACCTTAGCCGTTTTGGCCAAAGAGGTCGCCCTGGTTTTCGTGGTCGGCCATGGGCTTTGGGCGCTTTGGCAACGGCGGCGCGACCAGGCCCTCTGGCTGGGGCTGCCCGTGGTGGTTTTCTTGGGCTGGCAAGGGTTGCTCTGGCACTGGTTTGGGCGCCCTGGTGTAGGCAGCGGCGGCGCGGGGGCGACTGGGTGGGCCTGGTTGCCTCTGGCCGGGCTGATAGAAATTGGCCTCTACAGCCCCCTTTTGTTGGCTATCGACGCACTGCTTTTTGCGCCGGTGTGGGTGCCGGCCGTGTTAGCCCTGCCCTGGAGTTTGGCCTCGTGGAAGCCATCTGGCCTGAGCCTGGAAGCGGTGCTGTTCCTCGTCAACGCTCTGCCCGTGCTGTTCTTGCCGCTGAGCACGTTCCGCGAGCCGGCGGGCCTCTTGCGGGTCGGCACCGGCCTGCAACTGGCGTTTGTGCTCTTCGCGCTCACTCACCGCCACCGGGCCGCGCTGCGCCGCCTTACCCCCATCGCTTTGGCCCTCAACGTGTTTTGGCTGTTGGGGTAAATGTTGGCCCTGCCCTATACATGAGGGCTACCAAAGCGCCTAAGGCCAACAGACTGAGAAGCAATCCTGCATAAAATGCTCGCGGACGGTAGCGCATTATGACGCGATGCTCGCCCGCGGGCACGGCCACCGCGCGGAAAAGATAATCGGCGCGGTAAAGGCGCGTTGGCTTGCCGTCTACGAACGCTTCCCAGCCCGGATACCACACCTCGGAAAACACCACAAAACCGCCATCCTGCGGCGCATGGACGTGCCACACCTCGCGGTTGGGCGTGCGTTTCTCCGCGGTAACCGACCATGTGGCGCTGCACGCCGGTATGTTCGGCTGAGGCTTGCCTTCTAACACTACCGTGCATTGCCATGCCGCACCGCCTTCCCGCGCCCGCCGTGTCACTTCGCCCCAAGCCGCTTCGCCGTCGGTTACCCATATCGCCCGCGGCACCCAGCGCACCAGCGGCTCGGAAACCGCCAACGGCCGCAACGTCTCGCGATACGGCGGCTCATCTGCTGTTTGCACCACCACCCGTATACCCCAGCGCGCCCACAAACGCTCGCGCACCGGCGACGGTTGGGCGCTGGTGCCGCGTTCGTACCTGTCCATCCTCCTCGGTAGCAGGGGGTCGAAATTGTTTGCTGTGGCGACGCCGTCAAGAAGGGTCAAATTGGGCAGCATGGAAGCCCGCAAGCCGCCCCAGCCATCAGCAGGGGGCAAGAAACTCTTGAAGCGGAAATAATGCCCGAATTCCACTGCATCAACCACATCAAGGGGCAAATACACCCGCCCCTCACCCGCCTGCGCCGCGGCCTGGGCTACCTGCTGCGGCGTCGTGCCATACACTTCCGCCGCGGGCAGAGCCGGATTCAGCCCCCAGCCCACCACCAGCAGATCCAGCGCCACCCACAGGGCCACCGCCCAGCCCCAGCCGCGTTCCCAGAGCGGGGCAGGATTTTTCGCCCCCCGCGGATTGGTCAGCGCCAAAGCGCCTGCGCCCAAAGCCCAAAAGCCGCCCAAGGCCAGCGAGCGCACCATGGTAGGCTTGACATCGCCAGCGAAATGCCACGCCAGCCCGGCACCCACCGCTACGGCGAAAGCACCTGCTATGCCAAGGCGTGTCCAGTAAAGCGACCGCCCTTCGGGGCGCCGCCACGCGGCCACACCCAGCCCCGAGAGGAACGGCAGCGCCACTTCAACCCACAGCAGCCAGCGGGCAGGGGCTTTGAAAGCGTTGAAAGTGGGCACATGGGCGTACAGCCACATGAACACCGGCATATGCTTGCCTAACGCGAGCACAAAGCCCAAAACCAGCACCACCAACGCCCAGGAAACCGCCCGCCGCGGCTTCCCGCGGCGCAGGGCATACAGCGCCAGCAAAAGCGGTAGCACGCCCACGTACATCGCGTCTTCCCAAAACGCGCCAAAACCCCAATAATCGCCGTGCGCGGGGGTGCCGAAGGCGTTGGGCGCGATGAGGGTAATGAAATGCCACGGCCAGAGGGAATAATCCAGTGCCCACGCTGGTGCTCCGCCTGCCCGCTGGGATTGCAGCAAATACACCGCCGTGGGGAGTAACTGCGCCGCGGCCAGCGTCACGCCCAACAGCGCCGCGCCCGCCAGCGCCGCCAACCGCTTCCCGTAAGGCTTTCGCAGCCACCACAACGCCCACAATGCCATCAGCAGGCCGCTATACCAGGCGGTTTGGGCATGGCCGGAAAGCAACTGCAGCCCCCACAGGCCGCCCAGCAGCGCCGCGTGGCGTCGGGTGGGCTGTTGTGCCACCCGGCGGGAAGCCCACAACAGCCACGGCAGCCACGCCGCGGCGGCATTGATGCTGAAAAAGCCCAACCGCGCCACCAGATACCCCGAAAGCGCGTAAGCCAGTCCGGCCACGGTGGGCGCGGGTTCGGGGGCGTCGAAATCGTCCAGCAGCCGCGCCATGCCCAGCCCGGCGAAAATCAGGTGCGCCGCGGCCAGCAAACCATGCGCCCAGGCCATGCCTTCCAGCCCGCCAAAGGCAGCAAAGGGTGCCAGCAGCCAGTTGGGCGGGTAGAGCAGCGCACTCTGGTAATTTGCCAGCAGGGGCGCCCCGCCGCCCAGCAACGGATTCCACAGCGGCAGGTGCCCATGCAGCAGCGTTTGCCACGCCCACCAGTGCCACGGGATAAACTGCAGCGAGGGTGTGCCCCAAAAAAGCGCGTAGCCTGGGCGCAGCGCGGGGGAAAGCAGCGCCAGCGGTGCCAGCCACAGCAGCAGGCGCGGCGTCAGACGGCGCTTCCACCGGTTTTGCCAGCCCTGATTAGCCTTCATGGGCATACCTCGTAAAAAGTATATGCTCCCTCGCGGTAGCGGGCACACAGGAAAGCGGCCTCGTCGGGCGACCACGCCCCCAACTGCCGCTCATCCGGCCCCCAGAACACCCATCGCAGGCGGTTGGCGCGCAGGAAATCCAGCCGCCAGGCGTCGGTGGTGGCGGGCTCAAAAAACTGGCGCAAAGCCGTCTTTTGCGTTTCCACATGGGGGCTTTCAGGCCCCAGCCCGGCAATCACCCGCACCGGCGCCCAGGCGGGCAAGGCGTTGCCCGTGGCGTAGGCGGCTAAGACGCCATCGCCGGAAGCCGCCTGCGCGGTCAATGCTTGGAACGCGGCGGCTTCTTCGCGGGGGAGGAAAACCGGCGGGCGGGGTTGCAACGCCGTCCGGGTGAGCATAGCGAGCATTACCTCAAAGGGCACCAACGCCAGCCCGCCCACGGCATATTTCAAGCCTCGCGCCCAGCGCGGCGGCAGGGCACGCAAGCCCCACGCGGCGGCAATCAACAGTGCCAGCCAGCCGCCATCTACCAACCGGCGGGCGTTGGTGATGGGCAAATACGCAAACGCGGGGAAAAACAGCGCCCACACCGCCACCCAGGCGGTTTCCCGCTGCCCGCGGTGCCAAACCGCCACACCTCCCCATACTGCCAGCGGCCACAGCCAGGCGTAAGCCCAAATGTAATGCCATACCGAAATAGGCGTTACGATGTTTTGCTGGGCCCACACGTGAGCATAAGGATGCAGCACAGGCAAAAGGGCATAAAACCCAGCAACCAACACCGCCGCGGCGGGCCAAACCATCCCCCCTATGTAAATACGGCGGCGCAGCACCGTGCGCCAACCAAACATCACGCCCCATACTGCGAGGAAAACGCCCAGCGAGAGCGGCTGAAAAAGCGCCAGTAGCGCCAACCCTGCCATACCACCCCTGCATGAGAGGTTTTCCAGCCACAGCGCCCGCAGCAGCCACAGCATGATCCCGTGCGCCAAGGTCACGTGCAGGAGGAAAATTTCCGCCAGAAAGCCAAACGCTTCAGGGGAATAGCAGCATAACGCGCCGCCCCAGCCTGTCTTTGCGCCGGTCAGTACTGCCCACACGCCCAGCCCGCCGCCTGCGGTGGCCAGCACTGTGACCCAGCGGCGGTCGGTTTCGGCTTCCACGAAAAGGGCAACGAAATCATAGGTCGCCAACGCCCCTAACGCCACCGCCAACGCCCGCGCGAGGTGATACAGCATCGCCAGTTGCAAATGCAGCGCCGCTCCCGCCGCCAGTTTGCCCAGCCAGATGTAGGGCAAAAACACCGGCAACGGCGCCACCTGCCAGGTAGTATAAGGCGGGCGGAAAAGCCACAGGCCGTTGGCGCCCAGAAGCATTTTGGCGATGTAAGAATTGCCGTCTTCCACGCCGATGAGGAAGCCACTAAAGCGCCATGCCTCGCCCTGCGCCTGCCACGCCACAGCATAGGGCAGCAGCGTGAGCAGCGCCAGTAGCGCACCATAGGCCAGAGGCCAGCGTCGGGTGTGCAGGTAAGCCTTCATGCTCCCGATTATAGCCCAAGCAGGCTACCTCCAATCAAAGTGGTGTTAACGGTATGCCCGCCTCTTCGCTAATTTTTCCCCGCGTGTTTACTTGTGCTCTCTAATGTTCGTAAGCGTTGCGGTAGCGCCTGCAACCATATAGATCGTCACACCCTCGAAGCGGGCGACGACGGTTTCCGGCGGTAGGTAGATGGGCAGGCCGCCCAATTCCCGTTCCCGGGGGCCGACGAAGATGTAATCTACCCCTTCGCTCCGTAAAAATGCCCACGCCGCGTTGCCCTTCAGGCAGCGGCGGAAGAAATCGCCCACCAGTTCCCGATAGCGGGGGCCGTCGAGGGTTTCCATGGGGTGGCCGTAAAGCACCCGCCGCCCGCTCCACGCGGGGATGATTGCCCCGGTGTCGGGCGCTGCTAACACCACGGCTTGGGGCGGTGTGTGCTCACGCAGCCAGGCCATGGCCTCGGCTTCGCCGCGGGTCAGATATAGCAGCGAGACACGGCTTTGAGGCGTGGCGGGTTGGTAGAGCACGGCCGGCGCGGCGACCACCAGCACTACCGAAGGCGCGGCCATCAGAGGCACGAGTTTCCCCAACAAATGCCGGTGGAACGCCTCACGCCAGGCCAGCGCTGTCAGCCCCACCAGGGGCACGAACAGGCCCATTAAAAAGCGGCGCGGCAACGCGGTGGGCAGCGCCGCCAACAGCAGGGCCGCCGCCACCCACAGCGCCAGCGGTCGCCGCGCGGGATGAGGTTTTCGCGCCGCCCACAGCGCCAACACCGCCCACGGCAGCAGCGCAAAGAGCATGTTCCACCATGGCAGCAGCGGCGTGCGGTTCTGCGCCGTCCAGCCGGCCAGCACGGGGTCGCGGTGCGTGGCCCAGTAAGCGTAAGCCGCGTAGGGCGCGCCACCAAGCGCGACCAGCAGCCCGCGGCACAAGGCTTCAGAAGCCGCCGGGGGAAAGGGCAAGCGCAGGCAAAGCGATGTGCGATTTACGATTTGCGAAGAGCGGTTATGTTCCGCCGTTTTGGGAAAGGTGTATTCGACCCCAAATTGCAAGGCAAGCAGAAAGCCTGCCAGCACAACGCCGAAGGGCGAGAGCAGCGCCAGGCCGAAAGCGGCAAGCGCGTTCCACCAGCGGGGCGCAGCAGGGCGAACGAGCGCCAAAAACAACGCCAACGCCCAGGGGAAGTGTGCGTTGGTGAGCACGGTCAGCAGCGGGTAGACCTCGGAAACCCAAAAATCCATCGGCAGAACGGCCTGCGCCCACGGCAACACCGCCCAGCCCATGCCCAGGCCAAACAGCGAAGCCGCCCACGCAAAACGGCGGGTGAACGCGTCGCGGGGGAAGAGCGCCCCGAAAAAGCGGCCCAAAGCCCACACCACCGCCACATCACCGGCCAGCCGCGCCAGGTTGTAGGTCAGCGGCAGCGAAAGCCCCAAGAAGCGCGTTAGATGCCCCAACGCGATGTGGAAGAGATAGAGATACGCCCCCCGCCCCGGATGCGGCGTGTAAGCGAGTGTAAAGCGCCACGCGCCCAGCCAGCCTTCCCGCATTTTGGCGAGATAGGCGTAGCCATCGTAAGGCAAATAAACCAGCCCGCTGAAGACGAAATGCTTTCCCGCCTTGAGCCACAACACCGCGTAGGGGAAAACGGCTACCAGCAGCACGGCAAAGGTCAGCCCCCCAAACCAGCGGCGGTCTTCCCGCAGGCTCACGGCTCGCCCCCCAGGTGGTAGGCTTCCGGGGAACGGTGCTCCAGCGCGGGGAAGGCGCGGCGGTAAGCGTCGGCCTGCGCCAGGTCGAGGGTGGCCAGGAGCAAGGTTTCCTGGCTGCCGGCGCGGGCGAGGATCTCGCCCTGGGGGGAAAGCACGCTGCTGTGCCCGCCGAAGGGCGCGGTTCCCTGCCCGCCGGCGCGGTTCACCGCGGCCACGAAGGCCTGGTTTTCGATGGCGCGGGCGGGGAGCAGCGCGTCCCAATGGCGAATCCGCGCCTCAGGCCAGGCCGCGACCACCAACAGCAGCCGCGCGCCTGCCACTACCTGCAGCCGGAAGATCTCCGGGAAGCGCAAGTCATAGCATACCGCCAGCCCGACCTCCCCCCACGGGGTGGCGGCCAGGCGCACCGCTTCGCCGGGCGTGAGGATGTCTTCGCCCATGGGCAAAAAGCGGTGGATTTTGCGATACGCGCCCCACAGGCGGCCGTCGGGCGCGTAGAGGGTGAAGGTGTTGTAAAAGCGGTCGCCGTCGCGCTCCAGGTGCGAGCCGCCCACCGCCACCCGGTAGGCCTGGGCCAGCGCCTGCATCCTCGCGAAGAAGCCCTGGCCTGCAGGGTCGGCGCAGGCTTGCGGCCGCGCCAGCGCGTGTTCGCACGGCCAAAGTTCGGGCAAGAGCACCAGGTCGGCGTGCTGGGCTGCGGCCTGGGCTACGGCTTCGGCCGCGCGGCGGAAGTTTTCTTCCGGGGCGGCGCCTACTTGCATTTGGGCTAGTGCTACGGTCAACAGCGATGGGAGGGTCATGTTTGTAAAACACAGAAAACGGGATGCGGGATGCGGGATGCGGGATGCGGCTTTTCAGGTCGCCAAATAACGCAAAGCGCGTTGCGCTTTTTAGTTTTTTCGCCCAATCTGTGCCAATCTGTGAAATCTGCGTAATCTGTGGTTTCTCCTCTTGCCGAGGCTGAACAGTTACGACATGGAGGGAAAAGGGGGCTATACCTGACGATAGCGGCGCCCCATGGGCGAGAGCGCACGAGCGATTTGGGCGGCGACCGCGGCATTGTTTTTCAGCAGCGCCAGGTTGGTTTTCAGGCTGGCTCGGTGGGTGAGTTTGCTCACCTGTTCCAGCAGGAAGGGGGTGCTGGCCTGGCCGCGGACGCCCTGCGCCTGGGCTGCGCGCAGCGCCTCGGCAATGGCGGCTTCGACTTTTTCCCGCGGCAGCGCGGCTTCTGGCGGCGGCGGCACCACCACCAGCACCGCACTTTCCAGCCCTTGCGCCCAGTGCGCCTGGGCAATGGCCGCCACTTCTTGCGGGCTTTCCGCGCGGTGGGGCGTGGTCAACCCGCTTTCACGCGAGTAAAAAGCGGGGAACTGGTCGGTCTGATACCCGACCACCGGCACGGCCAAGGTTTCTAACATTTCCAACGTCGCCGGCAAGTCTAAGATGGCTTTGGCGCCCGCACAGACCACCACCAGCGGGTACCGCGCCAGCGCGGGCAGGTCGGCCGAAACATCGTAGGGCGGCCAGCGGTGCACGCCGCCGATGCCGCCGGTGGCAAAGACCCGGATGCCGGCACGGTGAGCGGCCAGCAGCGTCCCGGCCACGGTGGTGCCGCCGCTGGCGCGCTGGGCGATGGCCGGGCCGAAGTCACGGGTGCTGATCTTGCGCGGTTGCGCGGCAGAGGCCAGTTCCTCGATTTCGGCTTCGCTCAGGCCGACGATGATTTGCCCCCGCAACACGCCCACTGTGGCCGGAAGTGCGCCGTGATTTTGCACCTCGGCTTCCATGTCGTAGGCCAAGGTCAGGTTTTGCGGCTGCGGCAGGCCGTGGGTGATGACAGTGGATTCCAGCGCGACCACCGGCAGGTGCAAAGAAAGCGCCCGTTCAACGGGCGGGGCCACACGAAAAGCACGGGGGAGCGAGGGGACAGACAAGGCGGGTTTCCTCCTGGGGGTAACTGTTCAGCGCAAACAAGAGAGAAATTTCAATGTCGCAGACGGAAAAACACAGAAGACACAGAGAAGGCACAGAAAACACAAGAAGCAGGAAGCGGCACGCGGCCGTTGGCATCATCTTGGGGGCCTTAGCGTCATTTTGGTGGCCTTGGCACCCAAAAATCCGCGGCTGTCCGTAATGATCCGCGTTCATCCGCGGCCTGTTTTCCCAAGGCGGTTACCTGGGGGCGGTTACACGACCAGTTGGTCGTAAAGGCGTTCCAGCGAAAGGTCGGCGGGCACGTTGCCCGGTGCGTTGAGCGCCAACGAGGCTGCGGAAATGCCCAACCTGATGGCGTCGTCCACGGGGAAGCCGTGCAGCAGGGCGTAGACCAGCACCGCGGTAAATGCGTCGCCGGCGCCGGTGGGGTCGATGATTTCGGTGCGCAGGGCTGAGAGGTGACCGCTGGTTTCCGCGGTGGCGTAGCAAAGGCCGAATTCGGCCAGGGTGATGACCGCCATGCCGACCCCCCGGGCCACCAGTTGCCGCGCCGCGCGCAGCACTTCTTCGAAGGGGCGGGGTTCGAGAGGGCGGCCCAACAGGGCAGCGGCTTCGTGGTGGTTGGGGGTAATCAGCGCCAAGCGGGGCAGGTAGCGTTGCAGCCGAGGGGCCAGCAGCGGGGAAGTGGGGTCTGCCGCCACCGGGATGCCCGCTTGCCGCGCCAGGGCAAAGGCGGTGCGCAGCGTGGCTTTGGGCAGGTTGGCGTCCATGACCAGCACCGAGGCCTGGGCAAAGAGGTGCGCGTGGTCGCGCAGGTGGGCGGGGGTGAGGGTTTCGCTGGCCCGCATGTCGTAAAGGCCAAAGTGCAGCCCTCCGGTCTCACGCAGCACGGCTACGTAGCGTCCGGTGGGCGCGTGTTCGGTGCGGATGACGCCGCTTACGTCCACGCCTAAGGCTTCCAACTCGGCCAGCAGGCGGTCGCCCGTGGCATCGCACCCTACTGCGGAGATGAAGCTCACCGGCTGCTCCAAGCGGGCTAAGGTCTCGGCGATGTTGCGGGCTACGCCGCCGCTGGCCGTGCGCATGTGCGCGGGGCTGGCAGCCCCCTCTTCCACCGGCGTTTGCGGGTAGGCGATGGTGTCGGCCGCGGCGCTGCCCAGCACCAAAACCGGGCGGTCAGGGTCGAGCGCATCCCAGGCAATCAAGGGTTCCTCCATCCTTGCAGATTAGCGGCGGACTATCGGTTGGGGTCAGGGAGAGGCGGCGGAGGGTCTATAGGACCTACCTCGCGGCTGCTCACCGAGTTGAGGCAATTTCTGGCTTCCTGCCAGCGGGGGGGGGCCTGTTCCCAATCGCCGAAAACCCGTTGCACGGCGAAGTTCAAGCGGTAAGCGAAATAGGCCAACAGGGCAATCTGGCGCTGCCGCGGGGGAGCGGTTTCGTAGCGATAGGCTTCGGCCAGCAATTCACGCACAAATTCACCAAAAGCGGAGAGGTAGCGCCGATGGGCGATTTGGCGCAAGACCACCGGGTTGGCGCGTAGCAGGTTGCGCATACTCAATTGCCAGGCTTCTTCGTGTTCCTCGATAATGTGATCTACCGGGGTGCGCCATGCGCCCAGGCCGACCCAGCGCAACCCCACCCCGCGCGCCTCGGCTCTTTCGCCCTCTGGCCCGTTGGCCATGCTGTCGAAGCGTTGACTGATTTGCGGCCGCCAGATAAACGGCGGTGCGTTGGGCAGCAGGTCAGGGTCGGCGCCATCCTGGAGCAGGGCTTCCAGGTCTAACGGGGTCACGCTGGCCAGGAACTCGACCACGGTCTGCGAGCGGATGAAGGCGATCAGTTCTTGCCGGGCCATGTTGCGCATGGTGGTGGTGAGTAAGCGACTGCTGGAGAAGTGCGCCCAGCGGTCTTCCAGGTGAATGGCCGGTTCCCGATAAACCAGCCGCCGTAAGGCTTCGGGTTCGAAGGGGAAGGGGTGTTCTCTGTCTGGCTGACGGTTGCCCCGATAAATGGCGAAGAGGATTTGGACATCATCGATGTGGATGGGGATGCCGTCGCGGCTGCGCGCGGTGAGGGAGAGGCTCATCTGGTGGTCGCGCAGGCTGACGATGCGGCGGATGCGCTCGAAGCCTTCTAAGGAGTGCAAACGCTCGATGGTGGGGCCCAAGACTTCGTCGGTGCCGTCGGCTTTTTCGAAGAGAACGGCGTTGTCGGCAGCGATGAAAGCGTATCCGGGCCCTCCGATGAGCAGCAGGGGCGATTGGCGGTCTTTGACTTCGCCCTCGACCACGGCCAAGGTGTGGGGGCAGCCCACCGGCGCGCCGCGGATGAAATCCCAAATGCGTCGCGCCCAGGAGATTTTTTGTTTGCCATACCGATGGCTGCGCCGCCAATGCAGGCACTCTTCGTTGGTGGGGCACATGATGGGACGCAAGAAAAAGTGCAAGCGGCATACCCAGTCTTTGCGCTCGCGCACGCGACTGTAGTGTTGGGCAAAGGCTGCTTGGGTCAAGAAACGCCGGGCCACGCGCAGGCCTTCTTTTTTGCTCTTCAGGGCGTCGCTGATTTCGTAGACATCTTCCAGGTAGCGGGAAGCCACGTACAGCCCTAATTGATAGGCCAAAATCATCGGCAGCCAAATGAGCACGCTGTCGGCATAGAAGAACACCAGGGCTACCCGGATGATGTGGATGGGCAGGAGGACGAGCAGTACACCCAAGAGTTTGGCGATCCATGAGCCTTCCAGCAAGCCAAGACCCAAGGGGTGCCCTACCACGTCCCAATGGCGCGCCCATATCCAGACAACTATCAAGAGTAAGCCCAAGTCGCGCAGGTAGAGGCGTTGCAAGCCTGTGGCGCGGTCGATGCGGAAGATGCGGTTGAGCAGCGCGGTGATGGATTCTTCGGTTTGGGCGTTGAGCCATTGAGCGGCCTGATGCAGCCAGCGGGTGATGGCCACCAAGAAATTGCGCAAGAGCGTCATGCTTCACCCCCTGGCGGCTCGGTTTCTTCTTGGGCGCGCTGCTGTTGCGCCCAGGCCCACAGGCGGGCTAAGGCTTCGGCTTCGATTTCTTGCGCTTGCTCCAGCGCGGGGTCGTCGGCTATCATGCGGTTCAAAGCGGCCAGCAGGCGTTCCAGGTAGTATGCGCCGGAGAAGAGGACGCCGTTTTCCTGCCGGGCCATGCAGGCCGTGGCGATGAGCACGCCCCATTGGGTGGCCGCCCGCCGTTCGCCTTCGCGGCGGGCCTGGGTTTGTTTGTGTCGGATCAGGGCGTCTTCTTGTTTGGCGCGGGCCAGCCAGTTGGTATGCCATTCCTCAACCAACGTTCTTTCGATGGCGGGTTTGAGGAAGATTTCGGAGATTTTGACCGTGCGAACCTCTAAGCCGTATTCTTGCAGCAGCGCGTATTCTCGGCTGGGGAGTCGTTTGCTGCGCCATTGCCCGCCTGGTAGCATTTCGCGATAGGAGGGTTGGGTGAGGCGTTGGATGATGGCCTCTGCGATGCGGTCTAACGCGGTTTGTTGGGGGTCGTCGGGCAAAGGGCGGAAGAGGTCGAGCAGACGGAAATTTTGCAGGTATTCTCGCCATAGATCCGCCGCCAGGCGGGCGGGGAGCCATTGCCAGGGCAAAAGGCGTTCGTCGGGGCTAAGGTAGGCGGGGGCTTGCAGCAACCGTTCGGCATCCAGGGGGCGGTGGGTGACAGCGCGCCAAGCCGCTTCTTCGTGCCCGGGGAAAGGCGTGGTGAAGCGGCCGCGGGTACATTCTTCCTCAGAAAGCCCATCGGGGCAATTGCTCAGCGTGAATACCACGACCAGCCGGGCGGCTACTTCTTGGCCATCGCGCGTTTGGGCGCTGGTGCTGCGGCCACGTTCCCGGCGCAGGCGGAAGGCTTCTTCCGATTCGCCTTCGGCCAGGGGGGCGAAGGGGTTTTCGCCGGGGTTGGGGCCAATGGGCGTGACTTGGGTGCGCAAGTCCAGGGGGGTGTCGATGTATTCGCCGCTTTTTGTGAAGGCCACCCCCGGCCCTACCGCTCGGGTGAAGTTGCCTTCAGTACGGAGTACGGCTGCGCTGGCCAAATCAAGTACCACCACACCAGGGCCGTTCTTCAGACGCTCGGCTTTGCTGGCAATGACTGTGCCGTCTTGCAGGAAGAGCGCGGGGCCGTGAAAGCCGGCCATGTAGTAGAGCAGGCGTACAAAGATGGCTTTGCGTTCTTCTAAAGTGCGCACCGGTAAGGTGAACTGGCCGAAGAAATATAGCCAGAACAAGGTCATTACTACTAGCAAGGTAAACCATACCCCGAAAGCCCATAGGTTGGGTGAAAACAAAACGTGCCCGATCCAGTCAACGATAGCCTGGAGCGAACCGGAACTTTGCGGCTTCCAACAGATTTCAGAAAGGACGTGGTATCGTTTACCCAGCAGGTAAAGGTAAAACCCCAGCCCGGCGCCAATGAGGGCTAAGGGTGCATGATAAGGGTGGAGATAATGGCGAATGATGCGGCGGATCAAAGGTGTACTCCCGCGCAGCCCAATGGCCGGGGTGAGGGCATGGGCTTAGGCTGCTGGCCTCTGCGGCAGCAAAACACGCTCATGCCGCTCACGTCCTCGTGCCATGTCGATGGTGTGGGTGTCTTCATTGGTAACTGTTCAGCGCAAACAAAAGAGAAATCGTAACTGTTCAGCCTCGGCGAGGAAAAACCACAGATTACGCAGATTTCGCAGAAAAACATCTACAGCGATTTCACAGATGAGCACAGATTGGGCGAAAAACTCTAAAAAGCGCGCTGCTCACCGCGTTTCTTGGCGGTCTTGGCGTCATCTTGGCGACCTTGGCGCCCCAAAATCCGCGGCTCTCCGTAATTGTCCGCGTTCAGCCGTGGCCTATTTTCCCACGGCTTAACAGTTACCTTCATTGTATAACAAAATGGAGCAGAGGGGTAGGGGAAATCGGTTTTTCTTCACCGCGAGGGGGCTGTGCCGTGCCTTGCCCAACCTCAGCGCGCCTCGTTCGTCGCACCCCGGCGCTCTCGCTGGCTGAGATCCGGACATGAGTTAGGACAAAAAAGGGAACCTCCTGTAAATTGTTTTATAGAAAAAACACCACACACAAGGAGGTTCCCTATGTACAAGTATAAACGAATTTCCTTGGAACGTTTCGCCC
>JALUDX010000197.1 GCA_027053355.1 Anaerolineales bacterium | reverse complement strand
CTTTTATTCCCCCCTCCCCTCTCCCGCTGCAGCGGAAGAGGGGAAGGGGGAAGCCGCCGCCCTGAGCGAAGTCGAAGGGGGCGGCTTGGGGAGAGAGGAGAGGGCATGAAAAGCGAGGTTTTCGAAAAGCCTTGGCCTGACGAGATGAGATTGTCGGCCAAGGGAACAACGAGCGGGAGCACGATTGATGTTGTGTTGAGCAATCAAACCACGGGACAAAGTTTTGTCAGTCAATCAGCAGAGAAGACACAGAAAATGGGGAAGCGGGAAACGGGGTGCGGCTGTTAGCGTCATCTTGGAGCCCTTGGCGCCATCATCCGCGTTCATCCGTGGGCTGTTTTCCAAAGGCTGAACAGTTGCACGGTAACAAAAAACCACCCCCGCCAGCGCGAGGGTGGTCGGTTTTAGAGGGGAGGTGAGGCTCAGGCTTCGCGGAACTCGCCATCGACCACTTCGCCTTCGCCTGTGCCGCCATCGTTTCCGGAGGGGCCGGCTGCACCGCCGTCCTGGGGCGCACTGCCTGCAGCGGCTGCCCCCCCGGGCGCTTGCTGCTGCGCCTGATACAGTTGTTGACTGAGCACGTGCCACATCTGCTGCACTTCTTCGGTCAGGCGCTTGATTTGCTCCAGGTCGTCGCCTTTCAGCGCCTCTTTCAGTTCGCCAACTTTGCTCTCGATGCGTTCACGCTCGTTTGCGGGCACCTTGTCGCCCAGGTCGCGCAGCGCCTTTTCGGTCTGGTACGAGATGGCGTCGGCCGCGTTGCGGGCTTCGATGAGTTCGCGGCGGCGCTTGTCTTCTGCCTCGTGCGCTTTGGCTTCCTGCACCATCCGCTCAACTTCGTCTTTGCTCAAATTGGTGGAGGCGGTGATGGTGACCTTTTGCTCTTTGCCGGTGGCTTTGTCGCGGGCCGTGACGTTGAGGATGCCGTTGGCGTCGATATCGAAGGTCACCTCGATTTGGGGCACGCCGCGCGGCGCGGGCGGGATGCCCTCCAGGCGGAAGCGCCCCAGGCTCATGTTGTCGGCAGCCATCGGGCGCTCGCCCTGCAGCACGTGGATGTCTACCGCGGTCTGGTTGTCTTCGGCCGTGGTGAAGACTTCGGTCTTCTTCACCGGGATGGTGGTGTTGCGCGGGATGAGCACCGTCATCACGCCGCCCAACGTTTCCACGCCCAGGCTCAGCGGGGTCACATCCAGCAGCAAGATGTCTTTCACCTCGCCGCCGAGCACGCCGCCCTGGATGGCCGCGCCAATGGCCACCACTTCATCGGGGTTCACGCCCTTGTGCGGCTCTTTGCCGGTCAGTTCGCGCACCAACTGTTGCACCATGGGCATCCGGGTCGCGCCGCCCACCAGCACCACTTCGTTCAGGTCCGACGCCTTCAGCCCCGCGTCTTTCAACGCCGCGTGGAAGGGGCCTTTCAGCCGTTCGACCAGGTCTTCGGTGAGTTGCTCGAACTTAGCCCGGCTGATCTTGGTCACCAGATGCTTGGGGCCGGTCTGATCCATGGTGATGTAAGGCAGGTTGACCTCGGTCTCCATGACCGTAGAAAGTTCGATCTTGGCCTTTTCCGCGGCTTCGCGCAAGCGTTGCAGCGCATCGCGCTGTTTCCGCAGGTCAATGCCATATTCCTTTTGGAATTCGTCGGCCAGATAGTTGACCAGCCGCTCATCCCAATTGTCGCCGCCCAAGTGAGTGTCGCCGTTGGTGGCGCGCACTTCGATCACACCTTCGCCGACTTCCAAAATCGAGACGTCGAACGTGCCGCCGCCCAGGTCGAAGACCAAGATGGTTTCGTTGGTCTTCTTGTCTAACCCGTAGGCCAAAGCGGCCGCGGTCGGCTCGTTGATGATCCGCAGCACTTCCAGCCCGGCGATTTTGCCGGCGTCTTTCGTGGCCTGGCGTTGGCTGTCGTTGAAATAAGCCGGGACGGTAATCACCGCCTGCGTCACCGGTTCGCCCAAATAAGCCTCCGCGTCGGCCTTGAGTTTGGCCAAAATCATGGCCGAAATTTCTTGGGGCGTGTATTCCTTGCCGGTCACCGGGACGTACACCCGCGCGTCACCCGCGGGCCCCTTGACCACTTTGTAAGAGACCATCTTGCGCTCTTCTTCGACCTCATCGTAGCGCCGCCCCATGAAACGCTTGATGGAGTAAATGGTGTTCTCTGGGTTGGTGATGGCTTGCCGTTTGGCAAGTTGCCCTACCAGGCGTTCGCCGTTTTTGGTAAAAGCCACCACCGAAGGGCACAACCGCGGCCCTTCTGCCGTGGGGATAACCACAGGGTTACCGCCTTCCATCACCGCGACCACGCTGTTGGTGGTCCCCAGGTCGATACCGATAATCTTGCCCATAGAAAACCTCCTTGGTTCAGGCTTGTTGCCTGGTGAGTTTCGCTAAATACGCATTCTTAGCATATCAGGGTTTTACAAGAACTTTATTAACGCTAAGTAGGAGAAAGATAAAAGGAGGCGGGGCAAGTTGTGAATTAGGCTGCGGCTGGCGCCAAGAGAGGCGTCCAAGCACCCAAACACCCAAGTAACCAAGCAACCATTCCCCTCCCCCTGCACCTACCTCAACGGGGGAAGTGGGCTACTACCTGCTGATACAGGGTTTGGGCCTGGTCGAGGGCGTTTTGCGCCCGCGTCAGCCACGTTTGGGCTTCGTCGGCGGGCAACCCCGCGGCGTTGACCCGGATGTTGAAGGTCGCGCCTTCGACCGCGGCGCGGGCCAAAGCCGCGGCCGTGGCCGCGTCGGAACGGGCGTTGGGGTTGCCGATGGTGATGATTTGCTCGGCCAGGCGCAGCACTTTCAGGCCGGCTTGGGCTGTTTCCCAGGGGACGCGGGTAGCCTGGCGGGTAGCCTCTTCTATGGCCTGGGCGCGGGCGCGCTGCGCTTCGGGGGTGTCGCGCGGCAGGCGGCGGGCGGCCATGTAGGCGGTGAACGCGGCCGCGTCTTCTTGCACCAAGCGTTGCAGCGCAGCCCGCAACCCTTCGGCCTGCTCGATGAGCGGCCAGATTTGCGGCTCGACGGCCTTGTATTTTTTCTTGCCCACGGTCACACGGCCGACCATGGCGACCAGCGCTGCGGCTTCGGCAGCCGTAAAAGCCGCGGCCGAGCCGCCGCCCGGGGTGGGGGTGCCCGCGGCCAGCGCATCGAGGAAATCCGGCCTTTCTTCGGACATCGCGCCCGGCGACGCGGCCAACGCGGCGTACAGCCGGCGCTCTAAAATCTGCTCGTCGGGGTCGAACTGGTCTAACTGCAAATACCAGCGCGCGGCTTCGGTGAGGGCTTCCTCGGGCGTCAGACCGACCAGTTCGCTGTGGTGCACGGCCACGCCATAACGGGCAGCCTCGCGGCGAATCAGTTCCACCACGCGGGCGATGGGCGTTTTGCGGTAGTTGGTCAGGTTCATGGAAACCTGGGCGCGGCCTTCCACCAACATGCCCAACGCTTTCACATAGCGCAGCCCGCCCGAGGAATGCCGCACCGCACGAGCGATTTTCTTGGCGATGCTCACATCGTCGGTGGTCAGGTACACGTTGAAGGCAATCAGCGGGTCGCGCGCGCCGATGACCGTTGCCCCCGCCGGGCCCACGCGGCGCGGCCCAAAATTGGGCTCCCGGGCCGGGTTGGTGGCGATTTCCTCTTTGAGGGCTTCGTATTGCCCCCCGCGGATGTTCTCCAGGTTTTCCCGTTCTGGGCGGGTGGCCGCTTTTTCGTAAAGGTAGACCGGGACGCCTAATTCCTCGCCGACACGCTTGCCCAGGCGCCGCGCCATTTCCACACATTCGGTCATCGAAACCCCGCGCAGGGGCACGAAAGGCACCACGTCCGCGGCGCCGATGCGCGGGTGCTCGCCGGTGTGCTGGTCGAGGTCAATGCGCGCCGCGGCTTCGGCGATGCCGCGGTAGGCCGCCTCTTCTACAGCCGCGGGCGGGCCGACGAACGTCACCACCGTGCGGTTGTGGTCGGGGTCGGAATGATGATCCAGCAGCACCACCCCTTCCACCGAGGTGATCGCCTCTAAAATCGCGCGGATGACCTCCACGCGGCGCCCTTCCGAAAAATTGGGAATGCACTCCACCAAGCGCATAATTATCATGGCCTCCATCACAGCGTAAACGCGTTGGTTATCTGTATCTTACCACTTCCCGTCGCGCAGCAACCCCAGCGAGGACGGTCACCCACAACGTTTGTGCGCGCCCATTTCTCGGGAGGGCAAGGCGAGAGCACCATGGCGCAACCTGCGTTACAATAAGACCATGCGTTGGGTTCGATGGTTGTCGTTGGGTATGGTGTTTTGGCTGGCGGCTTGCACCCGACAGTGGGAAGGGAGCGCAACCTGGGCGCCGCCGGCCGAAAACTATATTGCCGCGCCTCAAACGACCCCCACCCCCACCGTCTTTGCCACCCCCACCCACCCTGCAGACCAACCCTGGCCTACCCCCACGCCCGACGCGCCGCACCCCCTGCCCCCTCTACGCGCTCAAGAGACCCACTACGTGATCCAGCCCGGCGACACCCTGGCCATTCTGGCGCGGCGCTTTCAAGTGAGCGTGGAGGCCATCGCCAAGGCCAACCACCTGAGCAACATCGACATCCTCAGCGTGGGGCAGCCGTTGGTCATCCCCGCGCCGCAACCCGCGGCCACCGCACCGGCCTTCAAAATCCTCCCCGACTCGGAACTGGTCGCCAGCCCCAGCAACGCGACCTTCGACCTCCGCACCTTTATCGCCCGGCAGCCGGGGTTCATCCGCACCTACCGCGAAACGGTGGAAGGGGAAGACCTGGACGCGGCGGCCATCATCGCGCGGGTAGCAAGCAACTATTCGGTCAACCCCCGCCTGCTGCTCAGCCTGCTGGAATATCAAAGCCACTGGTTGAGCCAGGCCAGCCCGCCCCCCCGGGCGCAAAAATACCCCTTGGGGTGGAACGACCCCCGCCGCGAGGGCCTGTGGAAGCAACTCAACTGGGCCGCCAACGAACTCAACCGCGGCTACTACCTCTGGCGGGTCGGGGGCCTGGGCGCATTCGTGTTAGCCGATTCGCAACTGGTGCGCGCCCAGGCCACGGTCAACGCGGGCACCGCGGGCGTTCAACATTTCTTTGCCCTGCTCGACGACCTGCCCTCGTGGCAGCACGACGTTGGGCCCCAAGGCCTGGCCGCCACCTACCGCGGCCTGTTTGGCGAGCCCTTTGCCTATGCGCTGGAACCGCTGCTCCCGCCCAACCTGCGCCAGCCCGCCATGCAATTGCCCTTCGAGGCCGACGTGCCCTGGTACTTTACCGGCGGGCCGCACGGCGCCTGGGGCGACGGCTCGGCCTGGGGCGCGTTGGATTTTGCCCCCAGCGACCTGCCCGTGGGCGCGGGATGCCAGGTCAGCGCCTCGTGGGTCACCGCGGTGGCCGACGGCCTGGTCGTTCGCTCAGACCATGGCGTGGTCATCCTCGACCTGGACGGCGACGGTTACGAACAAACCGGCTGGGCGGTGCTCTACCTGCACATCGCCGACCAGGGGCGGGTGCCCGCGAGCACGTTTTTGCACGCGGGGGAACGCATCGGCCACCCCTCGTGCACCGGCGGCGTTGCCAACGCCACCCACCTGCACATCGCGCGCAAATACAACGGCGAATGGATCCCGGCAGACCGCGACCTTCCCTGGGTGTTGGAAGGGTGGGTCTCTGAGGGCGCGGGGCGGCCTTACGATGGCTACCTGCGCCGCGGCGACCAGGTGCGAGAAGCCTGCGAATGCCGCCAGCCGAAAAACACCCTCCAACACGGGCGCTGAGGCCGAATAGCCCCAATTTCATATCTTCGTGACAACCGTCACCTGCAAAAAACGCGCTTTTCTGGTATGGATTAAGCCACCTTAGCGAAGGTTAGGAGAGGAGGTGCGTAATGCAAAAAGTCCCCAGCGAGACCTTGCCCATTGACCGCAAGGAGCGTTTGACGATCCCTTATTTGGATCTCCCGCTGCGAGACCCCAAAGAACGTATCTGCGATTTCGACGACATTCACATACCGTTGACCCCCGAAGAAGCGCAACGCGAGGCCGCGCGCTGCATCCATTGCCCCGACCCCGCGCCGTGCATGGAAGCCTGCCCGGTGCACAACGACATCCCCTCCGCGATGTGGTTGATCGAGCAAGGCCGCTTTTTAGAAGCCGCGGCGCTGTACCGGGAAACCAGTTCCATGCCCGAAATTTGCAGCCGCGTCTGCCCGCACGAGGTGCTTTGCCAGGGCGGTTGCGTGCGCTCGGCCTACGACGGCACGGTGCAGACCGGCATGTTAGAGCGCTTCGTGGTGGATTATGAGCGGCGGGTCAAAGGCGGGCTGGTCGAAGTGCCGGTGGGCAAACCCACCGGCCACAGCGTGGCGGTAGTGGGCGCCGGCCCCGCGGGGCTTTCGTGTGCCGAACAACTGCGCCAACGCGGGCACGACGTGACCATTTTCGAAGCCAAACCTGCAGCGGGCGGTTTGTTGGTTTACGGCATCCCCAACTTCAAATTGACCAAAGACGTGGTCTTTGCCCGGGTGGACGACCTCAAAGCCGCAGGTGTGAAGTTCGTCCTCAACACGAAAATCGGTAAAGACAAGACCATTGACGACCTGTTCGCCGAGGGCTTTGAGGCTGTGTTCATCGGCGTAGGCGCCAACGTCGACGCGCCGATGAAAGTGCCGGGTAACGACCTGAAAGGGGTCATGCCGGCGACGGAATATCTGGTGCGGGCCAATGTGCCCCCCGACATCTGGCCGGAGGAATACCGCGGCAAAGAGCCGCTGGAAGTGGAAGGCAAAAAAGTCATCGTGGTGGGCGGCGGCGACACGGCAGCCGACTGCTTGCGCACCTCGGTGCGCCTCAAAGCCGCCAAAGTGACCTGCGTTTATCGGCGTTCCGAAGCAGAAATGCCCGGCGGTGAAAAAGACCGCAAATGGGCGCGCGAAGAGGGCGCAGAATACCAATTCCTCACGCAACCGGTGGAATTCATTGGCGACGACCAGGGACGCCTGAAAGCCGTCAAATGCGTGCGGATGAAACTGGGTGAACCCGATGAAAGCGGACGGCGACGGCCGATTCCCATCGAGGGTTCTGAGTTTGTGATGGAAGCAGATTTTGTGATTCTGGCTATCGGTTATTGGCCTGACGAGACTATCGGCAAAACTACCCCCAACCTGAAAACCTACAAATGGGGGTTGATCGTCACCGACCCCGAAACTGGCGAGACCTCCCGGCCGGGTGTCTACGCGGGCGGCGATGCCGCCACCGGACCAGATTTGGTGGTGACCGCGGTGGCTGCTGGGAGACGGGCAGCGGCCGCGATCCACGAATATCTCCTTCGTTTGGAGAAGGCAGAGGGCGAGCAAAGCGAAAACGCCTTGCAGCCCGCTCCTTAAACTCCTCTCCTTCCCTTCGCTTGGGCAGGCGGCTTGTGGCAACGCAGGCCGCCTGCCCGCGTCTGGGGCGAGCCGCGCCGCTATGGCTGCTTACTCGTCGTACAACACCGTGGCCTCCGCGTAATAGCGCACCCCTTTGACCGCCAGTCGTTCTTGCAGCCAGGCTTGCAGGCGGTCGCGTTTTTCCTCCAATGAGCCGCGGCTGGCCAGGGCATCTAAGGGGTAATTGACCCGCAGCGCCCGCGGTGAGACCACAAAACGGGTGATGCCCGGCGGAAACAGGTGCCCCTGCAACACCAGCGAGCGCACTTCTTCGACCCGGAAGGGCGGAAAAATCACCACCCCGCTGATGGATGGGTACAACGGCTTTAACCCCCGGGCGCTGTATTCACTGGTGCGGTCTAAGCGGGCTTTTTTCTCGTATACCGAAACCACCGCGTTCAGTTGCTCCAACGCTTTGACCAGGTCTTTTTCCGCGGGGGCAGAAAACACTCGCGTATCGGGCACGCTGACCACTACCAACAACTTGCGCTCGTGCAAAGCGGCCACGCTCAGCGCCAACGACACCGATTGCCGCAAACTGGGCAAGGCTTCCTGCAACGCGGCCAAAAATTCCTCTGGCGCGAGGCCCCAGACCACGTGGTTCCAGGTTTTTAGGCTAATTTGGGTGTGTTCTGGGTCGGCGATCTGTACTAAAATGTACGGGATGCCCAGTAATTTCACGGCCATCACCCGGTTGGTGCCGTCCAAAATCATATATCGCCCCGAGCCATCGCCAAAGGGCATCACAATGGGCGGGTTGCGCAGCACACCGGCTTGTTGTAGTTTTTCCATCAGGGGATGTGCCCGTTGCTGGTCGTACCGCTCGTGGGGGAAGATGTTTTCCACGGGCACAATGTCCAAAGTAGGCAAAGTCGTGTCCATCGTGGCTCCTTAGGGCAAAGGGGCGTGCGAAACGAAGCCCTTGTGCCAACCTGCTCAGGGGCAAGCCTGGCGCAGGTGCTCTTGAAAAGTGCGACTGAAAACATGGCGGCCCGAGCCGTCGCACGCGGCGCGGAAGTAAAGCGCGTCGGTCTGGGCTGGCTGGCTTACCGCGCGGAGGGCCTCTTCGCCGGGGTTGGCGATAGGGGTAGGCGGCAGGCCAGGATAGAGGTAGGTGTTGTACGGCGAGTCAATCTGCAGGGCCTGCGCGCTGAGGGGCGCAGGCCACCACTGCCCCGGCTTGCCCAGCGCGTATTGCACCGTGGGGTCGGCTTGCAGCCGCATTCCCTTTTGCAGGCGGCGGAGATACACGGCCGCGATGAGGGGCATTTCATCGGCGTAGCGGGTCTCGCGCTGCACAATGGAGGCCAAAATCAGGCCCTGATAGGCTGTCAGCCCGTGCTCGCGCACGGCTTGTTGCCAGGCCGGGGTGAGCCGCGCCGCGCTGCGGGCCAACATCCCTTGCACTACGGTGGCGGCTGTAGCGCCTCGGGGCCAGGTGTAGCGCGCCGGCGCCAAAAAGCCCTCCAGCGAAGCGCCCTGGGGCACACGGATGGGCAGCGCCGCGCCTTGGGCCGAGGCCGTGGCCTGCAAAAAGGCCTCGGGCGTGAGGCGCAGGCCGCTGGAAGGCAGCGCCTGGGCTATTTCTTCTCGCCGCCAACCGGGGAGCACCACCAACACCGCTTCGCTGGGCGGCCGTTCCCGCAGGGCTGCGGCCAGGGCCACAGGCGAGAGGGGGCGGGTGAAGCGAAAGGTGCCGTGCTGGAGGCCGGTGTCCCACCCTTTGTAGCGCAAATAAGCCACAAAGGGTTCGGGCTGCGGCAACAGCCCGGCCTCGGTCAACTGGCGGGCGACGGTGGTCGCGGTTTCGCCGGGCTTGATGGTGAAACTGGCGCCCGCGGTGGCCTGGTTGGGCGTGAGCAAGGCCGTTTGCCCGCGCCAAAGGGCGAGCGCGAGCCGCCAGCGGGCCGGCGCTGAGAGGGACGCGGCGGGTGGGCCAAAGCGCGCCTCGGTCTGGCGCAGCGCGTGCCAGCCCCACGCAGCGGCCAGGCAGAGCAGGCAAAGGCCGAGCCACAACACCAGGCAACCCAGGCGCCTCATTCCACCTCCTGGGGAAGGGGTGCGCCCGCGTCCAGGTAACTTTGCAAGATGACCGTCGCGGCTACCGCGTCGGCGCGGCGCTGCCGCCGCCGGGCCGTGCCCATTTGGCGCCAGGCCTCTAAGGCTTTGCGGGTGCTGCCGGTTTCATCCCACAACACCACGGGCAGGCCGCTCACTTGCCGCAGCGCTTGCGCCAGGTTGGCCGCGCGACGGGCCTGCAACGTGGTGGGCTGCCCCTGCGCGTCGGTGGCCTGGCCGACCACGATGCGCGCCGCGCCGTGCTGCGTGGCCAGGCGAGCAATGGCTTCCGCATCGGCTTGCCGCGCCCGATGACGCAGCACGGTGAGCGGCCCGGCAATGGTGCCCGTGGGGTCTGAAATGGCCAGGCCGAGGAACTTTTCGCCGGGGTCGACGGCCAAGATGCGCATGGTTCACTCCTGAGGGCGGACGGTCACCGAAATTTGGGTAGGCAGCCAGGGCAGCCGCGGCCACCAGCGCGGCGAAAGGGTGATCTGCGGCGGTGCGGTTAGGGGCAGCGCGCGCTGCAAGCGTTGGGCCGCGGCCTGCCGCGTGGCTCCGGCTGCCAGACGCCGCGCCTTTTCCACAGCCAGCGGTGCGACAAACTGGCCTTGAATCTCCAGCCGCCAGGGGAAGGGCAAAACGGCCTGGGGCGGCGCGGCCGGGGCGGCAGGCGTGATGCGGATGCTGGGCTGCCAGAGCGTCATGCCTTGCGGCGCGCGGGCATTCAGGGTCAACCGGGCCAAGGTGCGCACCGCGTCGTCGGGCACCAGCAGCACCCGGTAGCGCAAGCGCAGGCGCAGGGTGAGGCGGTTGGTGGGCGTGTCGTCGGCAGGGGTGAAAGCCCGCTCCAGCGTTTCGACCGGCTGCAGGCTAGGCCAAACCAGCCATCCATGGGGGAAGCGCGCCAGCAGCGCACGGCGGGCTTTGGCCTCCAAAAGGGCTTGCAGGCGGTTTTCGAGGGTGCGGCGGTCGCTTTCGCTGGCCGCGGGGGCGCGCACATCACGGCCGCCGTGCGCGGCGCGGGGGTTGTCGACGGCCACCTGAAACGCCCAGGGCGGGTCTAAGCGTTGCAGGTCGTGCGCGGGGCGGTTGGCCGCCGCGCCGCGGCTGGTGGAAAGGGCAGGGGCGTCTGCGGTGGCGTTCACCCGGGGGGGCAAATCCACGGCCTCGGTGGTGCGGAAGTGCACGGCCGCGTCGGTTTTGCTGGAAACCACCGTGCCCGCGGGCAGAGTGAGCGCGCGGTCGGTCATGTTGCGGAAGCGCAGGGTGACCACTGCGGGCTGCTGGGGCAGCGCGGTGTGGCCGTGTACCGCGGTCTCCAATTCGCCGCCCACGGTCACCTCGACCCAACGGCCGGGCAGGCGTCCTGTCGCGGTCACCCGTTGGAACGCGGGGCTGACCTGCGCGATGACGGTGGCGCTGCCGCGCACGCTGCGGGGGTGCAGGGTGATCTGCGCGCTGGGGAGGGTGAAGCCGAGCAGCACGAACACAGCCAGCACGCCCAGGGAAAACACCGCCAGCCGCGGCCAGCGCCCCAGCCCCTCCCACGGCAGGGGGCGGGAGGCCCAGGCCCGCAGGGTGAACAGGTCGGCGCGCGGCGTGCGCGGCCGCGGGGGACGCACCCGTCGCCAGCGCCAGGCTTTTTTCAGGGCTGCGGTTTTCGTGGGGAACACAGGGATGCCCGCGGCCGCGGCCAGCCAGGCCCATTGCCGTCGGCGGGTGACAATGGCGATTTGTGTGCCCAGCCGGTCGGCTGTCCGCCGCAGGAGCACGAAATCCAACGACCGCGTCAGGCCGCAGCCCTTCTTAGGCCAGAGCAAAAGCGCGCGCGGGGCTTTGGCCCACGCCAGTTTGTCGGTCAGCGAGGCCAGGTCGTCTAACGGCTCGACGATGATCAGTGCAGTTTTCATCGGAATACGGTCATGGGCAGCAGGCCGCCGCTATATGGGCCTTTGGCAACGGTTCAACCTCGGCAAGGAGAAACCGCAGATTGCGCAGATTGCGCAGAAAAACAGTAATTACCTACCCAGAAGCGCTGCAGTGGCTTTTCGCCCTCACCTTACCCCCGCTGCGCGCCCCCTCTCCTCTCCCATTGGGAGAGGAGAGGGGGCTGAGCCGCTACCCTGAGCGAAGACGAAGGCTGCCCTGAGCGAAGTCGAAGGCTGCCCTGAGCGAAGTCGAAGGGGGCCGGCTCTGGGGGAGTGGTGAAGGCAAGTAAGGTGTAATGTCGTTTCATGACATGACAGAGTTATTGGAATATTGCTTGTCAACCTCGTTTTCGGCGCAGGGTAGGTAGTTACGAAAAACATCCACAATTTCACAAATGGGGCAAAAAACGCTAAAAAGCGCAACGCTCACCTTCGTTTCTTGATGGTCTTAGCGTCTTCGCGTTTTCCTCTTGGCGTCTTTGCGTTCCTTTACGCTCTTTGCGTTACTTGGCGACCTGAAAATCCGTGTCCTAATTCGCCACTCGCAATTCGCAACTCGCCATGCGTCCCCGTGTCCTCCGTGGTCTATTTCCTTGGGGCTGAACGGTCACGGCCTTCGAGCAAGGTGCGCAACGCAGCGACCGCCTCGGGTTCGGCCACAATGGCCAGCCGGTCGCCCGGCTGCAGGCGGGTGTCGCCATGGGGAATGAGCAACGTCGCGCCCCGCTGCACCCGCACCAGCACCACATCTTCCGGCCACTGAATTTCAGCCACCGTCTTGCCCGCGACCGGCGAGCCCTGGCTTACCGTCATCTCCAACACCGGGGCTTCGGTGAGGGCTTCCAGGCGCACTTCTTCCCCCCGTTGCTGCATGGTCGCGCGGCGGGTAAGCGCCAAGTCGTAGGCGCGGATGATGGAGGCGCGGTTGATCCAGCCCAACAGGCGGTCGGGATGCGCCGGATCCACCACCGGCAGGCGGCCAATATCGTGCACGCTCATCCGGCGCAGGGCTTCTTTGATGCTTTCGTCGGGGTAGGCGACCACCAACCGCTTGCGGCAAAAAGCGCTGGCCGGGCGATCGCGGTTGGCCGGGTCGGCATGGAGCGCGTGTTGCAGGTCTTGCAAGGTCAAAATGCCCAACAGCCGCCCCTGGTCGTCCACCACCGGCAAGCCGTGGGTGTGGAACTGGTCGAACAGCGCGCTGACCGTTTTGAGGGGCATGTCGTGGCGAATGGTCACCGGCAACTGCTCCATCACTTCCCGTACTTTGATCGCTTCCAACACGTCGACCGCGCGGCCGCGGAACAACCGCAGTCCCGCGCGCACCAGCCCCAAGGTGTACACCGATTCGGGTTCCAGCATCTGGCTAATGAGCATACTCACGGTGACCGCGAACATCAGGGGCAGCACGATGTGATAATCGTCGGTCATTTCGAAAAGCAGCATGATCGCGGTGACCGGTGCGCGCACCGTCCCGGCCAACACCGCGGCCATGCCCACTAAGGCGAAGGCCGAAGGCACCAAGTGCAAGGTGGGGAACAGCCGACTGATGGCCACGCCGTACGCGCCCCCCAACGCCGCGCCCAAAAAGAGCGACGGCGCGAACACGCCGCCGATGAACCCCGCACCCAGGCTCAACGCGGTGAGCACGATTTTCAGCACCACCAAAACCAACAACGTGCCGATGATCAACTCCCGACCGGCCAGGATGTTGCCCACGGCTTCGTAACTATCGCCCAAGATTTGCGGGTAAAACAAGCCTACTGCACCCACCACCAGCCCCGCGAGCACCGGCGTTACCCACGCGGGCAGGTGCAGCGCCCGGAAGGCATCACGCGCCCAATAAATCGCGTAGATGTAGCCCACCGCCACCGGCGCGGCCAACACCCCCAAGCCAAGGTAAAAAGGTAAATCCAAGGGGCCGTGGTAAGCATACAGCGGGATGGGGAAGGCGGGCATCGGCCCCACCAGCGCGCGGGTGAGCACTGCAGCCATCACCGCGCTGAGCACGATCATCCCAAAAGAAGAAAGAAAGAACTCGCCGGAAATGATTTCCACGGCGAAAAACACCCCCGCGATGGGCGCGTTGAACGCGGTAGCGATGCCCGCGGCCACCCCCGCGCCGACCAGCAACCGGGTGCGCTGGTCAGACATGTGCAATTTTTGGCCGACCATGGAGCCCAAACTGGCGCCGATTTGCACGCTGGGGTCTTCAGGGCCTACCGAAGCCCCCGCGCCCAACGAAATCGCCGAAACCAACGCCTTGAGGGGCGTTTCCCGATAGCGCAGCCGGCCCCCGGCCAGGGCAACCGCTTCCATCACCGCGGCCACGCCATGGTGTTTTTCTTCGGGCAACCAGCGGTGCCGCAACACCCCCACCAGTAGGCCGCCCACCGCAGGAACCAGCGCCAGCCACCAGCGGCCGCCGTGGGCTGCCAGCCATCCCCCCCCTTGGGCCCAAAAAAGCCAATGCACCCAGCGGATGACCTGTTTGAACAGCAAAACCCCGCTTGCGCTCAGCAGCCCAATCAAGATTGCGCCTAACGCCTGATACAAGTCAGAATAAGGGGAAGGGCGAAGCCAATGCTCTCGCCAGCGTTGCGCTATGGCTTTTAGCACAGGGAACCTCTCGCTACCACAGAATGTTGGCCTGCCGGGCGAGCAAAGGTGGGGAACGTGCTTCGTGCGTCCGCCTCTTGGCGCCCGCCGAAAGGTCATACCTTTTGGCCTGAATTGATTATACCCTGCTCCGAGAAAGGATGTATAATGAGAAACGATGCCGGAAGCGTTTGGGGCCGCGTGGCGGGGGCGTGCCGCCTGGGGAAGGCGGCCGAGCGGCCCGAAGTGGCCTATCCGGCAAAAATCCACCGCCGGAAGGGGTGCCCTGTTGACCGCTTCACACACACATTGGCTCTGGGAACGCGTGTTAGACCGCGTTCATGCTTCGGGTATGGCAGCCTGGCTGCTCATCGCCGCGCTGATCGGCGCGGGGACGGCCTTGGGTGCGGTGTTTTTCATTGAATTGATTTCGTGGGTCGAGCGGGGGCTGTATTTTCACCTGCCCAAAGTATGGCCTCACCTGGGGCGAGGGTGGTACATCGTGGCGCCGGTGATCGGTAGCCTGATTGCTGGGCCGATTATTGCTTTTTTCTCCCCAGAGGCTAAAGGGCATGGCGTGCCCGAGGTGATGGAAGCCATCGCGCTGCGCGGCGCACGCATCCGCCCGCGGGTGGTGGTGGCCAAGGTGGCGGCCTCGGCCGCGTGCATTGGCTCGGGCGGCTCAGCCGGCCGCGAGGGGCCCATTGTGCAAGTCGGCGCGGCTTTTGGCTCGACCATCGCCCAGGTGCTCAAGTTTTCCGAGAGCCGCACCCGCAACCTGGTGGCCGCTGGCGCGGCCGCGGGCATTGCCGCCACCTTCAACGCTCCCATTGCGGGGGTGCTGTTCGCTTTAGAGGTCATCTTGGGCGAACTCACGCTGCGAGACCTCAGCAGCGTGGTGCTCGCCGCGGTCACAGCCAGCACCGTGGCCCGCTCCCTGTTGGGCAACCGCCCCGCCTTCGGCATCCCCTTTTACGCCACTCGCAGCCCTTGGGAAATCCTCATCTACCTGATTTTGGGGCTTTTCGGCGCGCTCATCGGCGTGGCGTTCATCCGTGTCCTCTATTTCACAGAAGATTTGTTCGACCATTGGGAATTCCCCACCTGGCTCAAGCCCGCGGTGGGCGCCCTCATCTTGGGCACGCTGGGCTTTCTCTACCCTCAGGTGTTGGGGCTGGGCTTTGTGCCCGAAGACGAACTGCGCCTGGGCGTGCCGCTGCATCAAAACCTGCCCCATGTGTTTGGCTCGGGCTTCCCGGTCATCGAAGACGCCCTGCTGGGCAACCTTTCGCTGACCCTGATGATCGCGCTGGTGCTGCTCAAACTGATCGCCACGGCGTTGACCTTGGGCGCGGGCAACTCAGGCGGCGTGTTCGCGCCGGCGTTGTTCATGGGCGCGATGACCGGCGGTTCTTTTGGCTGGGTGGTGCACAAATTCTTCCCCACGGTGGCCGCGGGTTCAGGCTCTTACGCCACGGTGGGGATGGCCGCAGTGTTCGCGGCAGCGGCCCGCGCGCCTCTCACCGCCATCATGATCGTGTTCGAACTCACCGACGACTACCGCATCTTGTTGCCGTTGATGGCGGCGGTAGTGGTGAGCGTGGTCATTGCGGAGCGAATGGAGCCCGAATCTATTTACACCCTCAAACTGGTGCGGCGGGGCATTCGCCTCTTCCGTGGGCGCGACATGGACGTGTTGGCCTCGGTCACCGTGGCCGAAGTGATGGACCCCAACCCGGTGACCGTTTCGCCCGACATCCCGGCCAGCAGCCTGGGCGGGCTTTTCTTGCAGACCAACAGCCACGCCTTCCCGGTGGTGGATGAGCAGGGGCATCTGTGGGGCATCGTTTCTCTGGCCGATTATCGTCACGCGGTGGGGGAAAAGAGGCAAGCCGACCCCAGTCTCAAAGTGCGCGACATCGCCGTCCGCTCGGTGATCGTAGCCTACCCTGACGAAACCCTGCGCGATGTCGCGCAGCGGATGGCGCCGCGCGATATCTCGCGCCTGCCGGTGGTCGACCGCAAGAACCCCCGCAAATTGTTGGGCGTGATTCGGCGCAACGACATTGTGCACGCTTATGAGTTGGGTATGGTGCGCCGCGGCTTTGCTTTGGGCAGCCTGCCAGGCGCACCGCCTGGCACCGCTATCGCCCGCTTCGTGGTGGCTGAAGGTTCGCCGCTGGTGGGACGGGCGCTGGCCGAGATTCCCATCCCCGACGATTTTTTGCTCATTCACATCGACCGTCAGGGCGAAGCCGTGCTGCCCCACGGCGATACCATCCTTCAGGCAGGCGACACTATTTCCTTACTGGCCCGTGAGGGCGATGAGGAAGCCTTGCAGCGCCTGTGGAAACAACTCAACACCCCGCCCCAGGCAGCACCTTCTGAGGGCGAAAGTGCCGCCTCGCCCCCGCCAGCGGAAGGGGCTTAGAATCCCGCATCCCGCACTTGGGCATCTCCCCTTCCCCCGCCGCATCACCCCAGGAGAAAACGAGCCAAAACCCATGTTTCGGTTTTACCACCCTGTCACCGTGCGCTTTAGCGACCTCGACCTCTTGGGTCACGTGAACAACGCCCGCTACTTGACTTACATGGAGCAAGGGCGGGTGGCTTATTTCCGGCATTTGGGGCTGCGCCGCGCGGGCGAACTGACGTTCGGGTTCATCTTAGCCCACGCAGCGGTCGACTTCCTGCACCCTATTCGCCTGGACGCCCAGGTGCGGGTGGGGGTGCGGGTTGCGCGGCTGGGGCGTAAGAGTTTCACCATGACCTACCGCCTGGAACAGCCCGAAAGCGGCGTGGTGTACGCCACTGGCGAAACCGTGCAGGTCACTTACGATTATCGGCAGGAACAAACCGTTCCCATCCCTGAGGCCTGGCGGCAAATCATCGCCCGGTTCGAGGGCATTCCGCCAGGGCCTTGAGCGAGGAGCACATGCATGGAAGAGATTGCACCGGGCATCTTCTTTTTGAACGACTACCGCGGCATCGTGCCTGGCTTGATTGCCCGGCCCGAGGGCAGCATTTTGGTGGATTCGCCGCCGTGCCCGCAAGATAGCCGGCTGTGGCGGGCGCGTTGCCGCAATTTGGGGCACGATTTGAACGCGCTGTTGGTCTATCTGGACGCGCACGCGGATCGCACCTTAGGCGCGCGCATGTTAGAAGTGCCGGTATTGGCTCACGAGCACACGGTGCACGTCTTCCGGGGGCGGGCGGCGATCTTCCGCGTCCAGGGCGAATCTCGCGGCGAGGCCTGGGAACGCTGCGCGCAGATTTCCAACATGCGCTGGGCGCAGCCGCAGATGGGCATTTCTCACCGGCTGGAGATTCATTGGGGCGACAAGCCGGTGATCATCGAGCACCATCCGGGCCCACACGAGGGTGCGCTGTGGGTGTTGGCGCCCGTCGAGCAGGTCATCTTTGTGGGCGACGCGGTCACCGTGCACCAGCCGCCCTTCCTCGCCCACGCGGATTTGGAGGCGTGGCTCGACGCGCTGGATTTACTCCTCGCGGCCGATTACCGCGACTTTCTCGTCGTCAGCAGCCGCGACGGCCTGGTGCCCGAATCGGCTTTGCACCGGATGCGCGAGTTCCTCTTGTTAACCCAAGAAAAGACCCGCCATCTCAGCGCCCAAGACATGACGCCGCAAGCCATCAAACGGCTGGCCGCGGAACTGCTCGCGTTCTGGCCGGTGGAAAGCGAGGAAAGTGATCTGCAGGATTTTTACCTTGCCCGCTTGCGCCACGGCCTGAGCCGCTATTTGCAGAACCGCGGCAACGCCCAGCGCCACGCCTGATGTGAGGCTCTCATGGCACAACTTCTCGTCTGGGGCGACCACCCCGACCCTTGGCCGCCCTATCAACCGGCTTATGAACTCACCCGCGGCGATCTGGTGGAAAGCATCCACCACGCGGCCATCGCGGTGGTGGATGCGCGGGGCAATTTGCTGGCCGCGCACGGCAACCCTTTCGTCATCACTTACCCGCGTTCTTCGGCCAAGCCCTTTCAGGCGCTGCCCTTTGTGGAAGACGGCGGCCCTGAGCATTTTGGCCTCACCCCGCGGGAACTCGCGGTGATCTGCGCCTCGCATTCGGGCACCGATGAGCACGCGCGGGTGGTGGCGGGCATTCAGGCTAAGGTAGGGCTGAGTGAGAGCCAACTGCTCTGCGGCACCCACCCGCCGTTAGATGCCGCCACCGCGGACGCGCTCAAAGCCCGCGGCGAGGCGCCTACCCCCAACCGCCACAATTGCTCGGGCAAGCACACCGGCATGTTGGCGCAGGCGGTGCTGCACGGCTGGCCGACCGAAAATTACATTGACCCCGGCCATCCCGTGCAGCAGCGCATTTTGTACACCTTTGCCGAAATGTGCGGCTTAGACCCCGGGGCGGTGCAAATCGGCGTGGATGGATGCTCCGCGCCGAACTTCGCGGTGTCGCTCTACCATGCGGCTTTTGCCTACGCCCGCTTAGCCGACCCGCGCGGCCTGCCGCCCAAGCGCGCCGCGGCGCTGGAGGCCATCTTCTCGGCCATGACCGCACACCCGTTCATGGTGGGCGGCCCCGGGCGCTTTGATACCCTCTTCATGGAGGTCGCGGGCGGGCGGATGCTGGCCAAGGGCGGCGCGGAGGCGTATCAGGGCGTGGCGCTGCGCCCCGGCACCGTGCCCGGCGTGGAAGGCGGCGTGGGCATTGCCCTCAAAATCGCCGACGGCGATAGCAAAGACCGCGCCCGCCCCGCGGTGGTGCTGGAAGTGTTGCGCCAACTCGGCGTTTTGGATGAGACGCTTGCTTCCAAACTGGCTTCCTTTGGCCCGAAAACCACCGTAACCAACTGGCGCAAAATCCCCGTGGGCGAAGGCCGGCCGTGTTTTGTGTTGGAGGGCGGGTAAGCATGTAAGAAGGAGGTGTAGGATGCCGAGGTTGAGCGTCGAGGGGCTGGCACGTCTTGCTCCGCTGGAACTGGAGTTTGGAGATCTCACGGTGCTCGTAGGGCCCCAAGCCACGGGGAAAAGTTTGCTCCTGCAACTGTTCAAACTTCTCCACGATGTGCGCGCTGTGAAGTCCACCCTCAAGCGGTACGCGGTGCTTACCGAAAACCCCGACCTGCTGGCCGAAGCGTATTTTGGCGAGGGATACGCGCCTTTGTTGCAAGATATTCATGTTGTGTGGAATGGCGAGCTGGTAGACTTCGGGGGCGGCAGGGAGCGGAAGGAAAGAGTTTTTTACCTGCCTGCTCAGAGGGCTTTGGTTTTTCATCAGGCCAGTTGGCCGCGGCCGTTTTCTGACTATCGCCGCGGCGACCCTTACGTGGTGCGCACTTTTAGTGAGCGCCTTCGCCTCTTATTGGAAAGCGGGCTTGGGGGCGAAGAAGGCGTGGTCTTCCCTGTAAAGCGCCGTTTGCATTCCACGATTCGCAACAGGGTGGCCAAGGAGGTTTTTCGGGGCACAGCCTTGAAAGTGGTCACCGACAGAGGGCTCAAACGCCTTATGCTTGAAACGCACGAAGGTGAGCGCCTGCCTTTCCTCAGTTGGTCTGCGGGTCAAAGGGAATTTGTGCCGTTGTTGTTGGGAATGTACTGGCTGACCCCCTTGGGCAAGATTCCCCGCCAGTCTGTCCAATGGGTGGTAGTGGAGGAGCCCGAAATGGGGCTGCACCCGGCGGCATTGGAGGCGACGCTTCTTTTGCTGTTGGAATTGTTGCGGCGAGGGTATAAGGTAATAGTCAGCACGCATTCCACCGTGGTTTTGGATTTGTTGTTTGCTTTGGACGTGCTGAAGAAAATCCCTTTGGAGCAAAGTCATGTGGCTTTTCGGGAACTTTTCAACCTTTCCGCCGGTTCGCATGTGCGAGAACTTGGCCAGGTTGCACACCAAAGCGTGTACAAAGTGTATTACTTTGACCCCTATCGCTCATCGGCTGTGGAAGTGCGGGATATTACTTCCTTAGACCCCTTTGCCGAGGACATCGCCATTGCCCATTGGGGCGGGCTTACTGATTTTGCCGGTCGGGTCGGAGATCTCATAGCCAAGTACTCATAGGTCTCAAAGGTGCGGTTTATGAACTTTCAAGGCGCTGTGCAAGCGGTTTTTCCTGACAAGGCGTGTTACAAGAGCGGTTTACAAGCATTGCTGAGGCAACACCGCCCCTTGATCCGGCCTGAAAATCCTCGTCATTTGGCTGGCAGCGTGTTTTTGGATCAATGTCTCCCCGAAGGGGCTCCCAAATGGGATTACCTCATCGGTTACCAGCCCGCTCCAGAGGAGCGCTGCGTCTACTTTGTAGAAGTGCACCCCGCGAAAATAGAGGAAATTTTGGGCAAACTCAGGGCTTTGGAAACGTGGCTGGACACACAAGGGACGCCTCTTCGCCGGTGGGCGTCGCGAGAGGAAGAATACTGGTGGATCCCCACGGGAAAAGCATACCCGGTGGACAGCCCTCAATACAAGAAATTGGTCAGAAGCAAAATCAAAACCGGCAGGAGGGTGCGGCTGCAATGCCTGTAAGCGTGACGCCCGAAGCCCTGCGCGAAAAGGCCCTTGAAGTCCACCGCCGCTTGCTGGCGCACTTCGGCAAGCCGCGCTGGCGGCAGCCTTTGCCCCCGTTGGACGAATTGGTCTCCACCATCCTTTCGCAAAACACCAACGACAACAACCGCGACCGCGCCTTTTTCGCCCTCAAAGCCCGCTACCCTTCGTGGGAGGCGGTGCGCGACGCCCCCGCCGAGGAAGTCATCGCGACCATCCGCCCGGCGGGGCTGGCGAACCAGAAAGGGCCGCGCATCCAAAACGTGCTGCGCCAAATCACCGCCGAGCAGGGGCGGCTTACCTTGGATTACCTCGCCGAGATGCCGCCCGACGAAGCCAAGCGCCACCTCACCCGCTTCAAGGGCGTGGGGCCGAAGACCGCGGCCATCGTGCTCCAGTTTTCCCTCGGCAAGCCCGCTTTCCCCGTGGATACCCACATCTACCGCGTCACCGGCAGGCTTGGCCTGCGCCCGCCGCACCTCAACCGCGAGCAGGCGCACGAATTTCTGGAAAAGGTCTTCCCGCCCGAAACCTACTACGACGCGCACCTCAACCTCATCCGCCTGGGGCGGGAAATTTGCACCGCCCGCAAGCCGCGCTGCGAGATTTGCCCGCTGCGCGACCTGTGCGATTTTGCCCGTTCGCAGGAGGCCAAAACCGATGCAGAAATGGACTGACATCCTCACCCACGAAGGCTTTTCTTGGGCGCTGTTGGATGAGCAAGGGCGGGTGCTGGCCGCCTCAGGGGAAGACGCGCCGCCCGCGGGCACCCTCTTCCCCACCGAGGGCGTGGCGTTGCCGGTGAGCGAGGCGGCGCGCTTCCTTTCGCCGCAGTTCGGCACAGTGCGGCTCTACCCCCTTGAGGAAGGGAAGACCCTCGCAGTGTGGGGCGCTTCGCCGCAGGCGCTGCGTGAGGCGCTGGAGGCCGAGCGTAGCCGTCTGCCGGCCTTCATTTCCACCGTCACCCACGAACTGCGGCTGCCGCTCACTTCCATCAAGGGCTACGCCGACCTGCTGGTCAAGGGCGTGATGGGGCCGGTCACCGACCAGCAAGCCCAGTTCCTCGCCGTCATCCGCAACAATGTGGAACGCATGGCGACGCTGATTGACCGTGTTTCGGAAATGGGTAAACTGGAATCGGGCCGCCTGCGCCCCAAGCGGGAGCCCATGGCGCTCAGCCCCGCGGTGGAAGCCGTGGTGCGGCGATACCGGCCGCTGTGTGAGGCCAAGAAGCAAACGCTGGAAGTGGCGCTGCCTGAAAGGCTACCCCTCGTGCAGGGCGATGTGGCGCGGGTGGTGCAAATTCTGACCGCGATGATGGACAATGCCCACAAATACACCCCTGAGGGCGGCAAAATTACCCTCCGGGCCGAGCCGGTGGAAGGCGGCGTGCAGGTCAGCGTGTGCGACAACGGGCCCGGCATTGACGCCGACGATGCGCGGCGAGTATTCGAGGCGTTCTTCCGCGCCGAAAGCCCTGCAGTGCGCGAGCACCCCGGCTGGGGGCTTTCGCTGCATGTGGCAAAGCAACTGGCCGAACACATGGGCGGCTCCCTGACCTTTGCCGAGGCCCCCGCGGGCGGCGTGTGCTTTACCCTGAGGCTGCAAGCCGCTTGAGTTTTTGGAAGAACACGGCCCGCGGATGATGACGGATAGGCGCGGCTTGTAGAGCGTCACGGGCGCCAAGAGTGGCAACCACGCAACCAAGTAACCCTCTCCCTTTATCCTAACCCCTCGCCCCCTCGCCAAAGCAACGCATCCCCTATCACGCCTCCCGTTTCCCGCTTTCTGCGCTTGTCTGTGAACATCATCTGCGGTTTCTCTCGCCAGGGCGGAACAAAACTTACCCTGAAGCAGATATGGCCTTCCTGGAAAGGAGGCGCTGATGTGGCAATTGCTGCGACGCGTTTTCCTGTTCTCCCTTTGGGTAGGGATATTGATGGCCGCTGGTGTGGTGGCGCTGGCATGGCACCTCGCGCCGGGTAAGTTTTTGGGCGTGGGGTGGGTATGGTTCGCTGGCGCGTTTGTGTTGGGCGCAGCGGTTGTGGTGCTGGGTGCCGCGCTGGATCTCCGCCAGCACCCCTTGCCGCCCACCGTGCCCGCGGCAGCCGAGGTGCGCCGCTGGGTCTACTATCTCGTCCTCGTCCTCCTCGTGGCCAGCGTTTTCGCCGTCGTCGTCGGCATCCCCATTGTGCTCACTCGCGCCCTGACCGTATGGTCACAGGCGCTGTTAGGGCGCTGGCCTGATGTGGCCTACATCGTCAGTGTCCTTGCCATCTTTGCCATGTGGATAGGGTGGTTCATGGGCACGCTCATGGGCAGCGCGTGGCTGGCCGAGCGCGACTTTGCCCGCTGGTTCCGCCGCCACTTCGACCGCCTTATAGCGCCTTCGCCGGAAGATGTGATCGCCCTGCTCCAACATGCGCCCTTGCCCCAACGCGTCAAAGCCGACCTCATCAGTAAGGTACAATTACAGGGCCTGACGCGGGAACTGGTGCAGGAAATTCAAGACACCATCGCCCCCTACATCGGGACAACCGACGATGGCGCGACGCTCACCCGCCTCGCTTCCCTTTCCCAAAGCCTGACCGTGTGGCTGGAAACGCACTCGGACGACGACGGCCTTTCCACTTCGGCGTTCTCTTGACCCCTAAAGGCTTTTTGAAATGTGGCGTCTCCTGCGCTGGCTCTATTTCGGTGCCCTGTGGCTGGGCGCGCTGATGGCCGGAGGGCTAACGTTTTTCCTCTGGCACCGCTTTCCGTTCAAAATTTTGGGCGTGGGCTGGGATTGGTTTGTCGGGGCCGGGGTGGTCGCCTTGGCGCTGGTCGCGCTGGATGCCACAATGGAAATAAGCGCCACGCCGTTGCCGCCGGCGGTTTCACCCGACCATGAAGTCAAGCAATGGATTCTTTACCTCATCGCCGGCGCCGGAGCCGCCACCATCTTCGCCGCCGATGTTGGCGTGCTGTTCGTCATCACCCACTTTTTGTTCATCCACATCCCCGCCCACTGGCCTGTAGTGTTGGTCAAAATCATCGTTGCCAGTGCGTGGATTGGCTGGTTCATCGGCACGATTTACGCTTTGGGCTTCATCTCCAACGCAATGGGAGAGCGCTTTCGCACCCTTCTGCGCTACCGCCTGCTGAATATGCACACCACGGCTGCCGACGTCCGCCGCCTGTTGGAACGCAGCGATCTGCCGCCCGACGCCAGGCAACGCTTTCTCGCCCGCCTGGACAGCGAAGGGCTGACCCCCGCCCTTGCTCACGACCTGCTGGAAGCGGCGGGCAAAGACCCGTGGGAAGCCGCCGAATCGCACCGCAGCACTGCCACGACTTTGCTCGTGCAAACCCTCAACAATTGGGAAGAAGAGCGCATCGCAAGAGGTTAACGCCAAGGCCGCCAAGGTATCGCCAAGGGCACAAAGAGGTTAACGAAAAGCGCGCAAAGAAAGCAAAGAGTGCAAAGATGACACCAAGTAGCCAATCCCCCAATCCCCTAATCCCCTAATCCCGCATCCCAAAATTCCCCAATCCCGAGGTTTCCCATGCCCATTCACTTTGGCACCGACGGCTGGCGCGCCGTCATCTCCGACACTTTCACCTTCCACAACCTGCGCTTGGT
>JALUDX010000196.1 GCA_027053355.1 Anaerolineales bacterium | reverse complement strand
CCCAGCACCACCGACGCCGCGCTCACCACCCTGTGGACCGGCGCCACCGCCGCGGAGCACGGCATCACCGGCTACGAAGTGTGGCTCAAACACTACGGGCTGGTGGCCAATCTGCTCTTCCACCAGCCTTCGAGTTACCGCTCGGGCATGGATTCGCTGCAAAAGGCGGGCTTCGAGCCGGAAAAATTCCTGCCCGTGCCCACTTTGGGGGAGCATCTGCACCGCTACGGCGTCGAAGTCCACGCCTTTCAGCACTTCACCATTGTCCGCTCTGGCCTTTCGCGGATGCTCTTCCGCGAAACCGAAGTGCATGCTTTCGGCTCTCTCGCGCAAGCCTGGTTCGACGTGCGCGCCGCCCTCCGCAACGGCAAAGGGCGACAGTTTGTGTGGCTCTATTGGGGCGCGGTCGACGGCCTGGAACACCATTACGGCCCCCACGACCCGCGGGTGTTGGCCGAGGTGCAAGCCTTCGGCTGGGCTTTGGAACGCTTTTTCTTGGACGCGCTCACCCCGGCAGAGCGCCGCGCCACCGCGCTGCTCATCACCGCCGACCACGGGCACATCCACACCACCGACGACCCGCGCTACCACGTGCGCCAGCACCCGCGGCTGCAAGACACGCTGCACATCCTGCCCACCGGCGAGAACCGACTGATGTTCCTCTACGCGCGGCCGGGGCAAGAAGACGCGTTGCGCGCCTATTTTCGCCGCGCCTGGCCCGGAGAATTCGTGCTGCTCCCCGCGCAGCAGGCGGTGGAAGGCGGCCTCCTCGGCAGCGGGCAGGTCCACCCCGACCTGACCAACCGCGTCGGCGACTGGGTCGCCCTGGCCCGCGGGCACGCTTACCTCTGGTGGGCAGACAAAGAAAACCACCTCATCGGGCGCCACGGCGGCCTTTCTCGGCAGGAAATGCTCATCCCCTTCTTGGCCGCGCGGCTGGGGTAATCCCCAAAACAGGTAACTGTTCAGCCTCGGCAAGAGGAGAAACCACAGATTACGCAGATTTCACAGATTGGGCGAAAAAACTAAAAAGCGCAACGCTCCTCTTCGTTTCTTGGCGGTCTGGCGTTACCCTCTCTACGTCTCTGTGTTCCTTGGCACCCCTAAAATCCGCGGCTATCCATAATCATCCGCGTGCATCCGCGGGCTATTACCCATACCCTGGCTCAAGGGTGCGGGGTGGGCGTAGCCCAAACGTGCGCCTCGGCCTGCACGCTCACCTTTTGAATCGGCGCGGCGATGCTATACAAACGGAACTGGAAGGGCACCTGCCGCGTAGCGCGCAGGGAGTGCTCATATTCCCAGCGCCGGGCGGCCACAGGCCGCCCTTGCGCGTCGTAGGCCACGGCCACGACCCACGCCTCATCCGCGCGCGCCGCACCCACCAAGTGCAACTTCCCTTTCACCGTCGCCATCAGGCCGTCCACGGTGATTTGGGTTTGCTGGGAGACAATTTCCACCGCGGGGTAACGGCCTTGCGCCTGGTCGGAGGGCAGGCTAAGCGCGCGCAGCAAGCGGGCTGTCGCTATGGGGTTTGGCGGCGCGGGCGGCGGGAACCGCGCCACCAGCACGGTCTGTGCGTGGGCGGGCAGCCGCTCCAGCAGGGCTTCGGCCGCGCGGGTGGCCTGATTTTGCAGGCGAAAAGTCACCGCCACCGCGGCCACCGCGTGGTCGGTCGGGTTGCTCACTTCCACCAGACAAACCGCGCTGCCATCGGCCGCCGGCTGGCAATACGGCGCGCCCACCTGCAAGGGGAGGGGCGTGGGCGTGGGCAAGGCTGCCGGGTTGTCCGCGTCCACGGGGATGATGAGTTGCGTACCCACGGGCATCGCCTGAGGGTCGACGCCGGGGTTGGCCTCTTCCAGCGCCTTGAGCGAAACGCCAAAGCGCAGAGCGATGCCCAACAGGGTATCCCCCTGGCGCACGGTGTAGCGCCAAGGCGTGGCCGTGGGGGGCGCGGCCGCGCCTTGGCGCTACAC
>JALUDX010000195.1 GCA_027053355.1 Anaerolineales bacterium | reverse complement strand
GGCGGCGGCTTTCCCCCCTCCCCTCTCCCGCTGCTGCGGGAGAGGGGAGGGGGGATGCGGGCTGGGGGAAGCGGCGAAGGGCTGAGGGAATGGGGGGCGTCGGGTTACTTCGTCGCTTGGCGCCTTAAAATCTGCGTTTATCCGTAATCATCCGCGTTCATCCGCGGGCTGTTTTCCAAAGGCTGAACGGTTGTGTCACCAGGGCAGGTCGAGGGGGCAGGTGAGGGTGCGGGAACGCTGCCCCACCCGTTTGTACATGGTCACGCCGGTGAAGGGCACGCCCAAGATGCCGTCGTGGATTGCCCAAGAACGCAAGCGCACGCTGTGTGCGGCTTGCGGCTGGCGGAAGGGATTGCTGCCGTCCAGGCGGGGCAGCAAGTCGCCGTGGGGCGAGAAACCGCGGTGGATGCGTTCCATCAGCGCCCGCCCCTTTTGGTAGCCAAAGCCGTAGCGTTCGAAGAGCACCGCGTTGTGGTAGTAGAGGGGCTCGGCAAAATACATGCGCTGCCCCATGGCCGCGGCAAAGGCCTCGAAGGTAGCGATGGCTGCCGGCAACATCCGCAGCCCCCGGCGGATTTGCCCCGGCGCGAGCCCGGCTTGCAGCGCGGCTCGTTCGGCGGCCACGTGCCGGGCTAAAATGCCGAAGCGGGTAGGCCGGCCGTCGGGCAGGCGGTCGACGTCGAAACGGGGGGCTTCGGGGTCGTTGAGGATGTAAAGCAAAACGTGCAGGTGGCCGCTCAGCGAATCGCCCAAGTGGGCGTAGAGCACCGGGTCGGGAAAGCCGTAACGGTGATACACCGCCAGTTCGACCGTGGCTGCGCCCGCGGGCGCGCGCAAGGTGAGCAGGGAGCGTCCTTCAGTGTCCACCAGGTAGGGGTTGAGGCCAAAGCGTTCCAACAAGCGGGGCGGCACTACCCGCAGATAAACGCGTCGTTTTTCCGCTTCGGGCAGGCGGTTGATCGCGCCGATAGAAGACGGCAGCGGTTCAGTACCGGCGAAGTTCTCGCTGAATTTCACGTTCCATCTCGCGGCGGGCGATTTCTGCCCGTTTGTCGTATTTTTTCTTGCCGCGGGCCACCGCGATTTCCACTTTGGCCTTGCCGTTTTTCAAATACATGCGCAGCGGCACGATGGTGACCCCTTTCTGGCGCACTTTGTTCCACAGGCGCAAAATTTCTTGCTTGTGCAGCAGCAGTTTGCGAGCCCGTTTGGGTTCGTGGTTGAAATGGCTGGCCGTTTCGTAAGGCGCGATATGCGCGCCAATCAGCCACGCCTCCAGGTTGTCGTCGACACGCACAAAGGCTTCTTTCAGACTGACCCGGCCGGCGCGCACCGATTTGATTTCGCTGCCCCGCAGCACAATGCCTGCTTCGTAGGTTTCTTCGATGAAGTAGTCGTGCAGGGCTTTGCGGTTGGTGGCCACCACACGGATGCTCATGGGGCTATTCTAACACAGGCGGTTGCACCAGGCGCTGCACGTCGTAGCGTTGGCTGACATACCGCCGCGGCACCCGCGTGTTGATGTTGGTCAGCACTTCGTACGCGATGGTGCCAGCCCAGGCGGCCAGGTCTTCCGCGGTGATGCGCTCTTCCCCCTGTTGGCCGATGAGCACCACTTCGTCGCCGTTGTAGGCTGTGCCCCATTCCAGATTCACCATCATTTGATCCATGCAAATGCGCCCCACCTGACGGTAGCGGCGGCCGCGGATGAGCACGTGCGCTTTGTTCGACATGGCCCGGAAATAGCCGTCGCCGTACCCCACGGGCACGGTCACGATACGGGTCAGGCGCTGGGGCGCCCATGTCCAACCGTAACTGACCGGGTGCCCCGGTTGGGTCACTTTGAAATACACCACCCGCGACTTCCAGGTGAGCGCGGGGCGCACGGCCACGCTGCGGGGCACTTCGGCGGAAGGGTAGACGCCATAAAGCAAGATGCCCGGGCGCACCAGGTCGAAAAAGGCCTCGGGCAGGCGCAAAATGGCCGCGGAGTTGGCCATGTGGCGCATAGGCACCGGCAGGCTGCGTTTTTCGTAGAAGGAAAGCACTTCCTGAAAGCGGGCTAACTGCTGGCGGGCTGAGCCCAGGTCGGCGGCATCCGCGTTGGCAAAATGCGAGAAAATCCCTTCCACCTGCACGTGGCGGCAGCGCAGCGAAGCCTCTAAAAAAGGCGTGGCGCTGTAATAGTGCACCCCGATGCGCTCCATGCCGGTGTCGATTTTGAGGTGTACCTTTGCCGTGACGCCCAACGCGGCCGCGGCCTGGTCGATCTGCTCCAGTTTTTCCACCGACGAGGCGGTCAGGGTGAGGTCGTATTTGAGGAAGAGGGGAATCTGATTGCCCCAGATGCCGCCCAATACCAAAATCGGGGTGCGGATGCCCGCCTGCCGCAGCAAGATGCCTTCTTCTAACACGGCCACCCCGATGTAATCCACGCCCAGGTGCTCCATCAGCCGGGCCACCGGCACCAGGCCGTGGCCGTAGGCGTTGGCTTTGAGGATGGGCATCACCTGCCGCGCGCCAACCCGGCGACGGATCGCAGCCAGGTTGTCGGCCAGCGCGTCCAGGTCGACCACCACCTGGGTGGGCCTCACCAGGCCGTCGTCTTCGTAACTGAGCAGGGGCGTGTAGGCAAACGTGGGCATGGCGGTTGTCGGTGTTTACTGGAAGACCATCTGCACCTGCGAGCCGCGGGGCGTCTTTTCTACCTCCAGCCGCACCGGGAAGGCCTCTTTCAGGGCTTCGACGTGGGTGATGACCACGATTTTCGCGAAGTCGTTTTGCACCGCGCGGATGGCTTCGACCAGGCGTTGCCGGCCTTCTGCGTCTTGGCTGCCGAAGCCTTCGTCGATGACCAAGGTTTGCAGCCGCGCGCCGGCGCGGTGGGCTAACAAGCGGGCCAGCGCCACCCGGATGGCAAAATCCACCCGAAAGGCCTCGCCGCCGGAGTAACTTTCGTAAGCCCGTTGGCCTTTTTCGTCGCGGATGATGATTTCCAGCGTTTCTTTGAGGTCTTTCCGTTTGGTGTCGCGGTAGGCCGCCTGGGTTTGGAATTGCACGGTCATCCGCCCATCGGTGAGGCGGTCTAAGATGCGGTTGGCTTCCTCGGCCAGCGCGGGCAGGGCTTGTTCGATGAGCAGCGCGGGCACGCCCTTTTGGCCGAAGGCTTCTTCTAAGGTTTTGTAGTGGCCGATTTTACGGGCTAAAGCGAGGCGTTGGTCTTCGAGTTCGCGCAGTTTTACTTTGTGTTTGGCGATGGTGTGCAACATTTGCTGATGGCCGCCGCGGGCTTTGTGCAGCGCGGCGATGCGCTCGCGCAGGTCAGCCAGGCGGGCTTCGGCCGCGGCGACGTCGGGTGCGTGGGCTTCGGCTTGTTGCAGGGCCTCGGCGGCCTGGCGGTAGCGCGCCTCCAAGGGGGAAAGGCGCTCCTGCAGGGCTTGGTGTTGCTGTTTCAGGTCTTCGATTTCCCGCTGCAGCGGCTGGAGCGCGGCCTGGGCGCTTTCTAATTGGCGCAGCGCGGTTTCCGCGTCGCGCAGGTCGGCTTCGCGGGTGCGCGCGGCTTCGTGCGCCGCGGGGTCGTAGCCCAAGGCGCGCAGGCGCTCGTCCAGCGCGGCTAACGCGGCGCGGGCTTCGGCCGCGAAGTCTTCGGTTTCCAACTGCTGGCGCAGCGCGGCCAGGCGGGGCGCGCCTTCCTTTTCCCACGCGTCGAGGATTTGCTGGATTTGCGCTTGCTCGCTTTTCAGGCGGGCCAAGGTTTGCAGGGCCTGCCGATGGCGCTTTTGCCGCTCGGCCAGCGCCTGCGCCACCTGCCGCGCGGTTTGTTGCTCGGCTTCTAAGGCCTTGAGGTCGGCCTTGAGGGCTGCGTAGCGCTCGCGCAGGTCGTGGATTTCCGCTTCCCACTGGTCTAAGATGCGCTGGCGATGTTCGGGGGAAAGGGGCTGCCCGCAAAGGGGGCATTCGGAGCCTTCGACCGCGCGCAGCCGCTCACTGCGCTCGGCACGGGTTTTTCCTTCTTCTTCTAACTGCGCCAATTGGGAAAGGCGTTGCCCGCGCTCAGCGGCCAACTCGGTGAGGCGCTTTTGGGCGTCGTGGGCTTCGGCGATGGCTTGTTCGGCTGCTTGGGCTTCGGCCTCCGCGGCGGCCAGTTCTTGCGCCAGGGCTTGCAGGCGGGCGCGCGCGGCTTCGGCTTCCGCGGCCTGCTGCTCGGCTTGCTGCAAGGCTTGTTGCAGCGCGGCTCGCTCGGCGGCGATGGTTTGCAGGTGGGGCTGCCGCTGCCGTTCTAACTCGTGGAATTGCTCGGCCAACGCGTCGTAGTGGGCGACCTCGGCGCGCGCCTGTTGCCAGGCTTGGTACGCGGCGCGGATTTCTTCGGCCTGCGCCAGCAGGCTTTGGTAGGTTTGCTGCTCTTTTTCGCGGGCTTCCAACCGGGTTTGCAGGCTTTGCTGGTTTTGTTTCAGGGCTTGGAGTTGACGCTCCAGTTCTTCTACCAATTTTCGCTGTTGCTCCAGCACGGCCTGGGCGCGGGTGCGCTCTTGCAAGATTCGCTCTTGCTCTGCGGCCAGCGCGTTCAGGCGGGCGATGTCGGCTTCCACTTCTTCCAGTTGCTGGCGGATTTCGTCTTCGTATTGCACCTCTGCCCGCATGTCGTTCATCCGCCCATCCAGCCTGTGCAGGTTTTGCTCCGTCGTGCGGCGCCCTTGGGCCGCGCGCTCTCGGTAAGTTTCCCACACTTGCAGGCCCAAGATACGCGCCAGCACTTCTTTGCGCTTGCCCGGCCGCTCGCGCGAAAATTTGTCGGCCTGCCCCTGCAAGAAGAACGACGCATGGATGAACGTGTCGTAGTCCATGCGCAGGGTCTCTTCGATCAGCGCCTGGGTGGTGCGCGCGTTCGCGGTGGTGAGCGCCTTCCAGCCCTGGTTGGGGGTCTGGATGAAAAATTCCAGCAGGGTGGTGCGTTTTTTGCGGGAGCGTTGGCGCCGCACCCGATAGAGGTTGCCTTCGTATTCGAATTCCAGGCTCACCCGGGCTTCCTGGACGTCGTCGGCTTTGTGGATGATTTCGTCGTCGCGCTGGCGGGCTTTGCCGAACAGCGCCCAGGTGATGGCGTCCAACAGGCTGGATTTGCCTGCGCCGTTGGGGCCGCTGATGCAGGCCAAGGAGAAGGCGGTGAAGTCTATTTCCACCGGGTCGTGGTATGAAAGGAAGCCGGAGAGGGTGAGTTTTCGGGGAATCATGGTCGGAAAAGGGGGAGCCTATTTCTCGCAAGGAGAGATGGGAAGTATTTTGGCGGTCGGTCAGGTTAGAAACTCAACCGGCGAAAGATGAAGGAGGGGATGTGCTGGATGGTGAGCATGAGCCAGCGCCAGCGCGCGGGGGTGTAGATCACCTGCCGTTTGCGGCGGATGGCGCGGGCGACGTCGGCCGCGGCCTGTTCGGGCGGGATGACCCAGAACCCCGCGCCCCCTGCGTTTTGCAGCATGGGGGTATTTACAAAGCCGGGCTTCACGGTGAGCACGTGCACGCTGTGGCGGGTGAGGCGGTTGCGCAGCGATTCCAGGTAATTGGTCAGCCCGGCCTTGGCGGCTTGGTAGGCCGGGTTTTTGACCCGTCCCCGGTCGCCGGCCACTGAAGAGATGCCCACGATGTGCCCTTCGCCCTGGGTTTGGAAGTAAGCCGCGGCCTGCCCTAACCAGGCAATGGCCGCCACCAGGTTGACTTCCAGCATGGCGCGGTCTTTGGCAAAGTCGTATTCGTCTTCGGCCACGGGGTGCAGCACCCCGGCGCTGTACACCACCACGTCGATGCGCCCCATGTCGGCGAGGATGCGCTGGAACAAGGCGGGCGTGGCTTCGTAGTCGGTGACGTCGTGGGGGTAGATGCGGCTTTCGTGGGCGTGTTGGGCGTCGAGGCTGGCGGCGAGGGCTTCGAGGGCCTGGCGGCGGCGGGCCAGCAGGGCCAAGCGGTAGCCTTCGTCGGCCAGGCGGCGGGCCAGCGCCGCGCCAATACCCGACGACGCGCCCACGATCACGGCAACGGGCGGGGTGAGGAGGGGAGGGGAAGAGGTCATGGTCGTGCTCCAGGAGAGGTCGAGGCGTTGCGGGGCTTGGTTACTTGGTGGATTGGTTGTTCGCCGCGGCGGGGGGCGGGGTGTGTTGGAGCCGCGCCGCGGCCTGGGCGGCGATTTCGGGCACCACTTCGTAGCCCACGCCGTCCCGCCCCAAGTCGCGCGCGGCCAGCAACGTGGTGCCACTGCCCGCGAAGGGGTCGAGCACGGTCTCGCCCACGAAACTGTACGCCCGAATCAGGCGCGCCGGCAGTTCGTAGGGGAAGGGCGCCACGTGCCCCCGCCGGCTGCCGCTTTCTTCGGGTTTGAGCGTCCAGACATCGGTTTTTTTGATTTGTAGCCAAAACGCTTTGTCCAGGCGAGAGGCTTCCCGCTGTTCGGGGGTCAGGTGTGCGTATTTGCGATACCCTCGCGGGGCAGGTTTTTCGAATTCCAACACAAATTCGTGGGCAAAATTGAGCAAAATGCTGCCGGGGTAGGGGTAAGTGCCGAAATGGGCGCGCACCGAGTTGGTTTTGTGCCAGATGATTTCACGCTTGAACACGAAGCCCAGTTGCTCGCAGAGGTCGATGGTTTTGCCTACCAGGTTGAGACTGCGGAAGGTGCCTGCCTGACGCACGGGCAGATTCATGATGTTGATGAAGGCTTTGCGGCCGGGCTGCAGCACCCGGTACACCTCAGCCCAGACGCGGCCAATTTCTGCCAGCCAGGTCTCCAGGTCGTGGATGTTGCCCAGGTCTGTAGCGAGGGGGTGGGGGGTGTACATTTTGGCGTCGAAGTAGGGCGGCGAGGTGACCATCAGGTGCACGCTGCCGTCGGCCAGGTGGTGCATGTGGCGGGCGTCGGCGACGAATAGCCGCTGGCGGGTGCCGTGGAGGTTCAGCGACCACGCGCTGGGGGTGTCGGTTTGTTGCTGCCCCGCCCCGGGGAAGCGGCCTTCCCGCACCAGGCGTTGCAGGGCAGCCCGCTCGAAGCGATGCTGGCCGCTGGCCGCCCGGTAGGCGGGCACTTTGCCTTCCCGCACCAGGGCTTGTAACTCGGCCACGGAAATGCCCAACACCCGCGCGGCCTCACCTACGGCCAGGTAACGGCGGGTGGCGTAATCTTCGGAAAGGGGGGCTTCTGTGCTCATGGGGGCTGTTGGGGGCAGGGGCGCGGCGGTGGGCGTCGCGCCCGGGGTTGGGCCGGTGGCCTGGTTCAATTGTAACATCCGTGGCCGGTCTATAAGCCGTGGATTGGGGAGATGAATGTGCCGACGCGGGCTGTTTTTCCCCTTCGTTGGCGTCGCGGTGAGCCGGGCCCGGTTTTTTCAGGCAGGCCGTTGTACTTCTTGGGCGTACAGCAGCACGCCCGCGGCGACGGCCAGGTTGAGGGAGGTGCCGTGGCCGTGCATGGGGAGGGTGAGCATTTCGTCGCAGGCCGCGCGTTGCGCTGCGGTCAGGCCGTGGCGTTCGTTCCCCAAAAGCAGCACCAAGGGCCAGCGGTAGGTGGCGGCGCGGTATGCGGTGCCCTGGTGGGCCGAGGTGCCGTAAAGCCGATAGCCGTGCGCCTGTTGCCAGTGGCGGAAGGCCGACCACGAGGTTTGCACCACGGGCAGCCAGAAGAGGGCGCCCATGCTGGCGCGCACCGCGGCCGGGTGGTAGGGGTCGGCGCCGCCGTCTAACAGCACCAGCGCGTCCGCGCCCACCGCGTCCATGGTGCGCAGCAGCGTGCCCACGTTGCCGGGGTTTTGTGGGGCCACCGCGGCCACTACCCAGGCGGCGCGGGCCGGGTCGAGGTCGGCAAGGTCAGTGGGTCGCGGTTGGGCCACCGCGACCAAGCCCTGGGTGTGCTCTTTGGTGGAGATGGTATCCAACACCCGGGGTGTCACCGCGTCGACGGGAATGCCCCGCGCCTGCGCCTGGCGGATGAGTTCCTGCCCGAAGGGGCTGGTCAGCCGTTCGGGTGCCCAGAGCAGATAGCGCAGTGGGGCTTCGGCTTCTAAAGCGGCGGCCACGTGGCGAAGCCCCTCGACCAAAAAGGCGTGGTGTTTGCGGCGGCCTTTGCGTTGGTGCAGGCTGCGCGCCAGTTTGATTTTGGGGTTTTGGGGGCTGCGGATGGCGTCCATAACGGCTTTTGGGTGGGCTCGATAATCGGTAGATGTTTTTCGGCTCAGGGTGAGCCATTGCTTTTGGGGGTAACCCTTCAGCCGCGAGGAAGAGACCACGGATAACACGGATCTTTAAGTCGCCAAGGTCGCCAAGATGACGCCAGGACCGCCAAGAAGCGAGGGCGAGCGTGGGCTTTTTAGTGTTTTTCGCCCAATTTGTGTTCATCTGTGAAATCTGTGGATGTTCTTCTGCGCAATCTGTGGTTTCTCCTTGCCGGGGCTGAACGGCCACTTTTGGGGTACAATAGATGAAAAGTAAGCGCCCCGCCTCGGGCTTTGGCGCCTGACGAGCGGCGGCAGGCGTGGTTCCCCTTTGGAGGTGTTATGAACATCGGGAAAACAGGCGGATGGATTGCGTTGGGGCTGGCCGTAGCGGCCTTGGTATTTGCCGGTGCCTTCATGGCCAGCGGGCTTGCTTCCCATAAACTGCACGCTGCAGGCGCGGTGTTGGGGTTCATCCTTTTTGGCGGGCTGCCGGCCATGGTGTTGGGTGCGCTGGGCGTGTTTTTGCTGGTCAAGGGGAAGTCTGAGGCCAAAGCGCAAGCCCAGGCTGAGCAAATGCAGCGTCTTTTGGGGATGATCCAAAGCCACGGTCAGGTCTCTTTGGCTCAGGTGATGGTGGAAATGCACCTGAATCGCCAGCAGATCACCCAGATGATTTACGATTTGGTGAGCCTGGGGCTGTTTACCGGTTACATCGATTGGGATTCGATGACCTTTTACGCCAGCGATGCGGCCAAGGTGGTGAGCAATATCTGCCCCAATTGCGGCGGCCAGCGCGAATTCGTGGGCAAGGGCATTGTCAAGTGCCCGTATTGCGGCGCGACGCTGTTCATCCCGCCGGATGCGCCCCAAACGCGGGCGGAACCCAAGCCGCCGCCCGGCGGTGCCTCGGCTGGGCAGGGCGGCAGCGAGGGCTGAGCCGCGGGTTCAAGCCGCGGTGGCGCGCGTCAGCGTGTCCATCAATTGGGCGAAGGCGCGGATGAATTTTTGCACGCCTTCGTCTTCCAGTTGCTGCATGGCCGCGTCCAGATCGATTTGTAGTTCGGCGAGTTGGGCTAAGGCGGCCTGTGCGGCGTCCAGATTTTGGGTGAGGCGCGGCGCGGGGCGGCCGTGGTCGCGGTAGGCTTCCAACGTTTTCAGGGGGATGGTAGTCACGGTCTGCGGGCCGATGAGGGCTTCGACGTATTTGACATCGCTATAAGCCGGGTTTTTGGTGCTGGTGCTGGCCCAGAGGAGGCGTTGCGGCCGCGCGCCTTGAGCGGCCAAAGCCTTGAAACGCGGGCTTTGGGTGTACTCGGTGAACGCGGCGTACGCGACTTTGGCGCTGGCGACGGCGATTTTCCCCCGCAGGGCACGCGCTTCCTGGCAGGGGTGGTGTTCCAGCAGGGCGTCCATCAAGGTGTCGATGCGGCTGACGAAGAAACTGGCCACCGAGGCCACCGAGGCCAGGGGCAGGCCCTGCGCGGCGCGCCTTTCCAGGGCTTCCAGATAGATTTCGGCCACTTCCCGGTAGCGCGGCACGCTGAAGAGCAAGGTGACGTTGACGTTGATGCCCGCGGCCAGCAGTTCCCGAATGGCGGGCAGCCCTTCTTTGGTAGCCGGCACTTTGATCATCACGTTGGGGCGGTTCACGGCCGCCCACAGTCGGCGGGCGTCTGCCACGGTGCCGGGGGTGTCGTAGGCCAGGCGGGGATCCACTTCCAAACTCACGTAGCCGTCTTGGCCTTGGGTGGCTTCGTACACCGGGCGGAAGAGGTCGGCCGCGGCCTGGACGTCTTCCACGGTCAGGATGTGGTAAATTTCATCGGCCTTTTTGCCCTGCCGCGCTAAGAAGGCGATGGCAGCCGTGTAATCGTCGCTTTGCGCGATGGCCTGTTCGAAGATGGCGGGGTTGGAGGTCATCCCCGAGATACCGTCGGCGTCGATGAAGCGTTGCAGGGTGCCGTCACGCAAAATTTTGCGGCGGATGAAATCCAGCCAGACGCTCTGACCGAAGGTTTGCAATTGGCGGAGGGGGTTCATGGGGCGCTCCTGAGAAAAGGATGGGGTCATTCTACCACGGCCAGCGCCGCGAATTGTGATACAATCACCCCGCAAACCACCCTTCAGGAGGTGCCATCTCAAACGACAACCCATCGGAGGGAAGAGCGCCAGGCCCGCGTGCGCGCGGGTGACGAGGATGAGGGTTCCTTGTCGCGAGGCAAGGCTAACCGCTCGGAGCCACCGGGCGGGAAAATCGAAGGATCGGCGGATGCCCTCCCGGGGATGCCACACCCCGGCCCTCCACCATCAGGGGGAATTGACGACCTGAGCCACAACGCCGTGGAAGTAATTCCGCGGACAAAACGCTCAGGCGTGGCGTTTGCGAACCCCAGTTCAGCCACAAGGGAATAGACCACGGACGACACGGATTTCTCGAACACTGTTTCACCGAAAGACATGAGCGAGATCCGTGCCTTGTGACGTTTTCGCCTCATCGGGGCGAATCTGTGAAATTTTTTCTGCGCAATCTGCGGTTTCCCTTCCCTGAGGCTGCCGAATACCATCAGACGCCATGGAGGTGACCATGTGTGGCATTGTGGGCTATATTGGGCCTCGAGACGCGACGCCAATCATCCTCAACGGCTTGAAGCGGTTGGAATACCGCGGCTACGACTCGGCGGGGCTGGCCGTGCTCACCGAGCGGGGCGTGCAATTGCGCCGCGCGGTGGGGAAGTTGCATCGCCTGCAGGCATTGGTCGAAGCGCAACCCCTGAGCGGCCATGTGGGCATCGGCCATACCCGCTGGGCGACCCACGGCGAGCCTTCGCAGCGCAATGCCCACCCCCACGTGAGCGATCGCGGGCAAGTGGTGGTGGTGCACAACGGCATTGTGGAAAACTTCCTCGCCTTGCGTGACGAACTGGCCGCAGAAGGCGCCCATTTCCGCTCCGAGACCGACAGCGAGGTCATTGCCCATTTGATCGAACGCTTCCTCAGCCGCGAGACCGGCCTGGTCGAGGCCGTGCGCCAAACCCTGCAATTGTTGGAGGGTTCCAACGCGGTGGTGGTCATGTCGGCTTTGGAGCCCGACAAAATCGTGGCCGCGCGGCTGGGCAACGCGGGCGGCATTGTGGTGGGCCTGGGCGAGGACGAAATGCTGGTGGCTTCTGACCTGCCCGCGATTTTGGAGCATACCCGGCGGGTGGCCTTTTTAGAGCCGCGGCAAATGGTGGTGGTGCAGCGGGATGCCGTGCACCTGATGGATCTCGACGGCAACCCGCAGCCCCTGCAACCGACCGTGGTGCCGTGGGATCCGGTGGCGGCGGAAAAGGGCGAATACCGCCATTTCATGCAAAAAGAAATTCACGAGCAGGTGCGCGGCCTGACCGACACCATTGCCGGCCGTGTCGACTTCGAAGGCGGAAAAATTTATCTGGACACCCTCAACCTGACCCCGGAACTTGCCCGCCGGGTGCGCAAAATTTTCATCACCGCCTGCGGCACGGCTTACCACGCCGGGCTGGTGGGCAAAACCCTGTTGGAACGCATCGCGCGGGTGCCTGTGGAAGTGATGGTGGCCTCGGAGTTTCGCTATGCCGACCCCCTGGTGGGGCCCGACGATGTGGTGTTAGCCATAAGCCAATCGGGCGAGACGGCCGATACCTTGGCCGCGATGGAAGAGGGACGGCGCAAAGGGGCGACCCTGTGGTCGATCGTCAACGCCATTGGCTCCCAGGCCATGCGCATTGCCCAGGGCTACATTTCCATGCAAGTGGGCCCCGAAATCGGCGTGGCTTCGACCAAAGCCTACACCGCGCCCTTGGTGGATTTGTACATGCTGGCCGTGTTGTTGGGCGATTTGCGGGGCACCTTGCCCGCTGCGGAACGCCGCCGCTTGGTGGCCGATTTGCGCCTCGTGCCCTATCTGGTGAGCCAGGTGTTAGAACGGGAGGAAGAGGTGATCGCGGTCGCCCGGCAGTTGAAAGACGTGCGCAGTTGCCTGTACATCGGCCGCGGCATCAACATGGCCACCGCCTACGAAGGTGCGCTCAAACTCAAAGAAATTTCCTACATTCACGCGGAGGGCTACCCCGCGGGCGAGATGAAGCACGGCCCCATCGCGCTCTTGGACGAAGAAACGCCGGTCATCGCCCTCGCGCCCCGCGACCCCTGGTACGAAAAAATGGTGAGCCAGGTAGAGCAGGCCAAGGCGCGGGGCGCGCCGGTCGTTGCCGTGGTGACCGAAGGGGATACCCTGATTCCGCCCTTGGCCGATGCAGTGCTGTGGGTGCCGCCCACGCCCTGGCTGTTGAGCCCGGTGGTCACGGTGGTGCCTTTGCAGATGTTGGCCTATCACATCGCGGCCATGCGCGGGTTGGATGTGGACCAGCCGCGGAACCTGGCCAAATCGGTGACTGTGGAATGAGGCCGGCCGGTGTGGCGTGCACGGCCCGTGCACCGCACCCTATGATTTTCGCGAAAAAGTCTTTTCGTAAATACGGTGCGATGCCGAATTACGAAAAAGAAAATTCGCGTAATTCGTCGCCAAAGCGGGGTATAATTTGAGGCGTTGGCTGCAAAGCGAGTCACTGTAGCAAAGCGCAGAGGCTGGCATGTGTGAACCGTTGACCTGGGAAGCCACCTACGCGTTGGCCGAGCGCCTGCGCAAGCAGCACCCGGCAGAGGATTTGAGCGAAGTTTCGTTGCGTCAGATTTACCGCTGGGTGGTGGCGCAGCCCGACTTCGACGACGACCCCGCTTTGGCCAACGACGACATTCTGTTGGCGATTTATCGCGAATGGTTGGAAATGACCTTAGAAGAAGAGCAAGGCTGAACGGTCCCATCCTACCCGAGGAGAAGGTCTATGAGCACAAAACCAAAGGATGAGGGTTTGAATTCCCCCCAATACCCGATCCCCGAAGACCTGCAAGGGGTGGTTACGATCACCACGCTGGATCGTATCTACAACTGGGGGCGGCGCAATTCCCTCTGGCCGATGATGTTCGGCCTGGCCTGCTGCGCGATCGAGATGATCTGTACGGCAGCAGCCCGCTTCGATTTCGCCCGCTTTGGGATGGAAGTGATGCGCGCTAGCCCCCGCCAGGCCGACGTGATGATCGTCGCGGGGACGGTCACCAAGAAGATGCTGCCCCAGGTGGTGCGCCTTTATAACCAGATGGCAGAGCCCAAATACGTGGTGGCCATGGGCGCGTGCGCTTCGGGCGGCGGCCCCTTCAAAGAAGGGTACAACGTGGTCTCGGGCATCGACCAATACCTGCCGGTGGATGTGTACATCCCCGGCTGCCCGCCGACCCCTCAAGCCCTGATTTACGGTCTGATGAAATTGCAAGAAAAAGTGGATCGTCAGACCATCAAAGAGGTCTACGGCCGTCGGGCCGAGATGATTCCCATCCCGGTGTTGGGGCCCGACGTGATGGACCCGCGGGAATATGACCGGATCCGCGAATACACCCGCCAAAAGGCCGAACAAGAGGCCGCCGCGGCCGCTGAACCCGAAGCCGCCCAAGCCTAAGTGGGAGTGGTTCCATGAGCGAACAAACGGTGATGATTCAAAACGAAGAAGATACGCTGCTTTCTCGTTTCCCCAAAGTGGTGCGGAAGGACGAGCGTAAAGGCTACGAGGGCTATGTGGTCGAGGCCAACGCTTTGACCGACTTTGCCCGCACCCTGCGCGATGAACTGGGCTACGATTATCTCTCGTCGGTGACCGGCGTGGATTACCTCCCCCAAGGCCAAATGGAGGTGGTGTACCACGCGTACAAAACCACCGGCGGGCCCGCGTTGGTGTTCAAAGTGCAGGTGCCCAGAGACAACCCGGTGGTGCCTTCTTTAGTCCCCATTTACCCCGGCGCAGATTTCCAGGAGCGCGAGGCGTGGGACCTGCTGGGGATCAAGTTCGAAGGCCACCCCAACTTGAAACGGATTTTGTTGTGGGAAGGCTTCCACGGCCACCCGCTGCGCAAAGATTGGCGGGAACCGTATTTTGAGGCCGAACACAAGCCTTACAAGAGCCGTTTCCCCGAGGGCAAGGTCTTCCGCGCCGAAGAGCGCAACCCCTTCGGCAAAAACGTGGATTACCCCGCGGGCTTCGACCCTGCCCAGTGGACGCCCGACAACACCAACGCCTTGATTTACGAAGGCTTGGGGCGGGTAGAGAAAGCCTCGGACGACTTGCCCACCGAGCAAATCGTGGTCAACCTGGGGCCCCAGCACCCTTCCACCCACGGCGTGTTTCGCATGGTGGTGACCTTGGACGGCGAAACCGTGGTGGATTTGGAACCGGTGATGGGCTACCTGCACCGCAATCACGAAAAAATCGGCGAGCGCAACACCTGGTTGATGAACATGCCGTTCACTGACCGGTTGGATTACCTCTCGCCGATGAGTAACAACTTTGGCTACGCCTTAGCGGTGGAAAAACTCCTCGGGGTGAAACCCCCTGAGCGGGCGGAGTACATCCGCGTCATCATGGCGGAACTCACCCGTATCCAAAATCACATTTTCGCCATCGGCATGTTCTTGAACGACATGGGCGCGTATTTCACGCCCTCGCTGTATGCCATCGAAGAGCGGGAACTGATTTTGGATGTGTTCGAGGCCGTTGCCGGGTCGCGGATGATGGTCAATTACTTCCGCTTTGGCGGGGTGGCGCGCGACATCCCCGAGGACGTGATGAAGAAAATCCACGACTTGGCCTTCGAGCGCCTGCCGCGGCGGATCGACGAACTCGACCGCTACCTGACCAACAGCGAAATCGTACGCGTGCGCGGTGAAGGCGTAGGCGTGCTGACCCCCGAACAGGCCATCGCTTACTCGGCCGCGGGCCCGGTGTTGCGGGCTTCGGGTGTGCCTTACGACGTGCGCCGGGCTGAGCCTTACAGCATCTACGACCGGTTCGACTTCGACGTGGCCGTGCGCTACCACGGCGACGTGTACGACCGCTACCTGATCCGCATGGACGAGGTGCGGCAGAGCATTCGCATCATTCAGCAGGCTTTGCAGCAGATTCCCGAAGGGCCGATTATGAGCGGCAAGCCGCAATATCAGCATCGGGTCCCGGCGGGCGAGTCCTACGGTCGGGTGGAAGGGCCGAAAGGCGAACTGGGCTTTTATGTGGTCTCGACGGGCAAAGGCAACCCGTGGCGCTATCACGTGCGGGCGCCATCGTTCATCAACCTGACCGCGCTGGCTGAAATGACCAAAGGCCAAAAAGTGGCCGACACGGTGATCATTCTCGGCTCGATCGACATCGTGTTGGGCGAAACCGACCGCTAAACGGAGTGTGCCATGGATGGTTCCGGAATCCTCAAAGGTTTGGGCGTAACCATTAAGCGCCTGATTGCCACCTACGTGGACGATTTCAAGCGCGGCAAGGCGCGCTACCGCACCGACGAGGGCATTGCCTACCGTAGCAGTGCAGAGGTGCAGGGTATTTTCACCATTCAATACCCGGATGAAAAACTGCCGGTGCCCGAAGAATTTCGCTTTGTGCCCTTTTTGGTGGGCGAAGAGCAAGAAGACGGCACCCTGGATCCGCGCTGCACGGCTTGCGGCATCTGCACCAAGGTGTGCCCCGCGCAATGTATCTGGATTGTGCGCTCGAAAGACCCGAAAACCGGGCGGCCTCGCCCCAAACCGGCCGAGTTTTACATCGATATCGACATGTGCATGAACTGCGGCCTGTGTGCGGAATACTGCCCCTTCGATTCCATCAAGATGGATCACAATTACGAGTTGGCGACCTATGACCGCAAAGCCGACAACATCTTCGACCTGCAGAAATTGCTGAAACCGGTGTCTTACTACGCCCAGATTCGCCCCGAAAATTACAAGCGGGAAGAAGAAGCCCGCCGCAAGGCCGAAGAGGCCAAGCGGAAAGCAGCAGAGGCGCGGGCAAAAGCCGCTGCGGCTCGGGCCGCCAAAGCCAAGGCTAAGGCACAGCAAGCGAAGAAGGAGTAGGAAGCGGGCTGTTTCCAAGGGTTGGCGGCTGAGCCCCGCTTGGCCGCCAACCCGCTCCGAGCCGCGGCTGGCGGATTTAACGCAGAGAGACGCCGATGTGTCTTCGGTTGAGGCTGAATCGTTGCTTCCCCCGGAGGGCGATTGTACGACCATCTGGAACTGCTTTTCCCCGCCCGTTTGATCAGCACGTTGCGTGATCTGCGGGGTGAAACCTGGCAAGCCCTGGTCGACGAGGTGCGGCAGCAACCTGCCGCCTCGGTAGAACGCCTGGGCTTTGTTTTAATGATGACCCGCCTCGCCCGCTGCGGCACATGCACCATCGACAGCCAGCGGGCGATTCGCGGCTGCGCCGCGTGCGCCCGCCGCGCGGTCGAACGCTTCAAGGGGGATGACCAGGCCCTGTTGGCCGAATATCAGCAGGCTTGCGAAGAGATCCGCACTTTTTTGTCGAGCCACGAACTCGCCGCACGATGACGGGGGTGAGGCCGCCGAGGCGCGCCTCGCAGCCCTTGACGGGGGCGGCTTGCCGAGCCATTCCACAGAGAACGCTGTGCCTTGTAAAGACCTATCGTAACTGTTCAGCCTTGGCAAGAAGAAACCACAGATTATGCAGAAAGACAACCATAGATTTCACAGATTAGCACAGATTGGGCGAAAAATACTAAAAAGCCCACGCTCGTCCTCGCTTCTTGGCGGTCTTGGCGTCATCTTGGCGACCTTGGCGACCTAAAAATCCGTGCTATCCGTGGTCTATTCCCTTGTGGCTGAATAGTTACTCTTGTGTGATTTTCCGCCTGCGCAATCCGTAGAGTCTCTTTGAGACTCAACGGTGACGGCCCTGCCAAAGAATGCCCAGACGTTGGGGGGCGCCGCGACGGATGGTATAATCAGCACGCTACAACATCACAAACTCTTTTCCATGAGGTGAAGTATGGCTTCTGCTGCTCCTTCGGGCGGTCGTGGTTTGATGAAATCACCCGCTCGTTATGTGATTGCCGTTGCTTCGGGCAAAGGCGGTGTAGGCAAAAGCACCGTTGCCGTCAACCTGGCCGTGGCGCTGGCCCAACAGGGCGCGCGGGTCGGCTTGCTCGATGCCGACATTTACGGCCCCAACGTCCCAACCATGATGGGTGTGGAACACCTGCCCCCGGCCAAAGGAGGGCGCATCCAGCCTGCCGAAGCCTTTGGCGTGAAACTGGTGTCCATTGGCTTTTTGGTGCGGCCTGGTCAGGCGCTCATCTGGCGGGGGCCCATGCTCCATTCCGCCATCCGCCAGTTTGTGGGCGATGTCGATTGGGGGGAACTGGACTACCTGATCGCCGACCTGCCCCCGGGCACCGGCGACGCACCGCTGAGCCTGACGCAGACCTTGCCCCTGGCCGGCGGGCTCATCGTGACCCTGCCGCAGCAGGTTTCGTTGGAAGATGCCAGCCGCAGCCTGCAGATGTTCCAGCAACTCAAAGTGCCCGTCTTAGGGGTAGTGGAAAACATGAGTTACCTGGAACTGCCCGACGGCACCCGGATGGACTTGTTCGGCAGCGGCGGCGGCCAACGGCTGGCCGAAGCCGCGGGCGTGCCCTTCCTCGCGGCGATACCCATCGACCCCGCGGTGCGAGAAGGCGGCGACCAGGGGCGCCCCATCGTGGTCAGCGCGCCCGAATCGCCCGTGGCGCAGACGTTCGTTTCCCTCGCTCAACAGGTGGCCGCGCGCCTGTCGGAAATTGGCGGCGCTTCTCCCGTTGATATTCAGGTGGTCTGACAGGACACGCCGATGACCATGCCGCATATCGTGGGTGTGCGCTTCCGGCCGGTGGGCAAGGTTTATGATTACGAGGCGTCTTGCTGCCCCGACGTGCAGCCGGGCGAGTTTGTCATCGTGCCCAGCCGCCGCGGCCTGCAGATTGGCGAGGTAGTGCGGGTGCTCACCGAGCCGACCGAGCCGCCCGAAGAGGGCTGGCGGCCTCTCTTGCGCAAGGCCACCGGCCGCGACCTCACCCTGCGCCGTTTGTTGCGCCAGCGGGAACTCCAGGCCCTGCTCACTGCCCAACAAAAAGCCCGCGACCTCGGATGCGCCGAGATCAAAATCGTCGAGGCCGAGATTTCCTTCGATGAGCGGTATCTCACCTTTTTGTATGGCGTGGTGGGTGGCGCCAAGCCCGACATCCGCAAACTGCATGGCCAGTTAGCCCGCAAGTTCCCGCGGCGGCAGGTGGAATTCCGCCGGGTGGGGCCGCGCGACGTGGCCAAACTGTTGCCCGGCATGGGCGCGTGCGGCCGCGAGGTGCGCTGTTGCGCGGAATTCCTCACCGATTTTAGCCCGGTTTCCATCAAAATGGCGAAAGTGCAGGGCATTTCGCTCACGCCTTCGGAAATCACGGGCATGTGCGGCCGCCTGCGCTGCTGCCTGGTGTACGAATACGAGCAATACGCAGAGGCCGCCAAAGGGCTGCCCCGGCGCAAAAAGCGGGTGCAAACGCCCCAAGGCGAAGGCAAGGTGGTCGACGTCTTCCCCCTCAAGCAGACCGTGTTGGTGGCCTTGGCCGAGGGCGGCATTCACGAATTTCACAAAGACGAATTGCAACGGCCTGAAGGGCAGGCCGCTGCTCCTCGGAGGGCGTAAAGCCTTCCCTCAAAGTCAACCTTACGCCCGCCTGGCGGCGGGCGTTTGGCTTCCCAGGAGGTCGAAATGGCAGAGATTGATTTCCGTGCTGAGGCAGAGGCGCTTTTCGCGTTTACGCGCGACCTGCGCCGCGATTTTCACCGTCACCCCGAACTGGGCTTTCAGGAGCACCGTTCCGCTGGCATTGTGGCCAAATTGTTGCGGGAATTTGGCCTGCAGGTGACCGAAGGCGTGGGCGAGACCGGCGTGGTGGGGGTGCTGACGGGGGCGCACCCGGGGCCCACGATTTTGGTGCGCGCGGATATGGACGCCCTGCCCATTCAAGAGGAGAACGACGTGCCCTACGCTTCTGAAGTGCCGGGGGTGATGCACGCCTGCGGCCACGACGCGCACATGGCCATGGCGTTGACCGTGGCGCGTTTGCTGAGCGCCCATCGCGACGCGCTGCACGGCACGGTGAAGTTCGTGTTCCAGCCCGCGGAAGAGGGCCTGGGCGGTGCGGCAAAGATGATTGCCGACGGCGTGTTAGAAGGCGTGGATTACGCGTTGGCCATGCACGTGTGGAACGAGCAGCCCTTGGGATGGCTGGGCATTGCCGATGGCCCGACCATGGCCGCGGCAGATATGTTCCGCATTCGGGTGTTGGGCAAAGGCGGGCACGCCGCCCACCCCAACGTGACCGAAGACCCGGTGCTCGCGGCTTCTTCGGTGGTCACCGCGCTGCAAAGTGTGGTTTCGCGGCATGTGGACCCCCTGGATGCCGCGGTGGTGAGCGTGGCGTCGTTTCACGCGGGCACCGCGTTCAACATCATCCCTCCTGAAGCCGTGTTGGAAGGCACTATCCGCACGTTCGAGGCCGAGGTGGCCAGCGAGGTGCGGATGCGTGTGACGCGCACCGCGCACGGGGTGGCGCAAGGGCTGGGTTGCCGCGCGGAGGTGGAGATTGTGGAAATGAACCCCGCGGTGGTGAACGCGCCAGCGGTGGCGCAGGTGGTACGCGAGGCGGCCGCCGCGCTTTACCCCGAGGCGACCATCGACCCCGCGGCGCGCACCATGGGCGCGGAAGATATGTCGTTGATGATGTACGACATTCCGGGCTGCTATTTCTTCGTCGGCTCGGCCAACCCGGCCAAAGGGCTGGACGCGGGACACCACCACCCCCGGTTCAACATTGACGAAAATGTCCTCCCCCGGGGCACGGCCATCATGGCCGCGGCAGCAATGGCTCTGGCCGCGAACCCGCCTGCTTAAGGGTCCTGACGACCACAGATTGCACAGATTTCCTTCTGCGAAATCTGTGTGATCTGTGGTTTTTTAGCGTGGGGCTTCTGCTTGCACCCGGTTGGTCAGCACCCCCAGGTGCTCGATGTTCACTTCCACGGTGTCGCCGGCGCGGAGGGGGCCGACGCCCGCGGGTGTGCCGGTGAGGATGACATCGCCCGGCTCCAGGGTCATCACCGACGAAATGAAGGCGATGAGTTGCGGCACCCCAAAGACCATATCGCGCGTGCTGCCCATCTGGCGCAGGTCGCCGTTGACCCGGCAGGTGATGAGTGCGTCCGCGGGGTCGAAGTCGGTGTCGATCCACGGCCCAAGGGGGCAGAAGGTGTCGAACCCTTTGCCGCGCGTCCACTGCCCATCGCGGCGCTGCAGGTCGCGCGCGGTGACGTCGTTGGCGGCTGTGTAGCCCAAGATGTAGTCACCCGCCTCTTCTGGCGGAATCCACCGCCCCCGCCGGCCGATGACCACCGCCAGTTCGGCTTCGTGTTCCACCTGTTGCGATTGGGGTGGCAGGAGGATGGTTTCCCCCGGCCCGATGACGGCCGAGGGAGGCTTGAGGAAAATCAGCGGCACCTGGGGCACCTCGGCTTGATGCTCGGCCGCGTGCGCCACGTAGTTGCGCCCTACGCAGATGATTTTCGAGGGCTGTACGGGCGGCAGCAGGTGGACGCTTTCCAGGGGCAGGGTGGCTTCCCCGCGGCGGTATTCGCCAAAGGGCGTGCCTTCTACGGGCCCGATTTGTTGGCCGTCCACCCAGCCGTAGCGGGGCTGGCCTTCGGGGGTGCGGTAACGGATCCAGCGCATGGCGGCTCCAGAGAAAGGGGTCTGGTTACCCGACACAAACTTGAGCAGACTTCTAACTTTTGCATTTACCCTCACCCCGCCCCCCTTTTATCCCCCCTCCCCTCTCCCGCTGCTGCGGGAGAGGGGAGGGGGGAAAGCCGCCGCCCTGAGCGAAGACGAAGGCTGCCCTGAGCGAAGACGAAGGCTGCCCTGAGCGAAGACGAAGGCTGCCCTGAGCGAAGACGAAGGCTGCCCTGAGCGAAGTCGAAGGCTGCCCTGAGCGAAGTCGAAGGGGGGCGGCTTGGGGGGAGAGGAGAGGGCGTGAAAAACAAGACTTTTGTAAAGATTTGGCATGACGAGATGAGATCTGCCGGTCAATGAAACAACGGCCGGGGCACGATTGCTTTTGTGTCGGGTAATCAGAGGCGCGGCCACTGTTCAACCTTGAGAAAATCGGCCGCGGCTGACCCGGATAACCAAGCAACCAGCCAACCAAGCAACCAGTAACTACCCCCCAATCCCTCCGCACCTCGCTTTCCGCTTTTTAGCCGCGCAATCTGCGGTTTCTCCGGGTCGAGGCTACCAAAGACGAGGAGTACTCTTCAGCATGTCCAACCGTCTCTACGTGCCCTTTGCTGTGGTGGGCGCAGCCCTGATCTGGTTCGTGGGCTGGCCCTTGCTGCGCACCGTGGGCGCCAGCAGCCCCCGGCTGCTCTGGCAAACGCTGGCCGAGCCGCAGGTGGGGGATGCCATTTTGCTCACCTTTGCCGCGTCGGCAGCGGCCACCGTAGTCGCTTTGGTACTGGGCGTGCCTTTGGCCTACGTGTTGGCGCGCGCCGACTTCCCCGGCAAGGCGTTGATCGAGGCCGTGATCGACCTGCCGGTGGTGGTGCCCCATTCTGCCGCGGGCATTGCCTTGCTCATGGTCTTTGGCCGCAGCGGCGCGGTGGGGCGGGCTTTTGCCGCGCTGGGGGTGCGTTTTGTCTCCGCCCTGCCGGGCATTGTCATTGCCATGCTCTTCGTCAGCCTGGCCTTTCTGGTCAACGCGGCCCGCGACGGCTTCCGCAGCGTGGATCCGCGGCTGGAGGCCGTAGCCCGCACTTTGGGCGCCACCCCGTGGGAGGCGTTTTGGCAGGTGGCGCTGCCCTTGGCCTGGCGGAACATCCTTTCGGGCGTGATCATGATGTGGGCGCGCGGGCTGAGCGAGTTTGGCGCGGTGGTCATCTTGGCCTATCATCCCATGGTGGCGCCGGTGCTCATTTTCGAGCGTTTCGAATCTTACGGCCTGGCCTATGCGCGGCCTGTGGCCACGCTGGTCATTCTGATTTCGCTGTTCGTGTTTTTTCTCCTTCGTTGGGTGAGTCGCGATGCCACACGCCACTAATGCCGGCGCCCTGCGGTTGGAAGAAGTACGCCTGCGGTTGGGCGCGTTTCAGGTGCAGAGCCTGAGCCTAGAGGTCGCCGGCGGCGAGTATTTTGTCCTTTTAGGCCCTACCGGCGCGGGCAAGACCGTGTTGTTGGAGACCATCGCGGGGTTGCACCGGCCAGAAAGCGGCCGCATTTGGCTCGACGAGGAAGAAATTACCCGTTGGCCTCCCGAACGGCGGGGCATCGGGGTGGTTTATCAGGACGACGCGCTCTTCCCCCAGTGGACGGTGGCCGAAAACGTGGCTTTTGGGCTGGCGATGCAGGCGCGTTCCCCCTGGCAACGTGCCTTCCCCTGGCTGGGGGGGCGGGCGCGGCGGGCTGCCGCGCGGGGCGAGGCCGTGCGCGAGATGCTACGCCTGCTCCGCATCGAGCATTTGGCTCACCGCACCCCCGCGCATCTCAGCGGCGGCGAGCAGCAGCGCGTGGCCCTGGCGCGAGCCCTGGTGGTACGCCCCAGGGTGTTGCTGCTCGACGAGCCCCTCAGCGCCCTCGACCCTCAGCGCCGCGAAGACCTGCGCCAAGAACTTCGGCGCCTGCACCAGCAACTGGGCACCACAGTGATCCACGTGACCCACGATTTCGAAGAGGCCGTGGCGTTGGGGCAGCGCATTGCCGTGCTCCGCCAGGGGCAGATCGAGCAGGTCGGCACGCCCGAAGCCGTCTTCCGCCACCCGGCCACCCCCTTTGTGGCCGAATTCGTGGGCACGCGCAACATCTTCCCTGCCTGGGCAGAACCCCGAGAGGACGGCCTGGCGGTATTGCGGCTGCAGGGGCTGACCGTGGTCGCCCCCACCCCCTTGCGGGGGCCTGTGCATGTGGCTGTGCGGCCCGAAGACATTGTGCTTTCCCGGGTGGCCCTGGCTTCCAGCCTGCGCAACACCTTTGCCGGGCAGGTCATCGCGCTGGAGCCTCGCGGCGCGCTGACTTACGTCACCGTCGCGGTGCCCACGCCTCAGGCCGCGGCCTTGCCCTTCGTGGCCGCGGTCACGGCCCGCGCCTTAGACGACCTGGTGTTGCAGCCGGGCGAGCAAGTGTTTTTGGGGTTCAAGGCTTCGGGGGTGCATGTTTTTTAAATAAGGAGGAGCCGGTGGTAAACCCTCCCTGTGTTACCACCGGCTCTCTGTTGTGCAGGTGCCCTACGCCTGCACCTGACAAGCCCTTTCGCTTTGCCCAACCAGGGCGGCGGGGTTGCTTTGTGCTCGCTAAAAAGCACCACCGGGTGTTGGCCTGGCGGTGCCTTCCACGGTATGCGGGCTTTACGAAAAGGATAAAAGGGCGTAACTGTGCGGATTGCGGAGAGGGAAACACAGAAAACAGGATGCGGGAGGCGAGATGCGTTTTTCTTTCGTCCGCTTGGCGGCATCCTCTGTGCTTCTGTGCTTCTTTCGCGTCCTTGCGTTGACTTCTTTGCGTGCTTTGCTTGTTGCGCGCCTTTGCGTTAGCCGTGCCGCTATTTGATGACAAAGGAAAGCGCCACCAAAATGACCACGTAACTGGTGGCCAAAATGGCAATCCGGCGCAGATCGCGTTTGATGTAAGTGTAATCGGGGTCGAACGTCGGCGCTGCTGCCGCAGCCCGTGCGGGGCGGCGGCCAATGGTGGTGCGTCGGCGGGTGCGAGCCTTAGCCATGGAGCATGCCTCCGAACTGAGATGACTTGTGGCGCTGCAGCCTCGGCGTCTGTCAAGGTACACGCTGTTGCGCTTTTCGCCGGGCTGACGCGAAGGCATTATACCACACCGGCACGATTTCGGCCGAAAAGTGCGGTAGAATGAATGATGGAAGCCGAGGTGGCCACGCGGGTTATGGCTTGCTTCTGCAATGCAAGCCCCTCCATGGGTTCAAAGGCCATGATTGAAGAACTTCGCATCCAGAATTTTGCCATTATCGAACGCCTGGAACTGCCTCTGCGCCCTGGGTTGACCGTGTTTACCGGTGAGACCGGCGCGGGCAAGTCGATCATCGTAGACGCGGTGAGCCTGCTGCTGGGCGGCCGCGCCGAAAGCGTGATGGTGCGCGCCGCGGCGTCCCATGCCCTGCTGGAGGCCACCTTCCGCCTCAACGAGGCCGTGCGCCCCGCGTTGCAGGCCCTGCTCGAGCCCGAAGGTCTGTGGGATGACCCCCGCTACCTGACCTTGGGGCGTGAAATCCGCCGCCAAGGGCGCCACATAGCCCGCATCAACGGCCGGGCCGTGAGCCTGAACCTGCTGCGCCGCGTAGGGCAACGCCTGGTCGACATCCACGGTCAGGCCGAGCACCTTTCCCTCTTTCGGGTGCCCGAACACCTGCGCCTGCTCGACCGTTTCGCCCATCTGGAAGAAAAAGTCGCCGCCTACCGGCAGACCTACCGGCGTTTGCAAAGCGTGCGCAAACAATGGGCAGCCCTCCGCCAGCAAGAGGCCGAAGCCGCCCGGCGGGCAGATTTTCTCGCTTTTCAGATCGAAGAAATTCACAACGCCGACCTGCAGCCGGGGGAAGAAGAGCGCCTGCGTCAGGAGCGGGAACGGCTGGCGCACGCCGAAACCTTGGCTGAGCAGGCGCGGCAGGCTGTGTTTTTGCTCGACGAGGGGAACATGGAAGCCCCTGCCCTGACCGACCTCTTCGGCCAGGTGAGCGAAGCCCTGCAAACCATCGCCCAGATCGACGCCTCCCAGGCCGCGCTGGTCGAAGAGGCCACCGACCTGGCTGACCAACTGGCCGACTTGGCGCGGCGGTTGCGCGACTACGCGGAAAACATCGAATTCGACCCCCAACGCCTCGACGAAATCGAGGAGCGCCTTTCCCTCATCAACGACCTCAAGCGCAAATACGGTGCGACGATCGACGAAATTTTGGCCTACGCCCGCCGCGCCCAGGCCGAACTGGATACCCTCACCCACGCGGAAGAACAACTGGCCGCGCTGGAAAAAGAAGCCACAGCCCTGGAAGCCGACCTGGCCCGGCAGGCCGAGCACCTTTCCACCCAACGGCAAGAGGCGGCCACCCGCTTAGCCCAAAAAATCGAAGCGGAATTGCAAGACCTACGCATGGCCGCGGCGCGTTTCCGCGTGCAAATCCGCCAGCAACCCGCGGACGACGGCCTGCCCATGCCCGACGGGCAGCGGCTGGCCTTCCACGACCGGGGGGTAGATCAGGTGGAATTCCTCCTGGCGCCCAACCCTGGCGAAGGCTTCAAGCCCTTGGCCAAAATTGCCTCCGGCGGCGAAAGCGCCCGCCTGATGTTGGCGTTGAAACGGGTTTTGGTGCTGGCCGACCCCACCCTGACCTTGATTTTCGACGAAATCGACCAGGGCATTGGCGGCCGGCTGGGTGCGGTGGTAGGCCGTAAATTGCGCGCCTTAGCCCGCCACCATCAGGTATTGGTCATCACCCATCTGCCCCAACTGGCAGCCTATGGCGACCATCACTTTCGGGTTGCCAAGCAGGTGCGCCAGGGGCGCACCGTCACCGTGGTGGAGCCGCTGGAGGGAGAAGCGCGAGTGCAGGAACTCGCCCAAATGTTGGGCGGCGAGGACGAAGAGATGCTCCAATCGGCACGACAACTTTTGCTCTCGACCTGAGCACGAAAGTGCGTCCCCAGCGAAGGAGGTGGACAATGAGCGAAAACCGTATTGACCTCAACCAGGCGACCAAAGAGGAACTGGTTGCGCTGCCCGGCATCGGTGAAGTGCTGGCCGAGCGCATCCTTGCGGCGCGTCCCTTCGAGCGGGTGGAAGACCTGACCCGCGTGCCCGGCATCCGCCCCAGCCTGGTCGAGGCGCTGGCCCCGCGGCTGACCGTGGGCGAAGCCGCGGCGGCGGAAGAGGCCGCACCCGCAGCCGAAGAAGCGCCCGCCCCCGAAGCCGCGGCGGCGGAAGAGGCCGCGCCCGCGGCCGAAGAAGCGCCTGCCCCCGAAGCCGCGGCAGTGGAAGAGGCTGCGCCCGCGGCCGAAGAAACGCCCGCCCCCGAAGCCGCGGCGGCGGAAGAGGCCGCGCCCGCGGCCGAAGAAGCGCCTGCCCCCGAAGCCGCGGCAGTGGAAGAAGCAGCACCCGCAGCCGAAGAAGCGCCTGCCCCCGAAGCCGCGGCGGCGGAAGAGGCCGCACCCGCAGCCGAAGAAACGCCCGCCCCCGAAGCCGCGGCGGTGGAAGAGGCCGCGCCCGCGGCCGCGGCGGCGGGCTCCCCCGCGGCGTCGCAGCCCCACTACGTCACCCGCCGCGAGGCTTGGCTCCTGGCGCTGACCACCGGGCTGTTGGGCTTCCTCCTCGCTTTTGTCTTGAGCCTGGGCGTGCTGCACGCCCTCAACGGCACCTTGCACTACGCGGGGGAGGCCCGCTATCAGGGCACCGAACGGCAGGTGCTGGCCATGCAAGAGCGGCTCAACCGCTTAGAAATGACCACCGACGCGCTGCAGCGCCAGATTTCCGACCTGAAGGGCGTCGCCAGCCAGGTGCAGCAACTCGCCGACCAGCAGCAAACCTTGGCCGACGAGCAACAAGACATGGCCCAGCAATTGGCAGACCTCGACGCCAACCTGAACGCGTTGGCGCAGCAGACCGCCCGGTTCCAGACCTTTTTGACCGGCTTGCAAGACCTGCTCAACGGTCTGCTGCCCACGGCCACGCCCTCGGCCACCAGCGCGCTGCCTACGGCGACGCCCACTTCCACCCCGACGCCTACCCCCACCCCTTGATGAGGGTGCTTAGAAAAGGCACGAAATGCCTTTTTCGACCAACCATCCCGTAGGGGCTCCCAACAATTACGGTGAGTAATTTATAGCCCCTTCGGGTTCTTGAGGTTATAGGAGAGGTGAACCATGACCGACGAAAAACAGACGCCTGACGCGCCGCGCCCCTCCTTTGGCGAGCGCTTAGGGCGGGCTTTCAAGGCGTTTTGGCGCTTTATTGTGCGCCTGGTGCTCGTTCTGCTGGTGTTAGGCTTGATCGCCGGCGCGATTTACCTGGCGGTGCCTTACTTTTATCGGCACTACGTGCAGCCGTTGGAAGATTTGCAGGCCCAGGTCGACACGTTGCAGCAACAAACCGTGGATCGCGCCCAACAGGTCAACCAGCGGTTGGGCGTGCTCCAGCAAGATCTGGCCGACCTGCAGGCCAACCAGCAGGCGCTCAGCCAACAAATGGAAGACCTGCAGGGCAACGAAGCGCAGATCGCCACCCGCCTGGACGCTTTGGAGACGCAAGCCAAGGCGCTCGACAGCCAGATCCAGAGCCTGGAAGCGCGCCTCGACAAACAAGAAGACGCGGCGCAAAGCGTGCAGGCCACGGCCGAGGCGTTGCAAAGCGCGTGGGCGCAATGGGAAACCCGCCTGCAAGCCATGCAGTTGCAGGTGGGCGTGTTGCAGACCCTGGAGTCGTTGACCCGCGCCCGCCTGCTCCTCAGCCAGGAGAATTACGGCCTGGCCGCGAGTGAACTGCAGCGCGCAGCCGCCGCGGTGGCCTGGTTGCAAGCCCACACGGACGAACATCAAGAGACCTTGGGCCAGGCTGCGCGGCAAATCGCCTTAGCGCACGACGCCCTGCCCGACAAGCCCCAGGTCAGCGTGCAAGACGTGGAGGCCGCTTGGCAACTGCTGGTCGAATTGCTTCCCCAGGCCGCGGCCACAGCCACGCCTTCGGCTACCGAGCCGTCGTCTTCGGCCTCGGAAACCGCGATCCCCGCGGCCGGCGAGACAGCTACCCCCACGCCTACGCCGACACCCAAACCATAAGACACCCTTGCGCGCCTTGCGTGGCGCCCCGCTTTAGGGCGCCACGCAAGACGTGGCCCAGGGAGCAAATAAGGTGGAACGCAGCGCCCCAAAGGGCGTTCCACCAGACTTTAACCGCGCCACGCGGTCAGAGTTTTGGTACTTACGATGCCCTCTTTGTTCTCTCCCCAACGCAGATACGACCGAAAGAAGACGGAAGACGCCTTGGCTATCGGCGTTGCTTTGGGTGTGATCGTGGTTTTCGCTTTTTTGCCCAGCGCAGGGGTCGATTTGCGCTTTTCTTATTTGCCTGTAGCCCATGGAGACTTGGAGGACTTTTACAACCCTTATTGGTTGCGTCCTTTGTTCGAGGCTTTGGCGTGGTTGCCTTTTTCGTTGGCTTACGGCTTGCTTTCTTTGGGTTCGTTGGTTGCCCTTGTGGCGGCCACGCGAGTCTTTCAAGGGCGGCTGATCCATGTGTTGCTGACCTATCCCTTCTTCTTTTTGCTGTTTTATGGGCAGATTGACGCCTTGGTGGTTTTAGGGTTGGCGCTTAGTTGGTGGGCTTTGGAGCGCAACCGGCCGTGGTGGATGGGTGTGGGTTTTGCCCTGGCTGCGTTGAAACCGCAAATTTCATTGGCCGCGTTGATTTTGTTGTGGTGGTGGTTGTCGCCTCCAGCGCGGCTCAAAAGCCTGGCCGTACCTGTGGGGGTGGTGTTGGCTTCGGTGCTGCGCTACGGTTGGTGGTTCCCCGGCTGGTGGCATCATCTTTTCCATGGCCCCCTTTATCGTCATGGGAGCATCACCCTGTGGGAAGTCGTCGGCCCGTGGGCCTTGCTTCTCTGGCTGCCCGTGTTCTTTGTGCGGCTGCCGCGCGCTAAAAAACTCCTCTTGGTTTTGACCGTCAGCGCGCTGACCATGCCTTACTACCAGCAGCACAGCCTGGTGATGTTGCAGGTGTTCCCCATTGGCTGGATTTCGTGGTGGAGCAATGTGGGGTTCTTGTTCTTCTACTTCCGTTGGGGGATTTTACGGTGGATTGTGCTCTTGCCTTTGGTGGTGTATCTTCGTTGCCTCTGGCGTGGGATGCCCTGGTTGGCCTGGCCCAGGATGAGCGGCAGCCCTGAAACTCGGGGCAAAGGCTGAGGGTCGTCAGGCCATTCCTTGTTGGGTTGGAAAACAGCCCACGGATGAACGCGGATGATGGCGGATAGACGCGGATTTTTGGGCGCCGAGGCCCCAAAATGACGCCAACGGCCGCATTCCACTTCCCGTTCCCCACATCCCGCTTTCTGTGTCTTCTGGTAACTACCTGCCCTGCTCCGAAAACGAGGTTGACAAGCAATATTCCAATAACTCTGCCATGCCATGAAACAGCATTACACCTTGCTCGCCCTCACCACTCCCCCGGACGCCGCTGGGCGGCGTCCGGGGGAGTGGTGAGGGCGCTAAGCCAATGGGCTTTTTACGCCCTCACCCCCGGCCCCTCTCCCAGAGGGAGAGGGGAGACCGGCCCAGGCCATAGCCTCGGATTGTCGTAACAATTTGTCAAAGTGCAAGTAAGGGAGGAAAGGGGGCGGCTCCGGCAGGCTGAGCGAAGGCGAGGCCTCGCCGGAGCGGGGTAGGGAGAGATCAAAAATTTGGGCGCCAAGTTGCAAAAGGCCTAAACCAACTATCATGGTTGATTATGCATTACGTCTTCTGTGGTTTTCTGCCTGCGTTATCCGTAGCGTCTCTTCGAGGCTGAACGGTTACAAACAGGTAGAAAAGGCGTAGCCGCCCGGCTACGCCTTTTTGCACGAGCGTGGCTGCCTCGCACCCGAATTAGGGCGAAGACACCACCGGGTTGACCCACACTGCCCAATCCTGGGCAGAACTGCTGCCAGCAGCCACCTGGAGGATCAAGCGAATCGGTTGGGAGGAAGCGGAAAGAGGCACTTCCACATTTTGGAGGGTGCCGTCGCACGTGGCGTGCCATTGGGCAATGCGATGGGGCGGCGCAGGAGGGCGGTGAATGTACAAGCGGAATTCCACGTCGCCAAGGCCGCAAGTACCATCGCTGAGGGCGATGAAGCCGATTTTGGCCTGGAAGCGCCCGTCTTGGCTCAAAGTAAACGGCGGGAAGTGCCCCGTAATCAAGCCGTTGTTGACCCATTCGGGGTGGGTTTGGAGCACGTGGCGATAACGGTGGCCGTCTTCTAACAAGGCGTTATCGGCGTAACGGGCAAAGCCGCGAGCATCGCTGGTGCTGCCGGGGAAGGGGAGTGTCTGGCTGTGGCCGTTATACCAGGTCGCGTTGGGGGCTTGTTGGTAGAAGTCGAACACCAGTAAAGCCGGCGGCGGCAGGGTAGCCGTGGGGGTGGGCGTAGGAACGGGTGTTGCCGTCGGGGCAACTACTTTGATTTTGACCCAGAAGGGGTTGCCCGTGGTCAAGCCAAAAACCACGCCGTGGGCATCGCGGAGCCGCCAGAAGCCCTGATAGGTGCCTTCGTTGGCGGGTGCGGTCAGGTTGACCGACACGTCGACCTCTTGGCCTGGGGCCACCACCGCGGGCAAGGGCACGACCGGCGCGCCGCCCATCGCGTCGCCGTGGTCGAACACCACGCTGTAATTCTGCCAAGTGCACGTGCCCACGTTTTTCAGCCGCCAGGTTTTAGTGAACGCCTCGCCTGGCTGAAATTCGGTGTTGTCGGGCACGGTAACGTCGGCGATGAACGTGGCCAGATTGCACGGTTTGGGTGTGGGGGTAGCCGTGGGCACGATGGGGGTCGGCGTGGGAGGCTGCGGCGTGGGTGAGGGAGAGGCTGTGGTGGGTGTAGGTTGCGGGGCTGAGGTCGCTGCGGCCGTGGTTGGTGTGGGCGCGGCGGTGGTAGGGTGTGCACCGGCTGTGGCAGCGGGGGGAGCAGCGGTCGAAGATTGTGCGGTCAGCGCAGCCTGAACGGTTTGGGCGGCCAAGGTTTGCAGCGTTTGCGCATCGGGGCCCGCTGCTGGGCGGGTAAACAGATTGCAGGCCATCAGAATGACTAACAGGCCTAAGCCGAGCACAAAAGCCTTGTATGGACGCGAGAGAAGCATGAGGAAACCTCCTTGGAATAGGTAAGTGTCGCCTGCCGATGTCGTCTTCGGTGTGCTCGGTGGTTTCCCCTTGTGATGGCGCAACGTGCTTTCAGAAGCAGGCAAACCGAAGTCGTCCAGTCGAATTTTCAGGCGGTGAAGCAGGGTTGCAATGTTATTATACGGAAATTTTAGGAAGAACGCAATATGCCTGCTTCAGGAGAAGGCCATAGGTTATTGATGGAAGAGGACGCCGTGTTGCTCTGTGCCCTCAACTCCGTTTTCTTTTTGTGTCATCTCCCCTCTACCGATCTGAGGAGACGGCGCATAAACCCGAAGGGTTTGTAAATTTTCATCGTAATTACTGGGGTCCTTGTTTTTTCGCCAAAGAAGCACGACGTGCCTTTTTGGAAAGTTGCTGCCGGGGAGCCCTGGGGGAAGCGGTAAGGTCAAATAGACAAAGGTGAGCCGTTGGCTTGCTTTGTTCGTTCGCTGTTTCTTTCCCCCGGCTGCTGAGTGTAGAAGTAGGCGGTTTTCCCCCGGCTCTCTCGTATTTGGGTTTTTTTAACTTGCGCGCGAGGATAGTCCCCGCAGGCTCACGGGGCCAAGCCCTTGTGCGGACTTCTGCCCAAGCCACGCGAAGGCGTTGAGGCCCCGCCCATAGGGTGGTATAGGTGGGCAGGCGCGGGTTTTTATGGGTTCGTGGGCTTGTTACCCGGTGTTCGGCGGCTTCAGGCCGTGGGCAAGGGCATGGCTGGCGGCGCGGCGGTTTCTTCTTTGTCGGCTTCGCCGGCGCGCAGCACGATCTCGCCCTGTTCGTCCACGTCGATTACGATGGTCGCACCCTCGGCAAACCGGCCGCCCAGCAGCGCCTCGGAGATCGGGTCTTCCACCTTTTGTTGGATGACCCGCCGCAGGGGGCGGGCGCCCATTTCGGGGTCGTAGCCCAGTTTGGCCAGGCGTTCCAGCGCCGCGGGGGTGGCCTGGATGTTGTGGCCGTGTTCGGTCAGGCGCTGCCGCACTTTGTCCAGTTCCAGGCCGACGATGCGCAGCAGGTCGTCGGCGGTGAGCGCGCGGAACACGATGACCGCGTCGACCCGGTTGATGAACTCGGGGCGGAACACCCGTTTCAGCGCGTCCAGCAGTTTCTTGCGCATTTCGTTGTACGAAAGCCGCTCTTCTAACGCCTGGTCGCGTTGCAGGTGGAAGCCCAATGCGCTTTGGCGTTTGATCATGTCCGCGCCGACGTTAGAAGTCATGATGATCAGGCTGTTGCGGAAGTCCACCTTGCGGCCTTTGGCGTCGGTCAGGTGGCCTTCTTCCATGATTTGCAGCAGCATGTTGTGGACTTCGGGGTGGGCTTTTTCGATTTCGTCGAACACCACCACCGAGTAAGGCCGGCGTCGGATAGCCTCGGTGAGTTGCCCGGCCTCTTCGTAGCCCACGTACCCCGGCGGCGCGCCTACCAGGCGGCTGGTGGTGTGGCGTTCCATGAATTCCGACATATCCAGTTGGATGAGCGCGTCTTCGCTGCCAAAGAGGAACCGCGCCAACGCCTTGGTCAGTTCGGTTTTGCCCACGCCCGTAGGGCCAAGGAAGAGGAAGGAGCCGATGGGCCGGCGCGGGTCTTTGAGGCCCGCGCGCGCCCGCCGCACCGCTTTGGCGATGGCTTCGACGGCTTCGTCTTGGCCGATGATGTGTTTTTTGAGTTCCTCTTCCATGTGCAGCAGGCGTTCCGATTCCTCTTGCGCCAATTGCATGACCGGCACGCCCGTCCACATGGAGACCACTTCCGCGATGTCGTCGGCGGTCACGGTGGGGCTGGTGGCCCGGTTCCAGCCGGTGCGCAGGCTTTCCAGGTCGGTTTCGACGCGGCGGATTTGCTCTTGCAGGGCTTGGGCTTCGTCGGTTTGGTTGTTTTCCAGGGCCAGGGCCAGGTTTTCGCGCAGGCGGCTGAGTTCTTCGATCAGGGCGCGGCTTTGATGGGCGGTGGGGCTTTTGTACATCCGCACCCGCGACGCGGCCTCGTCGATCAGGTCGATGGCCTTGTCGGGCAAAAAGCGGTCGGTTACGTAGCGGGCTGAGAGTTTGGCAGCGCTTTCCAGGGCTTCGTCGGAGATGCTCAGGTGGTGGTGCTCTTCGTACACGGGCCGCACCCCGCGCAAGATGGCGACGGTTTCTTCCAGCGAGGGTTCGTCGACCATCACCGGCTGGAAGCGGCGTTCCAGCGCGGCGTCGCTTTCGATGTATTGGCGGTATTCGTCTAAGGTGGTAGCGCCAATGACCTGCAGTTCGCCGCGTGAGAGCGCGGGTTTGAGGATGTTGGCCGCGTCTACTGCGGAGCCGGCCGCGCCCGCGCCCACCAGCATGTGGAATTCGTCGATGAACAGGATGGCGTCGGAGTTTTTCAGTTCTTCGATTACCCGTTTGAGCCGTTCTTCGAATTGCCCGCGGTACATGGTGCCGGCCACCAGCGAGCCCACATCCAGTTGGAGCACCCGCTTGCCCAGCAGGGGCACGGGCACGTTGCCTTCTACGATGCGCTGCGCCAGCCCCTCGACGATAGCGGTTTTGCCCACCCCGGGCTCGCCGATGAGGGCGGGGTTGTTTTTGGTGCGCCGCGCCAGGATTTGAATGACCCGTTCGATTTCGGTTTCGCGGCCGATCACCGGGTCGAGTTTGTTGGCTTCGGCCAGCGCGGTCAGGTCGGTGGCCAATTGTTCCAGCAGCGAGGGTTTTTTCTGCTCTTTGCGTCGCCGTTTAGGGCCGGCTGCAGCCGAGCCGGCTGAGGTGTTGCTGGCCTGGCGGAGCACCTGTCGCGTTTGGGCGCGGATTTGGTCGGGTGTGATGCCCAAGCGGCGTAGCACCTCCATGGCCGCGCTGTGGGGCAGGCGAATTAGCCCCAAAAGCAGGTGCTCGGTGCCGATGTATTGATGGCCTAAGCGGCTGGCTTCTTCCACCGCCAGTGTGAGCACTTGTTGCGTTTCGGCCGCGAGGTCAATTTGCCCGCCGCTGTATTGCCCCGGTGGGAAGTGTCGGGCTGTGATTTCTTCCACCCGCTGGGGGTCCAGACCCAACTCGCGCAGCACGCGGCCGGCAATGCCGCCTTCTTCGCGCACCAGGCCCAAGAGCAGGTGGTGGGTGCCAATTTGGGTATGCCGCATGCGCTCGGCTTCTTGATGCGCCAGGCTGAGCGCCCGGCGTGCCCGTTGGGTAAAACGTTCCATGCCCAAGGTCTTGCCTCCTTCGCGAGGTCGCTTGGTTAATGCCCTTGCCGGGGGAAGCCTGCGCTTCCCCCTCCTGAGATACGGGTACCATTCTCATTCTACCAAAGTTTTAGCCCACGCGCGGGGCGTGGGCTTTTTCCTACAAGTTTCTTAGATAAGAGGAAGGGGGCGCCTGAGGGGCAGACTTCAGGGTGTTTGCCAGGCTGCGGTGTACCAGCGCAGGTAGGCTTCGACATGGGCATGCCAGTAGGCTTCGTTGTGTAAGCCTACGTTGAGGTGCCACTCGTGGGGGATGTCGCGCTGGGTGAGCAGGTTTTCGAACCATTGGGCGGATTCCATGATGCTGTGTTGATCCATGTCTCCGATGTCCAAGTAGATGCGCGGCCAGCGGCCTTGGGGGATGTCTGCCAGCCAGTGGCGCACGTAGGGGGCGTCGCCCCAAAACACTGGCGGGCTGTGGCCGCCCACGCTGCCGAACAGATCCCAGCGTGAGAGGCCAAAGTGAATGGCCCAGGACGCGCCGCGAGAAAGGCCGCCCACCGCGCGGTAGCGCCGCTCGGCGCGAGTGCGGAAGGTTCGGTCTACCCAAGGCATGAGCACTTGTAGAAAAGCCTCATCCCAGCCGGTTTCTGCAGGGGGCGCCCAGCGCCACTCGCCAGGCATCACGATGATGAAGGGTGGGGCTTCGCCGTGGGCGATCAGCCGGTCGGCAACTTGGGGCGCGCCCAACCTGATCCACTGGCGGGCATTGAAGTTTTGGCCGTGGATCAGGTAGAGCACGGGGTAGCGTTCGGGTGCGCGCTGGTCGTAACATGGCGGCAGGTAGACAAACACGGGCATCGGCCGCGAGAGCGTAGGCGCGGGCAGTTGTGCGGAGCGAATTTGCCCGCCCTGCTGCATACACGTTTTGGCCGGTGGGGTGGGGGTGTTTTCCGCGGGCAGGCGCGCGGCCTGCGCCGCGCGAGGGGCAAACAGTACCCCCCACAACACCGCGACCCCCAGGCCAAGCCCGCGAGGCAGCAGGGCGAGCGCGCGCTGGGCAGGGTTTAGCGGACGCGGCGTTTCCATTCTTCTTTGAGTTGCAGTTGTTGGGGGCCGGTTCCTGAAGGCAGGTGAAGAAAGTCGGCCAACAGCCGGTTGAATTTGCTGGGTTCATCCAACATGGGGAAGTGTCCCGACTGCTCGAAAATAATCTGATGGATGTTTTCTGGCCATTGGGCCAGCGCGAGATCCGACGGTAAGCGTACCAGGGGGTCGTTGCGGCCATGGACCAGCAGGCAGGCCATTTCCACCTTGGCGACTTGGGACATCAAATCTAGGCTTTGCAAAGGCTCTACCGTGCTGCGCAAGGCCAGAGGGTCGGCTTTGGGGGCTTCGGCGCGGGCCGGTTCGGTGGAGATGGTCGGTTTGAGCAGCCAGGCGGCCAGTTTTTCGGGCGAGTCGGCGCGCAGGCGGGGGTGCAGCGCGTCGGCCTCACTGGGCATGGCTACCAACAACATCCGATCGACGATCAGAGGGTATTGGAGACTAAAATGCAGCCCAACCACCGCGCCCAGGCCGTGGCCTACCAGCGCTACCCGGCCGATGCCCATGCGGTCTAAAAAGGACGTCAGCAACTGCACCTGGGCTTCTAAAGTATAGAGCGGTGGGTGCTTGTCGCTATCGCCAAAGCCCCACAGATCCAGAGCGTAAGCGCGGTGTTGTTGCGACACTTGTTGCATTGCCGGCACCCAATAGCGCCAAGAGCCGACCCAGCCGTGCAGAAAGAGCACCGGTCGGCCGCGGCCCAAAACTTCGTAGTGAACGATGTGATCTCGCAGAATGATCGCGCTCATGATATTGATCGTCCTCCGGCTTGCCGTGACGCTGCCTGAAGGGAAACGCAAGCCTGCCCTGCCGACGAGGGGACGCGATGTAGCGCGTTCATCAGTCGGCGTGCAAAATGGCTTCCACTTGAGCGATCAATTCGTCGGGGGCAAAGGGTTTCAGAATATACGCTTTAGCCCCGGCTTTCAGCCCTTCTTGCACTTCGGCCTCTTGGCCTTTGGCTGAGAGAAAAACTACCGGGATGTCGTGGGTTTTCTCGTTACTTTTCAGGGCGCGGCAGGCTTCGTAGCCGCTCATTTTGGGCATCCGAACGTCTAACAGCACGATATCAGGGCGTTCCCGTTCCACAGCAGCCACGGCTTCTGCGCCATTGGCTGTGGCGATTACCTGATGCCCGGCGAACTGCAGGGTGAAAGTGATGAGTTCACGGATGTCCCGTTCATCCTCTGCAATCACGATTTTAGCCATAACCTATGCCTCGCGAGGGGAATTTTCAGCGGCCAGGGGGATGGTGAAGGAGAACGTGCTACCTTCGCCTGGCACACCCGTGCTTTTCAGCCAAATGCGGCCGCCGTGTCGTTCGACTAACGTTTTGACGATGGCCAGCCCCAGGCCGGTGCCGGGCGTGGCCATGACCATGGGGCTTTCGATGCGGTAAAATCGCTCGAATACCCGCTCTTGTTCTTCGGGGGGAATGCCGATACCTGTGTCGCTGACGTCGACTTGCACCGCCCGCCCCACTGGCCGGGCGGTGACCAGCACCCGACCACCGTCGGGGGTGTAGCGATACGCGTTTTCGACCAGGTTTTCAATGACCTGCCGCAGCCGTTCTGGGTCGCCCCATACTGGCGGCAGTCCTTGGGGCAGGCGGTGTTCGATGTGTACTTTCCGGCCTTTTTCTTTGGCCAGGCGGGCTTGTTCTGCGACCACCTCGCGCAGCAAGGCGGCCAGGTCGACCGTTTGCATGTGCAGCGCCACTTGCCCTGTTTCGATGCGCGAGATGTCTAACAAGTCGCCCACTAACAGGTTCAGGCGTTGGGTGTTGGCGCGTACGGTTTCCAAAAAGTGTTGCTGTTGCTGGGTAAGGCTGCCGGTAGCCCCCATGAGCAGCAAGTCCACATACCCTTTGATGGCGGTCAGTGGGGTGCGCAGTTCGTGAGAGACGTTGGCCACGAACTCGCTCTTCATGCGGTCCACTTCGACCTGGTGGGTGATGTCTCGGAACACCGCGACCGAGCCTAAAAACTCATGGCGGAAGAAAACAGGCGCTAAGTGCACCGAGATGACCCGGCTGTCTTCCAGTTCGACTTGGGCGGCGAACGAAGTGGGCCGGGTTGCAGGTTGGGGTTTCTCACGCCAGTGGCTGATGGCTTTGAGCCATTCGTGACCTGCTGCACCAAAGAGGCCGGCAAAGTGGTTCAAAGGTTGGCCTACTGCCTGGGCTGCGGCTACGCCCAAAATGCGTTCCGCGGAAGGGTTGAACAAGGTGATTTTGCCTTCGGGGTCGGTGACCAGCACCCCATCGGCGATGGCTTCGAGGATGGCTTTGGCACGGCTGGCTTCTACTTCTTGCTGGCGGAGCAGTTTGCCCAAGTGTTCGGCCTGGTCGCGAATCAGGTCGAAGAGTTCGGCGTTGGTGATGGCTACTGCGATTTGTTTGGCTGTGGCCTGGGCCAGATCCAGGTGGTAAGGGGTGAAGTGATTGGGTTCTCGGTGGAAGAGGAGCAGCACGCCCAACACCTCTTGGGCCACAATCAGCGGCACGGCCAGCGCGCTGCGGTGTTGTTCGTGGTCTGTGCTCGAGGTGTTTTGCCAGCGCGGGTCTTTGCGCACGTCGGGGATCAGCACGGCCTCACCGTGTTGAATTACCCAGCCGGCTAATGAATCGGTGGCCGAAATTTGGGTGGGGCGACCGCCCAGCGGAGGCGGGTCGGTGTAGCCGTGGCCAGCCCGGTAGAAGAGGGTGGGTTGCCCTTCTTTCCGCAGCAGCACGGTGCTTTGCTCCGCGCTCAGGGCTTCGTTGAGCAGCCCCAAGGTGCGGTTGAGCACCTGGTCGAGGTCCAGGCTGGCCGAAAGTTCGGTGATGATGCGCAGCAGGGTTTGGGCGCGGTGGTGTTCTTGTTGCAGTTCTTGGGTGCGCTCAGCCACGCGGGCTTCCAGTTCTTCGCTGAAGCGGCGGGTGGTTTCGTAGAGGCGTGCGTTGTGGAGGGCGATCGCGGCCTGATGGGCAATGGTTTGGGCTAAGGCGACTTCGTCGCCGGTGAGCGCGTCGGGGTCGGGCAAGTGGAAGAACAAAGCGCCCAGTAGGGTTTGCCCCGCCACCAGAGGCAGGGCGACCACGGCCTGGGCATGGTGAGCGGTAAAAAAGTCGGTGAGGGGGGCCAGCAGCGGCTCTTCCGCGTAATGCTCGCTGCGGAAGAGCCCCCGCGTTTCGGCCAGGTGTGCGAAAATCGGTGCGGCAGGCAACGCTTGGGGGAGCGCCTGGTCTTCGGCGGGTGGGCTTTCGGCCACCACGGTGGCGACTTCGTCTTCCCACAGCACCACAGAGGTGGGGATGCCGCCCAAAGCCCGCTGCAGGTGCTCGGCGGTGTAGTTGGCGATGTGTTGCGGATCCAAAGAGGCCGAAAGGGCAGCCATGGCCTGGTAGACCAGCCCCAGCCGCTGGGTGCGGCGGTCGAGTTCTTCGGCGCGGCGCAGGCTTTCGGCCAGCAGTTGGGCGTTGATCAGCGCGGCCGCGGCCTGGCTGGCGAAGGTGGCCGCGGTTTGCACCCAGTCGGCGGTGTAGAAGCGGGGTTCCCGCTTTTCTAAGGCAATCACGCCCAACACCCGGTCTTCGAAGCGCAGCGGCACCCCCAGCCACGAGCGGTTGGGCATGGCCTCGGCCGCGGGGAAGCGTTCGTCTTGGTGGGTGTCGGGCACGACCAGGGGTTGGCGGGAGGCTAACATATCCTGGAAGAGGCGGCTGTCTTCCACCGCCACGCTAACCCCAAGCAGTTCTTCCACGTTGGGGAGGCCGCGGGCGTCACGCACGGTGAGCCGCTCGCCTTCGCGCAGCCACAGGGTGCCGCCATCGTAGGGCAGCACTTCGGCCAGCCGCTCCAGCAGCGAGGCCACTACCTCTTCTTCGGAGCGGCTGTGAGCAAGAAATTCGGAGGAAGCCTGGGCCAGGGCTTGCAGTTGGGCGGCGCGTTGTTCCGCGGTGTGCAGTAGGTAGGCGTTTTCTAACGTGAGGGCTGTTTGCTGGGCCAACGAGGCCACCAGCATTTGGTCTTCCATGGAAAAGGCGTTGGGGGCGTTGAAATTGTCGAGCACGATGACCCCCAAGGCGCGTTCTCCGGTGCGGATGGGCACCATCATGCTCGAAACCGGCATTCGCTCCGCGGTCAGGCGGTGGTAGGCCAGGAGGGCGTCGGTGTCTAAGGGGTAGGCGGTGGCAAAGTCCAGTTCCGCGATGCGTCGGGGTTGGCCTTGCAGCATGACTTGCGCGGGCAGGCTGTCTTCCCCCAAGGTGATTTGGAAAATGGCCTCGGGCTGGGCGTAACCGCCCACGGAGCGGGGCAGCAGCACCCTTTGGGTTTCGTCCCACATGGCGATGAAGCCCGCGTGGGCTGAGGACAGCGCGCCTAAAGTGCTTTCCATCAGGGTGTTGAGGATGCGTTCGGGGTCGAGCACGCCCAGTTGGCGGCTGAAGGTGAGCAGTAGGTCGGCTTCGCGTAGCCGCCGTGACGTGCGCGCTAACAGCGAAAGGTTTTGCAACACGATACCGACCTGATGGCCTAAAAGGTCGAAAATTTGCCCGTCGCTGGCTGAAAGGGTGGGCAGCGTGGCTTGCGAGACGGCCAACACCATGGCCTGGATGTGCTGTTCTACGGTGATGGGGAAGGCAATGAAACTTTGGGCGTGTAGGTGTTGTAGCAGTGGTGAGCGTTCCCAGTTTTGGTCTCGGCTCATGTCGTTGACGATGAGCACGCTGCGCTGGCGCATGGTCTCGTCGAGGGGGTTGCGTTGCCCCAAGTAAAGGTCAAGTTTGAGGTTGGAGGGCACTTCGCCAAAGGTGCGCACTAACCGTACCACGGTTTGGCCGTTTTCGCCGGTAGCGGGTTCGCCGATGAGCACATGGTTGAAGCCCATGCGCTCTAAGAGTTGCTGCCCCAAGGTATTGAGCACCGCGTCGCGGCTGGGCTGACGGTTGAGCAGGGTGGTGATTTCCAGCCCCACTTGCAGGCGTTCAGCGCGGCGGGCGAGGGTGTAGCGGTCGAGGGCTTGCTGGAGGTCTTTCCGCAGCCAGCGGGGCAGGTCGCGTTGGGCGATGTGTGCAGCCTCTTGGGCTTCGGTGGCCTGGGCTGCGAGGCGTTGGCGCTCGGTTTCCCAGGCTTGTTGCACGGCTTGCACTTGAAGCAGCCAGGCGGCTTGGGCCGCAAACAGGCGGAGCACCGCGAACAGGTCGTCGTCGGGGCGGTTGCCATCGCGCGGGGCCTGCAACAGCAGTACGCCCAAGGGCTCGCCTTGGTCAGTGCGTAGGGGCGCGAGGAGGATGTCTTCGGCCTGCCAGCCGCGGGGGGTGTCGAGTCGCGGCAATGGGCGTTCGGGCACGGGCAGGGTCAGGTTGTGTGGCAGAGGGGGGCGAGCCTCCGCGGGGATGAAGTACACGCCATCATGGTGGAAGCGGTCTTCCAGCAGCAGGTTGAGACTATCGAGAGGCAGAGGGTCAGCCTGGGCAAAGCCCGGTGCGGTTACCGGTTGCAGCATACCGGTCGTGGGTTCGTATCGGGCCAGGAGCACAGCGTCGAAGCCCGTAGCATGTTGCATTTCGGTTACCAGGTCGTCGAGCGCGGCGAAAGGGTGTTCGAGGGGCGCGTGTTGGGCCAGAAACTGGCGCAGGCGTTGCAGCGCGTGGATTTGGCGTTGCAGGCGTTGGTTTTCTTGCCGCAGGGTTTCGGTTTGCTGCGCTGCGCCTAAGGCTGCTGCCACGTGCTGTGCCAGCAGGCTGGCCAGACGCTGCCGAGAGGCATCAAAGTGGTAGGCTTTTTTGGCGTGGAGATGGGCCACACCCAGCACGCGGTTGTGGAACACCAAAGGGAGCACCAATGCGGCGCGTACTTCTTCGTGCGGCTGAGGGAAGGCGGTCTCGTTCTGAAAATCGTCGACGCGCTGCGCGGTTTGCGCTTGAATGGCCGAACGCTCTAAGGGGTGCAGCCCGACAGCACCGGTGTCACCGACGCGCAGGCCAGGTTGCCCTTCTGCGGTGAGCAAAAAGGCGTACCCACAATCGGCCTGGGTGAGTTCAGCCATTTGTTGGTAGGCGTAGGCCAACAACTGTTGTTGCGAAGAAAGCAGTGAAAGTTCACGGCCTATCCGCGCCATTGTCCGTAGTTCTTCAACCTGTTGTCGTAGGCTGGCATCGCTTTGGGCTAGCAGGTGCTCCCGTTCCACCACTAAGGCCATTTGGGCAGCGGTGGTGAGGGCCATTTGCAGGTCGTTGCGGTCGAAATGGTCGGCTTCGGGATGCCCTAATAGAATTTCGCCTACGCTTTCTTGCCCCACGCGTAGCGGCACCACCATGGCTGAGCGGATGTTGGGCAGGGCGTTCAAAATGGTTTCGTAGGCTGAAATTACCCGTTTGTCTTGCGAAATGTCATTAGAAAGGAAGGGTCGCCCGCTGCGGGTTACCGTAAAGTGAAAGTCGGGGCGATGGCCGGGGATGGCGCCGATGCGCCTTGCTACTGCGGGAGGAATGCCATACACGGAAGGTAAGTGAGGCAGCAGGCGATTTTGTTCCTCGTCGAACAGGAGCACCGCGGCGTAGCGCGCGTCGACCAGGTGGGCCAATTCCAAAACCGAAAATTTGAAGGCTTCGTCGAGGGTGGCGTGCGAGGCGGCCAGGCTGGCAATCCGCCGCAGGGCTTCAGCCCGTTGGGCGCGGTGCCGGGTTTCACGGAAGAGGAGGGCGTTTTCTAACACCGGTGTGACCTGCGCGGCCACGTGGGCCAAGGCCAGGATGTCGGCGTTGGTGAAGGGCGCTTGGCGAGGTTTGTTGGCGACCTGCAAAAAGCCTAAAAAGCGGCTACCGGTCCACAGGGGGTAGAGCACACTGCTGCGGATGCCGGCGGTGCGGCTCAGGTCGGCCAGGCCCAGGGCTTGCCATTGGGGGTCTTCGCTGGCGTCGTCGGTGCGCAGGGGTTCGCCGCGCTGCAGCAGCCGGTCGGCGGGGCTCCCCGCGGGGATGAAGGCCCGATACACGCTGACAAACCCTTCGGGGAGGCCAACAAAAGGTTTTTGAGCCTGCAGCAGCCGGTGGGCCTCATCGTAGAGCAGAAAGCCGACGATTTCCGCGGCGAGCAGCGGCGCCACGGTGTGCACCAGGCGTTCGATGAGCCGTTGCGGGTCTTTGGCTTCGCCGGTGGCGGCGGCGATCTCGGCCAGGCTGCGTAGTTCTTGCAACTGGCGCTGGGTTTGGCTAAACACCTGCGCGTTGCGTAGGGCTACCGCGATGGGGCCGGCCAGCAAGGTGAGCAGTTCCAGGTCGGCAGTGTGGTAGGCGTTGGGGGCGAAGGAGGCGACTTCCAATGTGCCGATCACTTCATCGTTGAACAGCAAGGGCACACCCAGGTAGCCGCGCACTGGGTAACGGCGGCGGTCGACTGCAGGGGGCACGGGCATTTCTTGTTCCAGATCACGGATGAGCAAAGGTTGCCGATTTTGAACGAGGTAACCGGTCAAGCCTTGGTTTGGTTCGTAGCGCTCGCTAACATTTTCGGGGAAGATTTCTGCTCCAGCGCTGGTGTAACGATAAGGGATGAGGAAGGTGTGGGTCTCATCCCAAAGGGTGATTTCCAGAACATCCGAGGGAAGTAGACGGTCGACCGCTGCCACTGCGGCCTGGAGGGCGCTGGGCAGGTGCAGGTGGGCGCCGACTTGCTGGCTGAGTTCAGAGAAAACTTCCAGCGCCTCGGTAGTCGAAGCCCGCAGTTCGGGCGATTTTTTAGACACCAGCAGGTGCAGAGGGCGCAAGGTCAACACGATGGCTTTTTGTTGTTGGTAGGGCACTGCGTAAGAGGCGGCTTCTAAGGTCTGGGTGGCTAAGGTGAGGCGGGCTTTGCTCGGCTGGGTGCAAAGGCGGAAGAAATCGTCTTGCGGGCGGACACGCCGCGCCAGGAGTTCCAACGAAGGTTGGTCGTTGGGGTAAAGCCCAAACCATTGGCGGGCTCGGGCGTTGAGATAGTGCACCCGCCCACCTTGCAACACCACGATAACCCCTTCTTCAGTGGTGGAAGATTCCCCTCCCTCCGGCTGCGGCGCGGTGAGGGGCGAGGCCAAAGCGGCGGTCGCGGTCTGCTGCACGCGCGTCAATCCCCCGGCAATGAGCAACAGGCTCACGCCGATCAGTGCCAGGGCGATGCCCAAGGTCAATATTTCAGCGCCGAACATGGGTTATAAACAACAAGAGGAGGATAGAGAAGGGCAAGGTTTGGTCGCGTCGATGGATGCAGGGGGGGGCGTTACTCACAGCGCTGAAAAGCAAGGTGTCGGCCCCGCCCTTGACGGCGGCGCCTTGGTGCTTTCAGAAAGCCAACACAACAAGCAGGGGAGGTGTTACTCGCCCGCGTCCTTGCGGCGGGCTTCCGCAGCCAGTTCGGTAATTTCTCGAATGTCTGCGAATTGGTACTGTGAGGGTGACACAATGCCCACCGACACGGTCATCAAAGGTACGCTGTAGGTTACGCCGTCTTCTTCTAAAAGGATGTAACCTTGCTCTCGATCCAGAAAGTTGTAATGGCTTTTGACCTCTTGGGAAAAGCGTTCTTTTAGGCGGGCACGGATGGCCGGTGCGGCTTTTTCGGTGGTGATCACCACAAAGTTTTCGTCGCCGGGGTGGCCGAGGAAATCGTCAGGGTTGCCGACTTCGTCGATGATTTCGTTGAGCAGCATGGCGGTGAAGCGAAGGACGTCGTTGGCTGCGACGAAGCCATACACTTCGCGGAACGCGTCGTAGTGGTTGATGCGGATATCCATCAAAGCCCAGTCGCGCTCTCGGATGATGCGGCGCAGTTGCTCTTCGATCAGTCGGCCGGCCGGCAGGCCAGAGCGCGGGTCGGTGAGGCTTTCCCGTTCTGCCCGGCGAATGGCGTTTTGCACCCGCAGCCGTAGTTCTTCGATGTCGAAGGGTTTGGTGATGTAATCGTCTGCGCCCAGTTCCAGCCCTTGCAAGCGGTCGCTGCGTTCGTCTTTTTGGGTCAAAAAGATTACCGGAATGTGGCTGGTGCGGGTGCTTGTGCGCAGACGGCGGCAGACTTCGTAGCCATCGATGTCGGGGAGCATGATGTCTAACACGATGAGGTGGGGCATGCGTTGACGGGTTTTGTCTAAGGCCTCGGCGCCCCGGGTGGCTACATCCACATCATAGCCTTGGCTGCTGAAATAAATTTTGAGCATGTTGGCGATGTCGATGTCGTCCTCGACTACCAAGATACGGGCTTGGCTCATGGGTTACCTCCTTCTCCCGGTGGTGCGTTGTTGTGCCCGCTCGCGCACCCGGGCAATGTGCGCCGCGCTGACCGGTTTTTCGAACGAGCGAAAACCGCTAAGCCGAAAACCGTGTTTTTGGGCCAGGCGGGCGATTTCTTCGACTTTGGCTAAAGGGAACTGCTTGCCCACGGTATAGTCCTCGAAACGTCCTTCTAAGGCCAGCACCATGGTTTCGGCCATGCACGCGTAGGCCTTGCCAGGGGGAAAGCCGAAATCAAAATGAAAATCTACCGGCCCTGGCACTTCCACCATGCCGCCATCGATGACCAGCACGTCGTCGCGCACGGCAGCCACCTGGGCCGAGACGTCGCGCGGTCGGGCCACATCGCACACCACGCTGCCCGGCTGCAGGTGTTGCGGTTCGACCACGGCATCTAACGCGCTGGTGACCGTGAGGATGAGTTGCGCGTGGCGCAGGTCGGCGGGGTCGGTGCTGATACGCAGCCGAGCCTGCCCGCCGCGCTGGCGAATTTCCGGCTGTAGGGCTTCTAAAGCCTGGCGTTGCCGACCAATTAAGTATACCTCACCTACCCGCCGCGCGAGGAGCGCAGCCGCAGCCCGTCCAATCGCGCCCGTCGCGCCTAACACCGCCGCCGTAGTCTGAGAGGGCGTCAAGCCCATCTGGCGGGCGGCTTCTTCCAGCGCCTCTACGGCTACGGCCACGGTGTACGCGTCGCCGGTGGTGACCGGCACATCCAACGCCCGCGCCACCGTCACCCCGCCGTCGCCGACCACCGAAGTGAACGCCCCCAACCCGAGCATTTGCGCCCCCAGACGCTCGGCCAGCCGCCCCGTTTGGATGATTTTGCGGTAGACCCACCATTCGGGCAGTTCCAGCATCCGCCGCGGGGTCAGGGGGCAGGCCACGAACCAGCCTTTGATTTCTTTGCCGCTGGCCGCGGAGACGATGCCGGTAATTTCAGAAATGTACACTGGCGGGAAAAAGGCGGAAAAGAAATCGATCTGCCGCTCGCTGAGAATGCGCCCCAGCAGCGGAAACTTGCGGCTGACGTCGCGTTTGGGATGGATGGGGTGAATGATAAAGGCAAACGTGTCCATGGGCTGCTGCGTTGGTCACCGAACGGTGGCAGGTGCCCGCGGGAGTTGGGGGTACCGCTTTAGAGGCGTGCTACCACGAAAGGTTGTTGCGTTCGCCGGGGCGGGGGTATAAGCGAGGGTGGCGATGCCCGCCGCGCAGGTGATGGTGGTCGCTATCTTCGTAGCGCACGTCTTTCATGATCACCCGCCGTTCGGGCGAAGCGGCCAGCACCACGTCTGATTCGATGGTTCGGGCGGGGTAGATGATCAGCCCTGACCCTAAGCGACAATTGTGCCCCACACAGCCGCCCAACACGGGCCGGTTGGCGTCGCGTAAAATGCCGCGGCCATCGCGCGCCTTGATGGGGGCAGAAATCAGGTTGAAGTCGGTGAAAGTAGTACCCGCGCCGATGAACGTGTTGCGGCCCACGACGCACATTTGCAAACACGTGTTTTGTGCCACCATGCTGTTGTCCATCAGGGTGGTCATAAACAACGCCGCACGGAAAGGCAGGAACGCGCCATCGCCAACTACCGAAAGCAAAACCTGCACACCTTGCGAGATGTTGACGTTGTCGCCGATGATGGCATTGTCGATCACCGCGCCGGCCCCAATGGTCACGTTGTCGCCGATGACCGTGGGGCCGTGGATGACTGCGGTGGGGTCGATGACCACGTTGCGCCCGACCCGCACTAAGGGGGAAGCAGCGAGCACTTGTCGGCCTTCGTACATTGCGCGCCCCAAAATGCGCAGTTTGAACCAGGGGTCGCGGTTTAGTCGCTCTTCGAAACGCGCACCGCGGGCAAAGAGGCCAAAAATGACGTCGGCCACGAAAATGTGCACCCAACTATCGATGGCAATCAGCGCCCGCAACGGCACTTGGAAGACCAAATCGCCCTGTTGAGTGGCCATGTAAGTTGGCACGTGGTAGTATCCGATTTCTCGCGCTTGCAAGTCGAGCACCAGGGGTTCAGGCGGTGTATCGGTAGCCGTGCCGTGGGGGTAATACCACAAGTCGGCCAGGTAGAGGTCATCGTAAGGGGTATAAGAAATGGAGAGCGGCAGCGCGTGTTCGCGAAAAGCCGGGTCGTGCGCGGAGAAAGCAGCCTGTACCGGTCGCCCCCGTTGCCGCGCGGCTTGCAAAAATGCCTCGATGTAGTGTTGGTCGAAAAAGAGGTTATCGCGATAGACGACGGTCTCCTCTTGCACCGGCGGGAGAGGTTGCCCCCAGGGGATTTCCATCTCGCGGCTGACGTAAGGGCTCAGCACGTCGCGCTGCGCCAGCCAAAGGGGTTTGTTTTGGATGCGCAGGTCGCGGGCTGGCTCATTGAATGGCAAGATATGCCGGTCGTCATGCAAAATAATTTTGAGCATGACCTTATTTACTGGGGGAAGTTACCACTGCAGGGGCAGGGTAATGGCCTGCTGGCCCGGCACAGGTTGGGGTGTGATCCATCGCCCGCCGCTCAGGCGATAGACGCTTTCTTGCAGGAAGCCGAACCAGGGTGCGCAGGGGGGGGAGTGGTCTGGGTTGAAGGGGCAACCAAGGCCAAAGGCGCAGCGCCGCCAGCGCCAATACACTGCTGTGGCGTCGGTATCGACCCATACCGGGCTTTGTAACGCCGGCGCGGCCTGCCTTGCCAGGCGGCGTAGTCCTTCTATCACCCGTTGCCCGCGCGGTTGTAGCCCAAAGGTGGGGGTGTGCAAACTGGCAGACGTGGCTAACGAAGGCCACCAGTGCCGGGCCAAGGCCCGGCCGAAACGCCAGGCCAGGCCTTGGCCCCCGCGGGGGCCGTAGTTCGCGCACAGCCACGGTTGCAATGCTTCGCCTTGCGCGGCCAGGGGAGCGGTGCGCGCACCGAAGAGTTCTCGCCATGCCGCCGCCCAGGCCTGAGGTAGCGCATCTTGGGGCTGCAGCGGCGGCATGAACAGCGCTACCTCAGGGGGTGCTTCGTGCTCCGTGGGTGGTTTCATGCTCCCTGTGTTGTCGTTTGACCTAAACCCGTCAGGGGTAAGGTGGGCGTTGTGGCCAGAAAAGTGTGCAGCCGCTGGATGAACGCTTTAGGCTGGTCTAACATGATGAAATGCCCGGCTGCAGCATAACGGCTGATCTGCGCGTGGGGCACGCCTTGTTTGAGATACATCCATTGGTCGGGGTGGACGATGACGTCTTTCTCGCCATACATTCCCAACACGGGCACTTGAATTTCCGGCAAAAAGGGGCGCAGATCAGTGCGCCGTAATGAAGCAATGCTGTGGAGAAATGATTCCAGGGTAACCTGCGAGAGGTCGCGATCCATCATTTCAGGCCAGCGAGGGTCACTGGTCACTAAAGAAGAAAACAAGCGGATCCCTAAACGCAGCAGCGTCATCTGATGATATACCAAAAAGGCAATCGGTCGGTAACCGGCCAGTTTCAACGGCCATGAGAGTGAAGAGCCCACAATGGGCGAGCCGATGACCACCACTTTGCTTACCCGTTGGGGATATTGAATGGCTACACTTAGGGCGACTGTGCCGCCCATGCTATGCCCAACCAGCGGCGCGCGCACGATGCCCAATTGCTCCATAAATTGCTCAACCAGTCCCACAAAATCGGCAACGTCGTAAGAATCGCGCTTTTTGCCTGATTCGCCGAACCCCCAGAAATCCAAAGCGTAGGTTCGGTAGTATTTCCCCAATTGAGCCATGGTCTCTTGCCACACACCCCATGAGCCTAACCACCCATGGAGCAAAATCACGGGCTGGCCATGGCCGAAGACTTCATAATGGACAACGCCTTGGTCTGTGGTGATAGACGACACAATGATGCCTCAAACTTCAAAGTTAGCACAAAGACGCAAAAGATGGCGCACAGGCGCCACGGGAGCACTGCTGCTGGGGAGATTGCATTACTTTGATGCGTGCGTGCCCCCGGCTAGTTTTTACTTCAATCGTGGTTGATTTCTTCCAAAATGCTGTACAGCAGTTCCAGCAGCACTTTTTTGACCGATTCTTTGTCGGTGGCCACGCAGGGGAGCAGTTTGACCCGCGGCGAAAGCCGCAGAGCGATACGCATGTCTTCCGGTTCCCATGCTTCGGGCAGGTCTTGTTTGTTGGCTGCAACCACATAAGGGGTGGGGGCGTAGGCGCGGAAGGTTTCTAAAATTCGCCGCGCTTCGCGGAAAGTCTCCGGGCGGGTGCTGTCTACCAGTACGATGAACCCTAACATTCCCTCGGAAAGGATTTCCCACATGAAGTCAAAGCGGCGCTGGCCGGGTGTGCCGAAAAGGTAGAGCACCAGGTCTTCATCAATGGTAATGCGGCCAAAATCCATGGCCACCGTGGTCGTCTCTTTGATTTTTTCCGACTCGTTGGTGATTTTGCGTTCGGTTTCGACCACGTCGATTTCACTCACGGTCTGAATGAATGCTGTTTTTCCGGCGCTGAAGGGGCCAGTGACCACGATTTTGACGGTTTGCATGGAGCCTTCCTTCTCGATAAAAGCGCGAATGGGGGTAAATGTTCAAACTTTGGAACACAGCCCGCGGATGAGCGCGGATGATGACGGATAGACGCGGAGTTTAGGGCGCTAAGGAGTTAACATGGTTTTCTGTCTGCGTTATTCGTAGTTTCTCTTTGAGGTCGAACAGTTACGTAGGGAATGATCACAAGCCGCGGATGCGGGCAATCAGCCGATTGACCAGGGAGCGTTGGTCTTCTTTAGTTTTGCCTTCTAATGCCGTGTGGATGGGCTTGGGCATCGATTTGTTGGCTGGTCGCACCAGTTCTACCAGGCCCGCTTGCAGCAGGCCGTAAACAATGCGCCGGATTTCTAAGTCGTTCATCTTAGTGGCGCGGGCAATTTGGCGGATGGTGTTTTTGGGGTTGATGTAAGAGACTACCCGCCACTCTTCCACGCTCAGGTTGAGGTGTTTGAGGTTGACGTCAGGGCGGTCGGCGAATTTGAGGGCCATGTCCAAATCGGGAATTTCGTTTTGCAGCAGTTCCCATTCCCGCATTTGGCGGCTGCCCTCAATGATTAGATTTTCCAGGCTCACGCGAGTGGGGATACGCCCCTTGGGGAACGGTGCATTGCTATGAAATTCAAAGTGACCATCGACCCATGTGAACAGGCGCTTGATGACGTCTACATAGGCGCTCTGCACCACGGCTAAAATTTCCCCTTGGGTGAAGTAGCCGGCGTTGACCAGCAACAAGCCCAGCGCCGTATCGGAAAGCCGCTGGTGGTGAGCGCGGATGGCGCGGTATTGTCCGGCGGTCAGTTTTTTCTCCCGATAAAGCAGCGAAGCCAGGTCGTTAGGTTGATCGCTCAGAGCGGCGTAAGCCAGTTTGCCTTGCCGAAAATAAGCCGCTGCTTCGCTTTTGGGGCCGCGAATGCGGAGTAGGCCAGTTTTGTGGGCCAGGTTGATGAGGTTGAGCAACTGGGTGATCGAGAAATCGCGGAGATTGCCTTTGAGCGCCATGAGGCTTCCTTAAAAAAGAACACTAATCCGCAGCCTCTCTGCGGCAGGGATGTGATGAGGAGATTATACTTGTATCGGTCGGCTGCGTCAAATAGGCCGCGAATAGGATTGGGGGTACGTTTTAGCGATGTTGCGCCTGAAGTTCAGACATGAGTTAGGACATGAGGTAGAACCAAATCAGCAAAGGCGCTCAAGGCTTGTTTAGACGCCTCTTTGTAAAGGCGGGTTGGTATTGACCAATAATCCTTCAACAAAATAAAGGCTCCCGAATAGCGCCGCCACTTGCTCGTCCTTTTAGCATTGCCAAACATTGCATCGCGAAGTTTCTCGCCTACCATCAGCGCAATTGCATACGCCAACATTACCAATGCAAGTGCCTTCTCCATGTATTCCTGCCGTTTGTTCATCACCCGCTCCATCCCCAAGAGACTTTTCAGATCACGATAGCTTTCCTCTATCTTCATCCGTTGTTTGTAGTAGGCCAAGCTTTGCTCCGGCGCCAAGTCTGTGATCACCCATAGCGGCTCGGGTTGGCCCGCTCTCCATTCGCCAATGACCTGCACCTGCACTTCGCCTTTGTACCACAGGTTGCGGTACACCACCCGTTGCCCTCGGGCAATGTTCAGTTTGACCTCGCTCCCTTCGTCATCAAAGAACTTGGGCGGGCGGGAGCCCAGTCGCAGACGGATAACGAAATGGACGCCCGCTGCTGTCAAAAATTGGAGCAGGCCCGAATAACTGAATTCCCGATCTAAAACCACCGGCCGCTCACCCAACAGGTCTTTCAAACTCTCAAAAGCCCGTTGATGCACCAAGTTGCGGGAACCGTCTTTTTGGGCGATGGTGGCGGAGGAAAAGGTGAGCAAACCGCAGGGTATGGCCCGCCCCCGATAAGGGGTGGCGAATGTCATTACCCAAAACCCTTTGGTGTGGCCGTCTTTCAAGGTGCCGACATAGTTGGTTTTATAGGCTTGAGGGCGGGGGATCTCGGTCACATCGGCCAACACAAAGGGAGCATCATCGGGTAAAAGACGCCACAAGGCAGTGCGTGGGTCGTGGCGCTGCAGAAAGCGTTGCAAGCGTTTATAGGCGGCATCCATAGAGCCGTGCATTTTGGCAGCGATCTCAGTCAAGCGTGCTGAGCGAGCGTGCAAGATAGCGGCGAGAATCTCAGCGGCGTGTTGTGCCTCATGAGTGTTATCAAACAAGTAATGGGCGAAGCGTTCCAAGGAAATTCGTTTATACTTGTACATAGGGAACCTCCTTGTGTGTGGTGTTTTTTCTATAAAACAATTTACAGGAGGTTCCCTTTTTTGTCCTAACTCATGTCCGGATCTCAGTTATCCCCCTTGCATTTTTGGGCTTTTTGATGTAATCTGTACATAGATTGTAACTGTTCAGCCTTTGGAAAACAGCCCACGGATGAACGCGGATGATGGCAGATAGACGCGGATTTTGGGGCGCCGAGGGCGTCAGGAGAGGTGCCTGAGTAACCAACCAACCAACCAACCAACCCTTTAGCACCTCACCTCTTCCCGCATCCCGCATCACGCCTTGACTTCCCGCTTTCTGTGTTCTCTGTGGTTTTCTGCCTGCGTCATCCGTAGAGGCTGAACAGTCACCATAGATTGGCTGCAACCAGCCTTCGCGATTCTCTTTGATTTTCAAAGGAGGGTGCAATGCAACGCTCGGTTCGTTTTTCCAAACTGTGGGTGGTGATGCTGGTGTTGGCCCTGGTGTTGAGCAGCGGCTTTTTCATCCATTCGGCTGTTGCCGCCTATTGCGGTTACCCGTGTTTCACCATCACGTCCGTTGATCCGGGCAATACGGTGTCCATTCAGCCGTATAACTTCCCCCCTAACGACACGTTCAACGTCTACATGGGGCCTTACGGCACTTATGGCATTGGCGGCTGTTACGTCACCACGGTGACCACGGACGCGCAAGGTCATTTGAGCAGCACGACCTTCAACATCCCCCCGATTTGGGCGCATTTGTCGCGCGTCGCCATCCGCCTCGAAAGCCCCACCAGCGGTTACTATGCCTACAACTGGTTTTACAACGTGGCCGCTGGCGGCAGCGGAGGGAGCGGATACGTGGGCTATCCCACTTTTTCGATCGCCTCGGTAAAGCAGGATCAGGAGGTAACCATCGCGCCGCACAATTTCCCGCCCAACGACACTTACGTGGTGCGGATGAATTACTACGGCACCTATGGCATTGGCGGTTGGGAGGTGGCGACGGTGACCACCGACGCTAACGGCGCTTTGAGTCAGACCACGTTTTCCATTCCTTCGGCGTTGGCAGGGCAGTATCGGATTGCCATCCGTTTGGAAAGCCCCACCACCCATTATTACGCCTATAACTGGTTTTACAACAACACCACCGGCAGCGGCGGAAGCGGTGGCGCAACGCCGGTCGTAGGCCCGCCGGGGTATCCTTATTTCTTCATCGCCCAGGTGGAGCGCAACGATTTCGTGGTCATCAAGGGGCACAACTTCCCGCCCAACGACAAATACGCGGTGCTGATGAATTATTACGGCACTTACGGCGTGGGCGGTTGGCAGGTGGCCACGGTCGAGACCGATGACCAGGGGCACCTGAAAGAGACCAAGTTCTCCATCCCGCCGGCGTTGGCCAATCAACAGCGCATTGCCATTCGTTTGCAGAGCCTGGTGACGCCGTATTACGCGTACAACTGGTTTTACAATTACGACGCGGTGGTGCCGGTGCCGTAAGGCGCAGCGCCCGCTGTTCAAATGCCGGGTGGGGAAGCAGACGCCCCAGCCCGGGGGCTTTATGCCCTGATTTTGCCCCCTACGCCCGCCGGAAATTGGGTTTTCGGCGGGCGTTTTTTCGCGTGGCGCGGTATACTGAGAGCAAGCGGGCTGCGGCCGCCTGATGTGTTGAAGCCCACGCGGTACACTTCTTGCACTCTCCTTGTCCTAGCGTTGTAACGATTCGGCCTTGACTGAGGAGAAACCACAGATTTCGCAGATTTCGCAGAAAAACATCTACCGATTTCACAGATTGGCACAGGCCGGCGACACGTTGCCATGTCGTGGTGTGCCCGGTGCCCCAAAATTTGTCCCCTAATGTAAATGTAACGTTCAGTGCAAACAAAAGAGAAATCTCGATGCCGCAGACAGAAAAACACAGAAGCCACAGAGAAGGCACAGAAAACACAGAATCTCTCTTTGCTTTGCGCGCCTGTGTTGGCGGCACACTGTCTCGCCTCCCTTGGGCTGGGCGGGATGACGCCCTGCCCTACGCCGCGCTTGAATCCGCGGCTATCCGGAATGATCCGCGTTCATCCGCGGCCTATTTTCCCAAGGCTGAACAATTACCTCCTAATTCGCAACTCGCAATTCGCAACTCGCCCCTGCAGTAGGCACTTTTCTGTTTGGAGGCCATGATGCAGCGCAAACATCTCCCTTGGTGTTTTCTTCTTCTCATGTTGGCTTTGGTTTGGGGCAGTCGGGGGACCGCCGCGCGGGCATCGCAGGCGCCCCGTGCCCAGGCCGAAGCAAGCGGCGGCGAACACATCCAGTCGGTGGCGCACACGGGCGGAGATTCTGAAGCCATCGTGTGGGCCGACGGCCGCATTCTTTTGGGCATGGGCGCGCAAATTTTGGTAGTCGACGCTGCCGACCCTGCCGCACCCCAGGTGGTGGGGCGTTCCCCGCGGCTGGCCGGAGTGGTCAAAGACCTGGCCATTAGCGGCGACCACGTCTACGCCGCGCTGGGCGCAGCCGGGCTGCAAGTGCTCCTGCGGCAGGGCGATACGCTGACCCCCTTGGGCCGCGACACCACCACGGGCCTGACCACCGGCGTGGCCGTGGCCGGCGACAAAGCCTACGTGGTCGGCCCCAACTTTGGCCTGGGCGTGGTCGATGTCAGCAACCCCAGCCAGCCGCAGCGGCTGGCGACCATGGGCATCCCCAACGCGGCCCACGTGGCGGTGGACGGACAGACGGTTTACGTCGCCGCGGGCGACGTCGGCGTGGTGGTGGTCGACGTGAGCAATCCCACGGCCCCGCGCCTTTTGGCCATTTACGACACCCCCGGCTGGGTGGAAGATTTGGCCTTGGCGTCGCCCTATGCTTTTGTTTTGGATGCGGACGTCTTCCGAGTGATCGACATCAGCGACCCCGCTCACCCTCAGGCCGTGGCCTCCACCGGCGGTACGGCTTGGGCGCAGCGGGTGGTTTTGGTCGATGGCTACGCCTACGTGGCCGATTCTTTCGACGGCCTGCGCATTTTCGACGTCCACGACCCCGCCCGCCCCTCCCTGCGCAGCACCCTCGACCTGCCCGACTTCGCGGCAGCCGTGGCCGCACAAGGGCACACGGTTTACCTGGCGGAATGGGACGAGGGCCTGCAGATCGTCGATGCGACCAACCCCACCGCGCCGCAACGGGTGGGCGTGCTGCCCAGCCTGGGCGCGGGGATGGGCCTGGCCGTGGCGGGCAATTACCTTTACCTGACCGACAATTCGCCCGGCCTGCGGGTGCTTTCGTTCCACCCGCCCAACCGCTTCGTGGCCGAAGGCAGTGTCACGCAGCCATGGCGGGGGCTGGGCGTGACCGCGGCCGGCGAGGGCCGGGTTTACGTGGCCGACGGCAAGGGCGTATGGGCCGTGGACGTCAGCCACCCCGATGCGCCCCAGGCATTGGGGTTCTACGACGCGCCGGGGTGGGTACGGGCAGTGGCCGTTCAGGATGCTTTGGTCTACGTGGCCGCGGGCGCGGGCGGCGGTCTGCGGGTGGTAGACTTCAGCAACCCCGCTTCCCCCATCGAAGTGGGTGCCTTGGAGGCCCCTGGCGACGTGGTGGGCGTCACCGTGGTGGGGAACTTGGTGTACCTGAGCGCCGGAGAGGCCGGGGTGCACATCGTCGACGTCTCCGACCCTGCCCACCCCCAGGAAATCGGCGCCTACGACACCGACGGCTGGGCCTGGCAAACGGTGGTGGTGGGCGATTATGCCTTTGTAGCCGATGGCAGCGACGGCCTGCAGGTGCTGAACGTCAGCGACCCGCAACACCCGGGTTTTGCGGGCTCCGCGGCCACCTTGGGCGAGGCGCGGGCGCTCACCGTGGCGGGGCATTATGCCTACCTGGCCGCGGGCGAGGGCGGCGTGTGGGCGATGGATATTTCAGACCCCGCCGCGCCCGTCGAAGTTGGCTATTTCCCCACCGCGGGGCGGGCTGTGGCCATTGCCCGCCGCGCCGGCTATCTCTTCGTGGGGGTGGAAGAAGACGGCCTGCAGACCGTGGTCTTTTTGCCCTTCTCCGACGTGCCGGTGGAACACTGGGCCTTCCCCTGGATTGGCAGCGTGTGGGCCGACGGCGTGGTAGAAGGCTATCCCGACGGCACCTTCCACCCCGACCAGGGCATCAAGCGCGGCGAGGCCGCAGCCATTTTGGAACGGGCCATGCACTATCCCCAATCCTTCACACCACCTGATGTGGAGCCCGCGTTCCCCGATACGGCCGGCCACTGGGCTGAAGATTGGATCGCCGCGCTGCGCAACGACGGCATCACCTTGGGCTACCCCGACGGCACCTATCGCCCCGACGCGAGCCTGAGCCGCGGTGAACTGGCGGTGTTCCTGCTGCGGGCAGAGCACGGCGCAGACTATACGCCGCCCCACGTGAGTGCGTACAGTTTCTCGGACATCGCGAACTACTGGGGTGCGGACTGGATCGAAGCCCTGCACCAGGAAGGCTTTGTCACCGGCTACGGGGACGGCACCTTCCGCCCCTACCAGGCCGTGACGCGCGCCGAAATGTCGGCGCTGCTGGTTCGGGTGCTGGGTTTGCCGTGAAAAAGGAGTGTGCCTTGTGCGTTGGCGACGTCTGCTTCATCAGGGGCTGAGTTTGCTGCTCGCGGGGGTGGTGCTGGCCGCGGCCTGGGGCGCGGCTGCGCCGCGAGCGCGGGCCGCGGTGCCCCCGCCCGCCCCCCGTTGGGGGCAGGGCGCGTTCCCCGGTTATCCCAAAGACACCACTTACCAACGCATCGTAGCCTCTGCCCCGGCCTTGCCGTCCTTGCGCGGCTTTGTGGAAGACCCTTCCACCCAAACTATCCTCCAGCGCATCACCGCTTACGATGCAGAGGCGGAATGGTATCCCCACCACGAATACGCCAAAATTCAGCCCTGGAACGCAGACGGCACGCTGTATCGCTTTTATTCGGTGGCCATTTACGATGCTCAGACCCACCAACGGGTGCGCTGGCTGCCGGGCGATGTCTACCCCACGGTTTGGGCGAATACCGACCCGCACCTGCTTTACAGTTTCCGTGACGATGGCACCATTCAGACCTACGACGTCGTCACCGGCGCTTACGACGTCTTGGGGCGCCTGACCGGCTATGACCGGGTGGCGTTGGGGCCCGGCGAAGGCAACATAGACATCCATGACCATTTCGTCGCCTTGGTGGGGAAAAAGGGCGCGGATCTGGACGTGGTGGTCTTCGATTTGCAACACCGTCAGGTGATCACGGTGCGCACCTTCCCCGGCGCGTGGGGCGATGGCGGCAGTATGCCCGAACACGTGGACTGGGTTTCGGTGTCGCAATCGGGGCGGTATGTGGTCATCAATTGGAACAGCGGCCCCCCGTGGAACGTGCAGCCCTTCGACGGCCATTACGGCGTAGAGGCTTACCGCACCACCGACATGGCCTTCCTCCGTCGCCTGGTGCGCTACGGCAACCACGGCGATTTGTGTTTTACCCCCGCGGGGGGCGAGGTGTACGTGCAGTTTTGGGGTGAAAACGGCACCATCAACGCCTATCATCTGGACCGCGACCAGGCCGACGTGATTCACACCGCGGATGATTTCGGTGTGGGCGACGCGCACCTCTCTTGCCGCAACATTTTGCGCCCCGGGTGGGCTTACGTGAGCACCGACCCCGACCGCGGGGGCCTGATTTTAGCGGTGAAGTTAGACGGCAGCCAGACCGTGGAGTATTTCGGCCATCACTTTAGCAGCGCGGCCAATTACCTCAAATCGCCCATGCCCGTGCCCTCGCCCGACGGCCGGCGGGTGATGTTCAAGAGCGATTTCGGCGCTGCCGCGGATGCTGATGTGGTCTACGATTTCGAAGCATCGGCTTCCGACGCACAGCGGTTGTACGACGACGTCACCATCGACATTTTCACCAACCAGGCGGGCGACCCTTCGTTCACCGCCACCCGCAGCGACGGCCAGGTGTTGCGCGAGGCTTTTCAGGGCGAACGCTTTTGGGAAGACCACAGCGACGGTGCGCTCTCGCTTTCGTATAGCCTGGAAGAAGCGCCTGCCGGAGTGAACGTGGTCTACACCATCACCAACCCCTCCGACGCGCCGCAACCCCTCCCCGACTTGTATGTGGACGGCTTGACTTATGCCGCCCACGATGAGCAAGACACCCTGCAGATTTTGGCCACCGGCTCTTACCCCTACTTGCACCTTCGCAGCCTTTCCGAAGATACCTTCCAGGACGGGCAGGGCAATTTCCGCGGCTGGGGGTATTTCGAGGTCAATGGCGAAGACGACTTCCCTTACCCCAGCGCGTACGCGCCGGTGATCGTGGCGCACGACGGCCATTTTGCCGCCGGGTCGGCCCTGCTGGTCGATTATCCCCACACCGGCCTGCAGCCGCGAATGCGGGTGTGGTATTGGCAGGGGCACTGGAGCCATGTTTACGACTTTGGGGTGGGGAACCAAACCCTGCCGCCCGGCGCTACCTTGACCCTCACCCTGACGCTGCGCTTTGCGCCCCCGCGGGCCTGGTTGCTGACCCTTTACCCCTATCGGGCTTTCTTCGACGGTCTGTACGGCGGTCAGCGGCAGATTACTCCTCGGGATCTGCGCCCGATCAGCGGTCTCAATCTTTCGTATAGCACGGTGGCTTACGAACAGTACCAGGCCTGCCTGAACGCGGGCGATTGCGAGGAAGGCAGCGAGCCTGACGAACAAACCGTGCTGGCGTGGAATTTGCGCGGCCACAACTGGGCCTTGCGCACCGACAAATACGGCCTCGACGGCCCCAACCCCGACCATGACAACCGGGGTTTTGTTTCCACCTATGTGCAGCGCCTGCGCGAGGCGGGGTATTCGCGGGCCATGCTGTGGGGGTTTTCGGGGCAGTTTTGGAAGTGCCCGCCCGAGGCCGTGGTGCCCGGCGAACATCCGTATTGCGACACCAACCTGCCGCCCCAGTTCATGAGCGATTTGCTTTCGCCTGTCGCCAATTCGTTGGACGCGCTCGCCCAGTTCGGCGAGCAGGGCATTGATTTGGGCTTCTGGTGGGGGCGGGCAGGCCAGGTTCCCCAGCCGCGACAGTGGAACCCCGACGCGGTGCCGCCCCTCGACCCCAACGATGCCGACGACACGGCCTTTGCCGACCAGGAACTCGCCTTGGCCGTGGCGCGCGGCGCTCACGCCCTGGGGCTGGACGCCTTCCCCAACATGGCGCCGCTCCAACAACTGCCCTGGCTGGCGCACCTGAAAGCCCAGGCGCCCGACGTGGCGTTGTGGGTCGAAGGCGCGATGAGCGATTATCTGCACACCCGCGCCGCGCTCTTCCTCCAGCCCGACAACCCCTGGTCTTCAGGCCGCTGGACAGGCACGCCGTTGACCGCGCCGCCTCTGCTGATGCAGTACCTCAACCCCGGCGCGGCGGTCATCGCCTATCGTAACGGCTACACGCCCACCGCCGAAGAATTGCAGCAAATGGTGCATTGGGGCTACACTCCCTTGCTGGTGGCCGCACCCGATATTTTCGATACCCCCCTCACCGACGTCCACAGCACCGCGGGCGTCACGCTGGCTGCCTGTTTCGACGGCCAGGATAACGACCACGACGGCTGGGTGGATTTTCCCTATGACCCCGATTGTCTTTCTGCCGCGGGGGAAAGCGAGGGCCCTTCGCCCTACCCCACGTTCCCTGATGTGCCCACCGACGATTGGGCATGGCCGTATGTGGAAAGCCTGGTCGCCGAAGGGGTGACCTCTGGCTACCCGGATGGGTTGTATCATCCCCAAGACCAGGTGACCCGGGCGCAAAGTGCGGTCTTCCTTTTGCGGGCGATCCATGGCGGCGATTACGCGCCGCCCCCGGCTGCAGGAAACACCTTCCCCGATGTGGTGGGGCACTGGGCAGCCGATTGGATCGAGGAGGCGGCAGACGAAGGGTTGGTGCACGGCTATCCCGACGGCACGTATCGCCCCGAAGCGCCGGTCTCCCGGGCTGAGGTGGCTGTGCTGCTCTTGCGTTCTTTGCACGGCCCTGATTACACCCCGCCCGCGGCTGCCGCGTACAGTTTTTCGGATATTGCCGGCCATTGGGCAGCCGATTGGATCGAGCAACTGCATTGGGAAGGCGCGGCTTCAGGATACCCCGACGGCACTTACCACCCCGATGCTTCCCTTACCCGCGCGGAGATGGCCGCGCTGTTGGTGCGCTATTTTGGCTATCGCCTGCCCGAATGAGCCTATCCTTAGACGGACGGTGCGGATTCCTCTTGCAGGTAAGTGGCCGTGGGGCGAAGATCCAGTTCGTCGATCAGCGCGTTGAGTTCCTCGAGGGTCAGGGGACGGCCTTTGCCCGCGTACGCGGTGAGCGCGGCTTCCATCATGTTGGTGCCGAACGAACGACCGTCGTAGCGGGGGGTGGTGGTGATGAGCAGGTGCACGCCGTGGGCGCGCAAAAAGGCGGCGTTGCTCTCGGTGGTGGTGTTGGTGACCAAGGTCTTGCCTTCGAGCAGGTGCGGCGGCATGTATTTTTTCATGAACATGAAATCGCAAGCAATCAAGTCCGCTTGCGCCCAGTATTTTTCGTATTTGGGCTGGAATTCGACGCCGTCGCTGCCGTAGAACAGCATACTGAGGGGGAAGAAACCCACCAGCGGCAAGAAGCGTTTGAGTAAGCGGATGTACGTGGTCAGCCCGCGCACCGGAATGGGCAGCCCCAACCCGACCATGAAGTCGCCGAACACGACGTCGTCTGCGATTTCGTCGACCGCGCGCGCCAGCCCTACCCGGTCGAGCGCTAAGGGCATAAAGGCGCGGCGAAAGTGCAACGGCGCGCGCAGTTGCGGCCGCACCAGGGAGAAGACGCGACGCTCTAACGTGTGTTTGAGGCCTTGCCCGTCCACCACCGGGGTTTTGCTCACCCCTTCGATGAGCCGGTGCGCGGCGCGCAGCGGGTATTTGTGGTCGTCCACCCGGATGTACAGATCTACTCCGCCCATGCCGAAGGCGTCGACTTTGCCATCCAATGAGCGGTAGAGGCGCTTGGCGGCCTCGACGTCGCCGTCGGTGCCGATGCGTTCGATGATCACGGTGGTGTCGCCGAACTGCACGCGCACCTTTTTGTCGCGCTTGGCGCTACCCAGGCTGATGCTTACCGCGTGGCGAGTGGGCATGGTGTTCTCTTTGGGGACGGGAATCGGTCGTTTGGGCGCAGTTTCTATTATAATCGTAACGGTGCGGCCTTTGGGAAATGGCCCGTGGACAAGCGCGGATGATGGCGGATAGGCGCGGAGGCGCACAGAAACGCCAGCCGCCAAGAGAGGCGCCCAAGTACCCGAGTTCCCAAACACCCAAGCACCCAAGCACCGAGGAGGAGCCATGAGCGTGCCTTCGGATTTTCCCCCTGCGGATAAGCCAGCCAGCGGTTTTCTCGCCACCCGGCGGCGGCTGCTGGGCTGGCTTTCCAACGCGGACGACCTGTTGCAGTGCGCGGCGGGTATTTTGCTGCTGGGCATCGCGATGGTGTTGTTGTACCACGCGGCGCAGATTTTCCCGCCCATGTTTTCACCTGACCATTACCAGAACGCGGTGTTGGCCGCGGTGCACGATATTTTGCTGGTGATGATCGTGCTGGAGTTGCTCTGGACGGTGTTGACGTATTTGCGCGAACACACCGTGCCTTTGGAGCCGTTTTTGTTCGTGGGCATCATCTCCAGCGTGCGGAAGTTGTTACTCATCGGCGCGCAGATGTCCATCGAGCACACTTCGCCCGACACGGTGAGCCTGCAATTGCGGGAAATGATGACCCACGGCGGCCTGGTTTTCGTGCTCATCGTGGGGTTGGTGTTGGTGCGCTGGTCGCGGCGTTGGCGGGTGAAGGACGAGTTGCGGGTGAGCAAATAAAGGGGGGCTGGGTAATCTGCGGCTTGTTGCCGCCGAACTCAGGCCAGCCAGGCGACGTGCTGCCCCGGCAGATCCCAGTGCAGGATGTCGCCGGCGACGATGCCCTCCGCGCCGCCGAGCAGGTCGCGTACGATGCGGCCATCTTCCCACCCTAAGTCGGCCACGGGCAGGTGGCAGTGGCGTTGGACTTGTGAAGTGTTGAGCACCACCAGCACCGCCTCGGCCCCCAGGCTGCGGGCAAAGGCCAGGCAGTTTTGCTTGTCTTTGGCTGCCACGATGCGGAAGGCGCCGCGTTTGAGCGCGGGGGTGCGCTTCCGCAGGGCAATGAGCCGCTGCACCCAAGCGCGCAGGTCATGGTTCCAGGCCGCGCGTGCCCAGGGGAAGGCGCGGCGGTTGTCGGGATCCTTGCCGCCTTCCAGGCCGATTTCGTCGCCGTAATAGATGGCCGGCGCGCCGGGGAAGGCCATTTGCAGCGCGAAGGCCAGTTTGGTTTTCTCGGCTCCGCCCAAAAGGGTGTGCACGCGCTCGGTGTCGTGGCTGCCCAAGGGCACGTACATGCTCAGCGCTTGTGCGCCGGCCAGGCGGTATAGTTCCTCCGCGCGGGCGGCAAAGGCCGAGGCCGAAAGTTCGCCCCGCAGCAGGGCCAAGAGGGCTTCGCGCAGGGGGTAGTGCATCAGCCCGTCGAAATGCTGCAGCCAACGGGGCTCGGCAGTCCAAATTTCCCCCACCAGGTAGGCGTCGGGGTTGGCGGTCTTGACCACGGCGCGGAATTCTTGCCAAAAGCCGTCGTCGTCGATTTCGTTGGGCACATCCAGCCGCCAGCCGTCGGCCCCTTGCTCCACCCAATAGCGCGCCACGCCGAAGATGAATTCCCGCACCGCGGGGTTGGCGGTGTTGAGTTTGGGCAGGCTGCGGAAGCCCCACCATGCGTCGTAGTCTTCGGCCGGGCCTTCGCCATAAGCCCGCACCGGCCACCGGCGGATGTGATACCAATCGCGGTAGGGGGAATGTTTACCGTTTTCCAGAATGTCGTTGAAGGCAAAAAAGCCCCGCCCCGTGTGGTTGAACACGCCGTCCAAAATCAGGCGCACGCCGTTGGCGTGGCAGGCCGCCAGCAGGGCGCGGAAATCGGCCATGGTGCCCAGTTTGGGGTCGATGCGGTAATAGTCGCTAATGTTGTAGCGGTGGTTGCTGGTGGCCTGGAAGATGGGGTTCAGGTACAGCGCGTTGACGCCCAAATCCAGCAGGTAGTCCAGTTTTTGCAAGATGCCCCGCAAATCGCCGCCCATGAAGTCCCAGAGGGTTGGCGGGCTGCCCCAGGGGGCCACGCGGGGCGGGTCGTTGGTAGGGTCGCCGTTGGCGAAACGGTCGGGGAAGATTTGGTAGAAAACGGCGTCGGGGAGCCAGTAAGGTTGGGTCATGGGGCCTCGGTGGGTTGGGCGGGGCTGAGCAGGTGCTCCAGCGCGGTATCGAGGGTGGGGTAGCGGAAGGTGAACCCGGCCTGCTGCAGGCGGCGGGGCACGGCGCGCTGGCTGGAAAGCAACACCATGCTCATCTCGCCGAAGAGCAGGCGCAGGGCGACCGCGGGCACGCGGAAGAAGGCCGGGCGGTGCAACCGGCGGGCGATGGCGCGGGTGAGTTCCAGGTTGGTGACGGGTTCGGGCGCGGTGAGGTTGAACGCTCCGCGGGCTTGCTCGTGGGTTATCAGGAAGGCGATCGCCGCGACCTCGTCCGCGAGGTGAATCCAAGGCATCCATTGGCGGCCGGAGCCCAACGCGCCGCCCACGCCCAAGCGGATGGGCAGGAGCAGCCGCGGCAACGCGCCGCCGTCGCGGCTGAGCACCACCCCGGTGCGGATGATTGCCCGGCGCATCCCCAAGTTTTCCGCGGCAGCGGTGCTGTTTTCCCAGTCCACGCACAGGCGGGCGAGGAAGTCGTCGCCCGGGGGCGCGGATTCGTCCAAAATTTCGTCGCCCCGGTCGCCGTAGTAGCCCACCGCCGAGGCCTGGATGAGCACCGCGGGGCGGGGCTGCGCGAGGCGGAGGGCGGTCATCAGGGTACGGCCGCCCTGGATGCGGCTGTCGTAAATCGCGCGGCGGCGTTGGGCTGTCCAGCGGCCTGCGGCGATGTTTTCGCCCAACAGGTGCACCACCGCTTGCACAGGCCGCAGGTGTTGGGCCAAGGTGCGCGGGTCCTCGGGCGTCCAGCGGGCAATGGTTGCCGGCGCGGGCACTTTCGGCCTGGCTTGCTCAGGCCGCCGGGTGAAAATGGTGACCTGATGGCCGTGGCGCAGCAGATGGTCGGCCAGCGCCCGCCCGATCAGGCCGGTGCCACCGGTAATGGCGATGTGCATGGGTTCCCTCCTGAATGGGGAAGGGGCGTACCTGCGGGTGACTGTTCAGCCCTCCGGATGACGCAGACCGTAAACCACAGAAGGCGGGAGGTGTTGAGGTAAATGGTGCTTGGTTACTCCGGTGCTTCTCTTGATGCCCTCGGCGCCCCGAAATCCGCGGCTATCCGTCATTATCCGTGTTCAGCCGCGGGCAGTTTTTCGACGGCTGAATGGTGACGCCTGGGGAACCGGGCGGGTTCTTTTAGTGGATGGCCCAAAGCAGCGCCGCGGCGACCACCAGCAGCACCAGCAGCAGGCCCGCGGCCAAAGCCAGCACGAAGGCCGGGCTGGTGCGCTCTTCCTGCATCACGGTCGGCGGCGCTTTCTGGATGACGGTGACCGAGCCTTCGACCTGCCTTACGGGGGCGTTGGCGGCCGGTGCGGTGGGCTGGGTCGCGGCGGCTTCCATGGCATCTGCATCTTGCAGCGCGGCCGCTGCCGGGCCCAACTTCTGGGCAAAGCGGGTCATGATCTCTTCGTATTTCTGCCGCACCTCGGGGGGCATTTCCTCCAGGCTGTGGTAGGTCTGCCCGTCCACCGTGAAGGTGCGTGAAACTTCCACACTGACCTGGGATTGACCGGCCTTTTGAACCAGATCGGGCACACCGTCGCGGTCCTGGTCTGCGAGGAGTTTCATCATTTTTTCGTAGGTTTGCCGCACGTCGGGCGGCATGTCGTCGACGCTGGCGTAGGTCTTGCCGTTGACCTCGATCATGGCTGACCTCCTGGAGATGTGTTGGCTTTGGGCGCGTTCAGAGCAGCCCTTGCGCCTTGAGGGAAACGAAGCGGTTGTCTGCGATGATGAGGTGGTCTAACACCGCGATATCCAGCAGGCGACCGGCCTCTTGCGCCTGGCGGGTGAGGGCGACGTCGTCGGGGCTGGGGGTGGGGTCGCCGCTGGGGTGGTTGTGCGCCAAGATGATGGCCGTGGCGTTGAGGCGCACGGCCTCGCGGAAAATTTCGGCAATGCGCACCTGCGCGCTGTTGACCGACCCGCGCACGATTTCGTGAATTTTGAGCACCTGATTGCGGGTATCGAGCAGCAAGGCGCGCAGGTGTTCTTGTTCCAAGGCGCTCATTTCGTAAAGGAGCAGCGCGGCTGCGTCCTCGGGGCTGCTGATGCGCGGTCGTTCTCCGCGCTGCGCCAATTGCAACCGCCGCCCCAATTCCAGCGCGGCTTTGATCTGCGCAGCCTTGGCCGTGCCCAGCCCGCGCTGGGCTTTCAGTTCGCTGAAGGCCACCCGTTGCAGGCCGGGCAGCCCGCCGAATTGTTGCAGCAAGCGACGCGCCACCTGCACCGCATTTTCGCCGCGGATGCCCACCCGCAACAAAATCGCCAGCAGTTCGGCGGTGCTCAGGCTTTGCGCGCCCAACCGCTCCAGCCGCTCGCGCGGCCGTTCGTCTTTAGCCCATTCTCGGATGGTGTACATTTCCCCTCTCCTGGGTGTGGTGGGTCATGCTTTGCTCTCTGTGCTGTCCGGCCAGGCCAACGCATGGGCAGCCCTTGGATTGGCCGGAGGCTATGCTATAATCTGCTCATCGCAGTCAAGGAGTTGGCTATGGGGCTCGACCCGACGTTGGCACGCAGATTGCTTTTGTTGGTGACCGGCTGGGGCGGCGCTTTTTTGGCCGCGCTGTGGGTCAGTTTGGTGTTTTGGGCGTATCGCGATATGCGTTCTCGCGGCCGCGACCCGTTGGCGCCGATTTTGGCGGCTTTGTTGGTGGCCGTGCTTTCGTTGCCCGGCCTGCTGGTTTACCTCATCTTGCGCCCCGCGCGCACCTTGGACGAGGAATATCAGCGCACGTTGGAAGAAGAGGCGCTGCTGCAAGCCGTGGAGGAAACCACCCGCTGCCCGGGTTGCGGTCGCCGGGTCAAAGAAGATTGGATCCTCTGCCCACACTGCCATACCCGGCTCAAAAAAGCCTGCCACCATTGTGGCAAGTTGATGGATTTGTCGTGGAACATCTGCCCCTATTGCGGCACCCCCGCACCGGGGATGCACAAAGAAGGGCAAACGTTGGACGACGCCTTGCGCACCGCGGCCACGCCTTTGCCCGAAACCGAAGAAGTCGCCGCGGCCGAAGAGGCCCCGCCGCCTGCGGAAGCGGCGCCTGCCGAGGACGAAGGCTAAACCCTTGGCGCAGGCGGGTTCATTCGGCTTCCTTCGCTTCCGCGCGCGGCAAAATAGCCTTGAGCCGGCGGGCTAACTCTCGGCGGGTAAGCAACATGCGTCGTCCGCAGGTCAGACATTCCAGGCCGATATCCGCGCCCAAACGCACCACTTGCCATTCGTTGCCGCCGCAAGGGTGGGGCTTCTTGAGCCGCACGTGATCGCCTAAGCGCAAATCCGAGAGCATCTTCGACCCTGACGTTTGGGGTGGCGGCGCTAAACCGCAGATTACGCCGATTTCGCAGAAAAACGTCCACAGATTTCACAGATTGGCACAGATTGGGCGAAAAATACTAGCAACGCCTTGGCGCTTGGCGTCATTTTAGCGTATCCCTCTCTGTGTCTTTGTGTCCCTTTGCGTGACTTGGCGACCTGAAAATCTGTGAGCATCCGTGGCTATCCGTAGTGCGGGCAGCGGAAGGCAACATCTTTGCGTTCCTTTTGAATTATACCATTGGGCGTTGCCTGGGCTCAGGCGCCCCTTTTCGTCCCCATCAGGCCTTGTGGGGCGCCTATCTCCAAAAGTAACTGTTCAGCCTTGGCAAGAAGAAACCACAGATTTCGCAGATTACGCCGAAAGAGACCCAAAGATGAGCGCAGATTGGGCGAAAAACACTAAAAAGCCCACGCTCGCCATCACTTCTTGGCGGCCTTGGCGTCATCTTGGCGACCTTGGCGACCTAAAAATCCGTGTTATCCGTGATCTATTTCCTTGTGGCTGAATAGTTACCTCCGAAATAGAGAAACCGCCATGCTGACCATGGATTTGCTCAATACCCTTTTTCGTCTGGCTTTGCTGCTGGTCGCCTTCCCCCTGCACGAATACGCCCATGCGCGCGTGGCCGTGCATTTCGGCGACGAGACCCCGCGCCGCGCCGGCCGCCTCACCATCAACCCCTTGCGGCACCTGGATCCGTGGGGCACGCTCCTTTTCTTGCTCAGCGGCTTTGGTTGGGCCAAGCCTGTGCCCATCTCGCCGTGGGCGCTGCGCCAGCGGTGGGCTTATTTTTGGGTGGCCTTTGCCGGGCCGCTGAGCAACCTGCTCCTTGCCCTACTCGCTGCGCTGCTTTATCGCCTCGTCGGCCCCTTTTTACCCCACACCTTGTTGGGGAGTCTGGTGCGGCAATTCCTGGCCGCGGTGGTCTTTTTCGACCTGCTGCTCTTCTTCTTCAACTTGATCCCCCTTCCACCCCTGGACGGTGACAAAGTGCTGGCCGGGCTTTGGCCGCGGCTGTGGGAGACCTACTTCGCACCGCTGCAACAGCACGGCTTCCTGATTTTGTTGGTGGTGCTCTTCGTGCTGCCTTTCTTCCACATCGACGTGTTGGGGTGGTTGGTGGTGGGGCCTACCCGATGGCTCAGCGCGCTGCTTTTAGGCTGAAATATCGCCTGCGCCAGTTTTGGGAAGCCTGGCACCCGCGGCCCGACCCCCAGGCTTTGGCCGAGGCACAATCTCTGCTTTCGCCCGCGCTGTGGCGGCTTTTTTCGGCCATGCCCCTGGCAGAGCAAGCCCATGGCTTGCGGGTGTTCGGCATCTTGCGCGCGGCCGGCCATACCGACCCCGACTTGCTGACCGCGGCCCTGCTGCACGACGTGGGCAAAGCCCGCTGCCGCCCGCACCTGTGGGAACGGGTAGTCGTGGTGTTGGCCGGGTGGTGCTGCCCTCGCGCCTGGCTCCGCTGGGGGAAGGGGAAGCCGCAGGGTTGGCGACGCCCTTTTGTGATCGCCGTGCAGCATCCTCGCTGGGGCGCGGCGTTGGTGGCCGCGGCTGGCGCCCCCCGCGCCGCCGCCTTGATCCGCGAGCACCACGCCCCTGCCCCCGCCGACCCCTTGGTGCGCGTCCTGCAATGGGCCGACGAACAGGCCTGAAACCGGAGCCGAACCATGGAAGACTGGCGACGTTTGGCCGACCAAATGGTGCGCGAGCAGATTCTCGCCCGCGGGGTGCACGACGCGCGGGTGTTGCAGGCCCTGCGTGAGGTGCCGCGACACCGCTTCGTGCCGCCCGCCCTGCGCGGCCGGGCCTACGCGGACGCTCCTTTGCCTATCGGCAGCGGGCAAACCATTTCCCAGCCTTACATCGTGGCTTATATGACCGCCCTGCTTGGCCTCCGCGGCGACGAAAAGGTGCTGGAGGTGGGCACCGGCTCAGGCTATCAGGCGGCGATTTTGGCGCGGCTGGCGCGCGAAGTGCACACCATCGAGCGGCTCCCCCACTTGGCCGAGCAGGCCCGGCAGCGCCTGGCCGACTTGGGCCTGAGGAACGTGACCGTGCACGTCGGCGATGGCTCGCAAGGATTGCCCGCGTTGGCTCCTTTCGACGCCATTTTGGTGGCTGCGGCCGCCCCAGCCGTGCCGCAACCCCTGCTGGAGCAGTTGACCGTGGGCGGGAAACTGGTGCTGCCCGTGGGCTCGCGCGGCTTCCAGCGCCTGGAACGCTGGCTGCGCACCCCAAAAGGCTGGGAGCGTGAGGTATTAGAGCCCGTGGCCTTTGTGCCTTTGCGCGGCGAACACGGCTGGGGCGAAGATTAATCTGCTTTTAGGGCATTGTTGCGCGAAATTGGGTGGTGGGGGCGAGCAGAGTATGCTATCTTGGGGGGCGTAACGCGAGTCGCCGAGTGCCCCAGGTTGCCAAGAGAGACGCCCAAGCAACCCGCCCTCAACCCCTCAGTACCTCAGTACCTCAACCCCTCCCTTAGTCTGGAGGCCTCATGAATTGGACAGGTTTGGCCTTAGGGCTGTGGATGTTAGTCGCCATTGGTGTAGGTTTTTGGTGGGTGATCAAGGTGGAATATCACTTAGGCGCGCAGGTATGGCCTTGGGTGTTGGCCTTGGGCGTGGCGCTGGCCGTGGCTTCGTATTTCGTGCCTTCCTTTGAGGCTGCCGCCGCGGTGGGTGTGTTGGCCGGGTCGGTCATTTGGGGGAGCACCGAATTGCCCGCCCAGGCCGAGCGGGTACGGCGGGGCCTTTTCCCGGCCAATCCGCGGCGCAAGGAGGGGCGATGAGCGGCTACTGGGTTGGCCCCTTGGCCGCGGGGGTGACCGTCGCGGCCATCGGCTTTGGTCATGTGTTGGTGCGCCGCTTGCACGCCCGTTGGGGTACCCGACCGGCGGGGGCGCTTTTCTTCGCCGCGGCGCTTACCATGGCCGCGGCCTGCCGCACGGCCAACGACCTGGCCTCCGCCTTGGCCGGGCTGGTTGCCGTCACCCTGTTTTGGGACGGCGTAGAACTGTACCGTCAGGAAAAGCGGCACCAGCGGGAAAAAGCAAAAGCCCACCCGCAAGGGGTGGGCGATGCCGAAGGTGGGAGTCGAACCCACATGGGCGCAAGGCCCACTGCGCCCTGAACGCAGCGCGTCTGCCAATTCCGCCACTTCGGCTTGCGGGGGAAATTTTACCCCAAAGCGTGGTTTTGTCAACCTTTTGCGCGAAAGTAAAACGCGGGGGCGCCAGGGTCAAGAGGAAATGCTGCGCCACGCCTTCCACCCCCACAGCGCCCAGGGCAGCATGGCGAAGAGCCCGGCCAAGGCGGGGCCTTGCAGGTGCGCGTTTTGGATGGCTAACACGGCCGTCAGGTTGCTCAAGCCCACCAGGCCGTAGAGTAGCACGGCCCAGCAGGCCGGCGCGGGGCCGCGGGGGGTGATTTTCGGCGAGCGGATGACGATTTCGTGGAGCAGATGGATGAGGGCGACGGTCACCCACCACCCAATGAAATTGCGCACCGGAATGCCGAAGTAGGCGCCGGGCTCTTCCCACACCCAGTAGCCTAAGTGCACCATCAGGGGGTCCATCAGCAGGTCCCACGCGGTGAGGATGAGCCCGCCCAAGGCCGCGATGGCCAGGGCGTCTTTCAGCCGCGTTGAGCCCCTGCTCGCACGGGGTTGTACGATGCCGCGGGCGATCACCCAGCCTGGGTAGACCATCATGAACCAGGCTAAGGGAATGATGATGGGCACCACGCCCAAAAAGCGCCAGCCCAGTTTGGGGGTGTAGTGATAGCCGCCGTAAACCCAACCGGTGACCACGCCCACGGTTTCCAGGGCGAGGCTGATGCCAAACGTGAGCAGGAAGAACGCCAAGGTTCGTCGCCAGCCCATTTGACCTGCCGCGTGGAGCAGCGTTGCGGCGGCCGCCAGCCCGCTCAACACCACCGGCGCCCAGACATACCCCTTCCCCGGCAGCACGTGCAGCACAAGCAATAGCGTGAGACCGGCGTAGGTAAGCAGCAGCCCGGCAATGACCGTGCGCCAGACGCGTTCACCCATTGGCGCCCTCGCCCCCTTCGGCCAGGCCGTAGAGCGCGCCCTTGAGCACCTTGAGCGAAAGCAAGGCGCACTTCAGACGCACCGGCCCCAGGCTGATGCCCAGCAGGTCGAGCAAGTCGTCTTTGGAAAAGGCCTTGGCCTCGGCGACCGTTTTGCCGATGATGTGTTCCAACAGGATGTCGGCCGAAGCCTGCGAAAGCGCGCACCCCATGCCGTCGAAGCGGGCGTCGGCGATTTTCCCGCTTGCGTCGACCTTGATTTCCATGTGCAGGTGGTCGCCGCAGGTGGGGTTGTCGTCTTCGTAGGTGAGGGTGGCGTTGTCTAAGTGCCCGCGGAAGCGGGGGCTTTTGTAATGGTCTAAGATGTATTCCCGGTAAAGGTCTTCCATGGGGCTCCTCGCAGGGGGTCAGGCAAACACTTCTTTGGCTTTGTAGAGCGCGGCGATCAGGTGGTCGCCTTCTTCTGGGGTGTTGTAAAAGTAGAAACTGGCGCGTGCCGTGGCCGGAACGCCGAATTTGAGATGGAGGGGCTGGGCGCAATGGTGCCCGGCGCGCACGGCAATGCCATAGTGATCCAAAATTTGGGCGATGTCGTGGGCGTGGATGTCGTCCATCCAGAAAGAAAACACCGCGCCGCGCGGCGCAACCACCGTGCCCAGCAGGTGCAACCCCGGCACTTCTTGCAGCCGCGGCAGCAAATAAGCCGTAAGCGCCTGTTCGTAAGCATGGATTTTGTCCATCCCGACGCCTTGCAAATAATCCACCGCCGCACCCAAGGCCACGGCCTCCGCGATGGGCGGCGTACCGGCTTCGAATTTGTGCGGCACGTCGTTGGCCGCAAAACCGTCCAACGTCACGCGTTTGATCATGTCGCCGCCGCCCAAAAAAGGCGGCATGGCCTCTAAAAGCGCGCGGCGGGCGTAGAGCACGCCCACCCCCGTGGGCCCCAACATTTTGTGCGCGGAAAAAGCCAAAAAATCTGCCCCTACCTGTTGCACGTCGATGGCTTTGTGCGGCACCAGTTGCGCACCGTCTACCAGCACTAACGCGCCGGCCTCGTGCGCTTGGCGGATGATTTCGGCCAGCGGCGGCTGGTAGCCGGTGACGTTGGACATGCCGCTCACGGCCATCAGTTTGGGGCCTTGCGCCAACAGGCGGGGGAGGGCTTCCAGATCTAACGCGCCATCGGGTTTGACCGGAACGAAGGCCAGCCGGATGCCGCGCGCTTCCGCTAACATCTGCCAGGGCACCAGGTTGGCGTGATGTTCCATCTCGGTGAGCAACACCAGGTCGCCGGGTTGTAGGTTGGCCCGCGCCCAGGTGTAGGCCACTAAGTTGATGGCCTCGGTGGCGTTGCGCACGAACACCACCTCTTCGGCCTCGGCCGCGCCGATGAACCGCGCCACTTTGGCGCGCGCGTCTTCGTAGGCCGCGGTGGCCTCTTCGGCTAAGGTGTACACCCCGCGGTGGATGTTGGCGTTGTGCTGCTGGTACATCTGCGCGAGGGTCTGGAGCACCGCACGCGGCTTTTGGCTGGTAGCGGTGGAATCCAGATAAATCAAGGGCACGCCGGCGCGCACTTCGCGCTGCAAAATGGGGAAGTCCGCGCGCAGGCGCTCTACATCCAGGATGCGGCGACAATCAGGACAATCGGACGGGGACATGGGAACCTCCGAGGGTTGGTGGGGGGGGGGATGGCCGCGGCGGATGGCCGCGGCCATCCCC